>JBMHDP010000423.1:0-3335 GCA_049889335.1 Planctomycetota bacterium
CGGTCGCGGATGCTGCGCCAGGCGTCGTGGTTGCCCAGGATGACCGCCTTCGGCACGTCGACCGCGGCGATCTTCTCGACCATCGCGGCCTCCTCGGTGTCGCTGAGGTCACCGACGAACAGGGCGAGGTCGGGCTGCGCGTGTTCGAGGTAGGCCTGGTCGGCGGGACGCCAGCGGCCGTGCAGATCCCCGATCGCGACCAGGGTGGCCGAGGATGCTGTCGAGCGCTGGGTCACCGCGGTACGGTAGCAGCGCGACCGCGGCGGGCGCCCGACAAACCGGCGTTCTACCGGCCCCGCGACGGCGTGGCCGGACCTCAGGCCTGCAGGAGGCCGTGCCGCAGCAGCTTCTCGCGATAGGTCGTGCGCGGGACGCCGAAGAGCGCCGCGCCGCGGGTCAGGTTGCCGCCGGCGTCCGCGAGCGAGCGCTCGAGCGCGGCGCGCTCCTGCTGCTCGAGGCGCTCCTTCCAGGTCGCCGCGTCTTCGTCTCGCGCCGCGCGCGCGGCGACGTCGACCGTCGGCGCGGGGGCGGGCGACACCGCGCGCGGCGAGAGGTCGACGCGGTCCAGGTCGAGGTGCTCGACCTGGACGGGCGCGCCGGCGGAGCGCAGGGCCGCGCCCTTGATCACGTGTCGGAGCTCGCGGATGTTTCCTGGCCAGGGGTGACGGAGCAGCCGCGCCTGCGCGTCCGCGGGGAGCGCCGGGACCCGCTCGTAGCCCAGCTCTTCGGCGGCCTCGGTCAGGAAGCGGTGGGCGAGGGCCAGCACGTCTTCACGGCGCTCCCGTAGCGGCGGCAGCGAGATCTCGAGCTCGCGCAGGCGGTAGTAGAGGTCCTGACGGAACCCGCCGGCGCGCACCATCTCCTCCAGGTCCTGGTGGGTCGCGGCCACGATGCGCACGTCGACGTGCACCTGGCGGCGGCTGCCGATGGGCGCGACGACGCGGTCCTGGAGGACCCGGAGGATCTTCGCCTGCAGCCCGACCGCCATGTCGCCGATCTCGTCGAGCAGGATGGTGCCGCCGTGCGCTTCCTCGAAGTGGCCGCGCCGCGCCTGCGCCGCGCCGGTGAAGGCGCCCTTCTCGTGGCCGAACAGCATGCTCTCCATCAGCGGCTCCGGGATCGCCGCGCAGTTGACCGGCACGAACGGCCCCTTCGCGCGCCGGGACAGCTCGTGCAGGGCGCGCGCGATCACCTCCTTGCCCGTGCCGGTCTCGCCGCGGAGGAGCACGGTGTAGTCGGCGGGCGCGTACAGCTTGACTCGCTGCACGAGCTCGGCGCAGGCGGGGCTGTCGCTCGACAGCGCCCAGTGCTCGCCTTCCTGCGCCTCGCGGTCGAGCAGGCTGGAGACCAGCACCCGGTTGCCGAGCGCCGTCGCGAGCATCCGCGCGCAGAAGGCGACCCGCTGCAGGTCCTCGGCCGACAACACCGCGCCGCGGCTCGTGCAGTCGGCGTAGACCACGCCGAGCGTCTTGCCGAGCGCCTTGACCGGCAGCGCGACCGCGGCGGAGATGCCCTCCGTGCGCACGCTCTGGAAGCTGCTCGCGACCGGGTCCGACGCCGCGACCGGCACGTGCACGACCTGCTGGGCGGCGCGGACCTGCTCGATCAGCGACCGGCTGACCCGGAACGGCTCTTCGCTGCCCGTCCGCGTCCGGAAGAACGCGCCGCCGTCCTCGGCGTCCAGCTCGACGTGTACGCGGTCGGCGCCGGTGGCCTCGAGGACCGCGGACATCGCCGCCGCGACCATCTCGGCCGAGCTCTTCAGCCCCTCGAGGTGGTCGGACATCTCCATGAAGGTCGCGTACCACGCCCCGACCGGCGAGCCCGGCGACGCCGTCAGCGCGCCTGGGTCGAGCGCCTCGACCTCGTCGGGCGACGCCTCGGCCACGAACCGCAGCTTGACGAGGGCTGGGCCGAGGTTGAGCACGTCGCCGTCCAGGAAGGACTCGAACCGCGCGCCGACGTTGCCGGTCGCGCAGCGGATCGGGAAGGGCAGCCCGGGCTCCGCGCGCACCTGGAGGCGGCCCCGCTCGTCCACCACGACCTCCAAGAGCCGCCCCGCGACGTCCGGCAGGTCGAGCTCGACCTCACAGCCCGAGCGGGCGCCGCCCAGCCAGAATCTCACGGCCGAGACCTCGCACGCGCGCGTCCCCGAACGGTCGGTGATTTCGAGGCTGACGGACATCGTGCGGATACGGACGCGGGGCGCCGCGACCGCGCCGCGCGCGTCGGTCCGCCCCGGCGCACAGTTTCTGCTAGGCTCCTCTCGTCGTCCAGCACCACTCGGGTCCGTGCACCCGACCGACGCGAACCTGCTGCCGCCATGCCGGTCCACCCCATCGCATCGACCGAACGCCCGCGCTGCCTCTACGAGTCCGCCCAGCGCCTCGTCTGGCTGCGCGCACCGTCCGCCGACGCTCCCGGACAGGTCCAGGACGGACAGGTCCAGGACGGGGAGGTCCACAAGGTCTACCTCGCAGGCACGCTCGCCGACGCCGAGCGCGAGGCCCGGATGGGCGCCGCGTGCGCGGGCCAAGGCGTGATCGCCTACCTGGGGGCGACGAGCGACCCCGGGACCGGGCGACCGCTGGTGCGGCAGGTCTACGTCCCCGGACAGAACCTCGAGTCGCTCGCCCTGGAGCGCGGAGCGCTCCCCGGCCGCGAGGCGGCCGCGCTGGTCCAGCGCGTCGCGACGACCCTCGCGCGGCTGCACGCGCTCCGCACGCCGGCGGCGCCCCACGGGGTCTGCCACGGCGACGTCAAGCCACAGAACCTCCTCGCGACCGACGAAGGCGACGTGCTGCTGCTGGACTTCGAGCACGCGCGCGCCGTCGGCGACGTCCACGAGCACCGCGCCTTCACCGGCGGTACGGTGGCCTGGTCCCCGCCCGAGGCCCACGACGGCGCGACGCCCGACGCCGCCTTCGACGTCTTCGGCCTCGGCGCGACGCTCGCGTTCCTCCTCGACGGCGACACGTCGCGCGCGGTCCCGCGGCACCCGCTGCTCGACGCGCTGGTGCAGGACTGCTGCGCGCCCGCCCCCGCGCTCCGACCGTCGGCGCAGCAGGTCGCGGCGCGGTGCGCCGCGCTGCTGCCGCAGCTCGAAGCAGACCAAGCCGAACGGCACCTGCACGACTGGGCGACCGGCAGCTGCGCCGCGCGCCCGGCGTCGGACCCGGACGCGCGCACCGCGACCTGGTTCCGGCGCGACCGCCTGCTTCGCCGCCTGCCAGGCCTGCTGGAGTTTCCCGACCGGGCCCCCGAGGAGCCGGACGCGCTGCTCGCCGGGCTCGACGCCGTGCGCCGCGCGCTGCGTCGGTTCCCGCGCAGCGCGG
>JBMHDP010000424.1:0-11737 GCA_049889335.1 Planctomycetota bacterium
AGGTCCTCCTCGCGCCCCGAGTAGTCCCGGAAGCGCCGGCAGAACCAGTGCGGGAAGTTCTTGTTGATGACCGCCACGGTCTCGCCCTGCTTGCGCCGCGAGTAGGCGGCGCCGCCGCAGCCGGAGTCGTTGGAGATCACCATCCAGAAGCGCTCGTCCTGCGCGCCGGCCCAGAGCGCGGTCTTGCCGAGGCGGGAGTGGCCGAGCGCTGCGACCTGCGCAGCGTCGAAGTCGTCATCCAGGGCGAGCGAGTCCAGGATGCGCGACATCCCCCAGGCCCACGCGCTGATGGCGCCCCACGCGTCGTCCGGACGCGGTCGTCCGCTCTCGAGATCCTCCAACGCGCCGTGCGCGCCGTTGGCGAAGCCGTCGTCGAAGTCCGGATCGATGTCGCCGTAGCACGCGGTCACGAGGCCGTAGCCGCGCTGGAGCAGCGCCTGGACCGGCCATCGACGCGCCTTCTTGCCCCTTCCTGCCTCAGCGGCCCGATGACCCTGCGCGCCGAACGACTTGTTGTTGCGCACCCAGCACGAAGCGATCCGTATGCTCGGGTCGGACTGCACCGTGTGGTTGCCGTCGAAGTTCCAGGCGAGGAACACCGGCGTCGGGCCGGCGGCGTCGCGCGGCAGGTACGCGAGCACCTCGATGACGGCCGACGGGTCGTCGGCGTAGCGGACCCGCCACTGCTTGCGGATCGCCGCGCCGTCGAGGGCTGGGCCGACGTCGCGCGCCTCGATCTGCACCTTGGTCGGCGCCGGCGCGCGTCCGTAGACGTGACGACGGAACAGCTCCAGCAGCTCTGAACGGCGCCGGTCGCGCCACTGCGCGGCGGTCGTGACCGGTGCTCCGTTCAGCAGCTTCAGGGCGGCCGGCACGCAACGATGCTGCGCCCTGCACTGCGCTGCGGGCGATGCGAGCAGCGACAGGGAGAAGAACAGCGCGCGAGCTCGAGGCATACGCGCTCAGGCTACGGGGGCGACGCGTCCGCGCGTAGCGCCGACGTCGCTAGTCTTCGCGCTCAGCGACCGACCGGCTCAGCTCGAACGCCCACGACGCGGCCAGGGCGAACAGCGCCGCCGACACGCCGAGCAGCGCTTTGGAGAATGGCGGCGCGACGAGCGCGATCCGCAAGAAGACCGTGACGACCGTGAACGCGAAGTTGCGGAACACGACGCGGTACTCGCGGGTGGCGTGGAACGACGCCAGCACGAGCAGCACGTCAGAGAACACCAGCGCCGTGAAGAACACGACGAAGAAGTCGAGCGGCAGCGGCCCGTCGGCGCTCTCCAGCGTCAACGAGCGGAAGCCGGAGATCGCACCTGTCACCACGAACGCGCCGAGGAGCAGCAGGCAGACGCCTTTCTTGAAGGACACGAACCGCGCGCGGTCGTCCGGGTCGTCCGAGATCGGCAGGTGACGCTGGATCCGGTAGTAGAGCGTGACCGCGACGAACACGAACAGGGCGCCGCCCGCCAGCGCGCCCATCTGGAGCAGCACGGTCGTCGCGCCGTCGATGTCGATCGGTTCGGGCAGCTTGGCGAGCTCGTCGAAGGTCTTGCGGATCAGGATCAGGGAGAAGACCTCCAGCTGCTTGCCGAGCGCGTTGGCGACCGACTGCGCCAGCGAAAAGATCAGGTCGAGCACCTCGACGATCAGCAGCAGGGTGAAGACCCAGGCGATCGCGGCGAGGTGGTTGGTAGGCAGCGGCTTGCCGAACAAAGTCGGCAGGACCCCGAGCCGCGACAGCTCGATGCACCCGAGCGAGGCGAAGAACGCGATCACGAGCGACAGGCCGATGGCGCGCCGGGTCTCCGGCCGCTGCCATCGCGATCGCAGCCCCTCGAAGAGCCGTTCGTGGATAAGGGTGCCGTCCATGCCCTTCGTCGCGGCCGGTCCGCCGCCGGAGCGGCATTCGCCGCTCCGCGCAGCCGGATTCCTCCGGCCGCGAGAACTCGCTCACGCCGGGACGGCGGCGGGCAAGGTGCGAGCGGCGATCAGCGCCGCTTGCGCGCCCCTCGCGCGTGGCCTCGCCGCGCCGGGCCGCCGCCCCGAGACTGGACGCCTGCGTCCTCGGCGTGCACGTAGGTCGGGTCGCTGCGGCGCGCGTTGGCGGCCTGGCGGCGCGCGGCGAGCGCCTCCTTGGGCGGGTTGTTCGGGATCAGCGCCATCGGGCCGTCACCGATCAGCTCCTTCCTGCCGGCGTCGAGCAGCGCCTTGCGCACGACGAAGTAGTTCTCCGGCTTGAAGTACTGCATCAGCGCGCGCTGGACTTCGCGGTCCTTGAGCTTCTTGACCGTCTCGACCGGCTGCATCGTCGTCGGGTCGAGGCCCGTGTGGTACATGCACGTGGCGATGTCCATAGGCGCTGGGATGAAGTCCTGCACCTGCCGCGGCTTGTAGCCTCGCTGCTTCAGGAACACCGCCAGCTCGATCATCTCCTCGGGACCGGAGCCCGGGTGCGAGGCGATGAAGTAGGGGATCAAGTACTGCTCCTTGCCGGCGCGCTTGCTCGCGTCGTGGAACTTCTCGGCGAACTCGTCGAACGTCGAGGTCGCCGGCTTCTTCATGTAGTTGAGCACCTTCTCGCTGGTGTGCTCGGGCGCGACCTTCAGCTGGCCGCCGACGTGGAAGCGCGCCATCTCCTCGAGGTAGCCGTCGTCGAAGCGCGCCAGGTCCATGCGGATGCCGGACGCGACGCGCACCGACTTGACGCCGGGCGTCTCGCGGACCTTCTTCAAGAGCTCGCGGGTCGGGCCGTGGTCGACGCCGAGCAGCTTGCAGACCGTCGGGTGCACGCACGACAGGCGCCGGCACTTCGCCTCGATCTCGGGCCGCGAGCACCGCATCTGATACATGTTTGCGGTCGGGCCGCCGACGTCGCTGATGTGTCCCTTGAAGTCGGGGTCGGCCGCCATCTGGCGGACCTCCTTCATCACCGACTCCTGGCTCCGGCTCTGGATCGCGCGGCCCTGGTGCATCGTGATCGAGCAGAAGGTGCAGCCGCCGAAGCAGCCGCGCATCGTCGTCACGCTGTCCTTGATCATCGCGTGCGCCGGGATCTCCTCGCCCTCGTAGCGCGGGTGCGGCCGGCGCGTGTAGGGGTGGTCGTAGATCCGGTCCATGCCGCGCTCGTCGAGCGCCAGCGACGGCGGGTTGACGACCAGCGTCCGGTCGCCGTGGCGCTGGATTAGGCGGCGGCCGTTCTGCGGGTTGGTCTCGTGGTGAAGCAGGCGCGTGGCCTCGGCGAACGCGCGCTTGTCCGCCTTGATGTCCTCGAAGCTCGGCAGCTCGACGGTCTTGTTGTCCGACGCGGCGTCGCGCCACGCGTGCGCGGGCAGCTCTTCCTTGGAGCCGAGCAGGTAGGCGACGCCGCGCATGTCGCGGCAGTCCGCGACGGACCTGCCGTCGCGCAGCCGCTCCATGACCTCGACGATCACCGCCTCGCCCATGCCGAAGCCGACGAGGTCGGCTTTGGAGGTGACCAGGATCGACGGCCGCACCGTCTCCGACCAGTAGTCGAAGTGGGCGACGCGGCGGAGCGACGCCTCGACGCCGCCGGCGATCACCGGGACGTCCTTGAACGCCTCGCGGCAGCGCTGCGCGTAGACGTTGGTGGCGCGATCGGGCCGCAGCTCGATGCGTCCGCTCGGCGAGTAGGCGTCGTCGTTGCGACGCTTCTTGTTCGCCGTGTAGTGGTTGATCATCGAGTCCATGTTCCCGGCGCTCACGGCGAAGCAGAGCCGAGGTCGGCCGAACTCGCGGAACGCGTCGGCGCTCTGCCAGTCCGGCTGCGGCAGGATCGCGACCCGGAAGCCGTGGCCTTCGAGCACGCGGCTGAGCAGGGCCGCCGCGAACGACGGGTGGTCGATGTAGGCGTCCCCCGAGACGAAGACCACGTCGACCTCGTCCCAGCCGCGCGCCTCCATCTCGGCGCGGGTCGTCGGCAGGAACGCCGTCGGGTCAGGGGTGCTGCAGGGGGAGGTCATCTGGAGAAGGGCGCGAGCAGGTTACCATTGCAGCGACCGATTCAGTGCTGGGGAGTTTGGAACTGCGTTTCGACCTCATGTGCGATCGTGTTGGTTGATTCCGCCCGGTGGATCGAGCGCTCCTTGCAAATCCACGGAGCGGTGAGGTCAGGAGGATTGCGCGGCAGGACACTGCTTGACGAGCGCGCAGATGCGGCTTGGTGACTATGAGGATATGGTGGCAGTCATCGGCTGTGCTGGTCTTGCCGAGGCTGTGTCCCGTCGCGTGACTGCGATCGACCATGCTCTGATTTGCGCCCAGATATGCGTCGTGCGTCGGAGCGTATTGCGCGGCGTGTATAGTGGCGGCTTCTGATGCTCTCTTGTCTTCGTCTCATCGAGGCGAGTGAGAGTTTGGGTCACCGACAACTTCAGCTAAGCAACCATGACCAGATCCGTCCGTTTTCTCCATCTCGCAGGCAAGATGGCGCTTGCCCTTGTCCTGGTCGGAATCGCCAGCGCGGCCATCGACGGCCAGGGCCCGAAGAATTCTGCGAGTGAGGTTCGTGGGGCGCAAGCCACGCGTGCTCTGGCCCTCGAGAGCTTGCACGGCTTCCTCGAGCAGATTGGTTGGCCCAAGGACATGCGCGAACGCCTCGCGCCTCGGTTCCTCGGTCAGCTCAAGTCAACGGTCCCCAACACGCACGGCGGCAACACGGTCATGTATGACGGCAGCCGCCCGGGACTGATCTCAACCGTCAAGCTAGTCCTCGACGGCGCCGGGCAGCTCGTCGGCGAGCCTGTGATCGAGATCGCGGATACCTCAGAGGCCCACCCGAGCGGAGGGCGGCACCGTCATCCCGCGGCGCGGAGAGCTCTCGCAGATCAAATTCGGCAGCAGCGCGGCATGCGGGTGCGTTCGGCCAAGGAGGGCAAGTAGCCATGCGTCTCCTCAAGAACTCGATGTCGTTCGGCGTTGTCCTTTCGATGGCGGTATGCACGGCTGCGGCGCCCTCGCTGGTCGCGCAGGTGAATATCGTCCGGATCAACGGCGGCGGCTCCCCGCCCGCGGCGAACGCGACCGGGGCTGGTGACTTGGCCACGATCTTCAACGCAGCCTGCGATTGGTGGGAGGCGGCGTTGGTGACGTCTCCATACACACTCACCCTGACCTATCAGTGGGGTCCCCGGTCTGGGACGATCTTGGCCTCCCACTCGCTCACGGCGCAGGGCGGTAGCCCCAATCGCGAAACGGCGGGCACCATCACGTTCGATAACGACGGGTCGACCGACTGGTTCCTGGATCCGACGCCGTTGGACCCTTCTGAGTACACGACGTATGACGAAGGCGCCGGCGGCTACGGCGGCGGTGTGATGAACAACCAGATGTCTTGGAGTGGCCCCACCGGAGCCGCGGTCAACCAGTTCGACCTGTTCCGCACGGCGCTGCACGAAGTCGGGCACGCGCTCGGGCTCAGCAGCGCGAACGTCGCGTTCCAGGCGGAGCGCGGCGACAACGATGTTGACGTCACGGCGCCGCGGCCGTTCGTCGGCTCCGCGATCCCGCTCAACTCGGCGTCTGCCCACGTCACTCCGACGTCGATGTTGATGTGTGGTAGTTGCGCGACCAGGAACTCCCGCAGGTACCCGTCGCTCGCGGACATGCTGGCGAATGCGCAAATCAGCCAGATGGACGGCATCTCCTGGGTGTCGCACGACGGCTGCTCGCGCTACATCGCTGGGGCGAGCGGTTTCTCCGGCGTCAGCAGTCTCGTCCCGTTTGGAACGAATTTTCCAAGCTCCCTAGTCACGACGTTTTCGAGCAACAACGGGCTGAGCGCTCCAGGCAACACGGTCTACTTCGATGTCGATGTCGGCGCTGGATCGCACGTCTACCTGCACGGGGTCGCGGTCAACACCGACGTGGCGGCGGGCACCCCGATCCAGGCTGACATCTACCGTCGCGCTGGGACGTATGTCGGCGCCACGGGAAGCGCGGCCGGATGGACGCTCTGGACGACTGCGAAAGGGACCTCTGCCGGGACTGGCCAGCAGAGCGAGCTCTACTTCAACTCAGGCGTCTACCTCGCCTCCAGCAGCACCAACGGGATCGCGATCGTCGCCCGGGACTACGACACCAACTACACCAACGGTGCCAACACCTACCAAAACGCGGACCTGACGATCACCACGGGTGCCTCGACGACTGCCCCGTTCGGGAGCTCCACACCTTTTACGCCGCGGACGGCAAATGTGCGCCTGTTCTACCAGCGCGACAGCGGCACCTGGCACAATCAAAAGTATCAGACGATCCTCAGGGCCCAAGAGCTCGGCGGACCAGGCGTGATCACGGGCCTCGCGTTCAACGCTGACCTCACGGGCGTGCACTACAACCGGCGCCTGCGTATCCGAATGACGCACAAGCCGTCAGGCTACGAACTGGGGGCGATTTTCAGCGGGAACATCGCGGGCTACACCACGGTCCTCGACGAGTTAGATCACACGTGGGAAGTGCAGGGCAACGGCTGGAGCGAAATCGGTCTGCAGAGCGGCTTCGTCTACGACGGGACAGGCGACGTCGTCGTCGAGATCCTTGCGCGCGGGAACCACACGAGCAGAGGAACGGTCGCATGGTTTCGCGAGGATCCGAACCAGAGCACGCCGTGTGCATACAGCTACGGTTGGCCCTGGAGCTCGGAGCCGACGTCGATATTCGCGGGCGCCGGCGGAGGCCTCGACCTGGGGGGCATGAAGATCCGCGCGGAATTCGCGTGCGCCAACGCCGGCGAGTTCGGGACGTCCTGCAGCTATGCCTTCGCCGACCACTTGGGCACGCCGGTCGCGGGCGGTTCGCTGTCATTCTACATTAATAACGTCACAGCGAACACACCTGCGCTGCTCATGTTGGGCTTCACGGTGCCGGGTGTGCCGCTAACTGGGGCCGGGTTCGACGGCTGCTACTCGTGGGTCGATAACGTCTTCTCCGTAGCCCGGCTGACCAACGCCTCGGGTTGGGCGGGCCACGCCTTGAGCATCCCGAACACGACCGCCTTCGACGGCACGAGGGTCTACGGTCAGTGGGTTGCAGTGGACCCGGCCGCGCCGGGCGGTCTCGCGTTCACCAACTACGTGAGGATGGTCGTCGGCCAAAGCAATCCGTGAGAGGCTCTGCGCAGCTCGTGGCCTGGCGTCTTGCCGTGCCGCGTGCTGCGCTGGGTTGCGCCCCGCAGGCAGCCGGCGCCAGGTGGACACGGGCGCCTGGGATGCGCGAAGATCCTGTGTCACAAGAAGCTCGGAAGGAACGCGACAACTCTGGACGCGTCTTGTCAGCCGCTCTTGATGTCAGGTCTTCATCCCATGCCAGTCTTCCGCGCGTTGGTCTTGCGCTGGAGCCTCGGCGCCTCCGTTGCCGTGCTCACGGCGCAGGTCGCCACCCAGGCCGTGGCGCCTCGTGGATCGGTTGCTGATCATCGAGTCCATGTTCCCGGCGCTCACCGCGAAGCAGAGCCGGGGCCGGCCGAACTCGCGGAACGCGTCGGCGCTCTTCCAGTCCGGCTGCGGCAGGATCGCGACCCGGAAGCCGTGGCCCTCGAGCACGCGGCCGAGCAGGGCCGCCGCGAACGACGGGTGGTCGATGTAGGCGTCCCCCGAGACGAAGACCACGTCGACCTCGTCCCAGCCGCGCGCCTCCATCTCGGCGCGGGTCGTCGGCAAGAACGCCGCGGGATCAGGAGGGCTGCAGGGGGAGGTCATCGGGAGAAGGGGGCGAGCAGGTTACCACCGACGAGGTCGAATGCATGGCCCCCGAGCCGGAGGGAAGGGCCCGCGCGCCCGCGGGGCGTCGCGCGGCCGTGACTACGGCGACACCGTCGCGCGCAGCCGGCGAGGAGGCGTCTCGCCTACGACGCTGGTCGTAGTCGGATGCCTATGAGTGCGGGGAACGGCAGATCCGCCGACCGGCGCAACAGCGGATGCGCGCGACCGTCTACCTGCGGCCGCCGGGCGGGGACCAGCGCGACCTCCGTCCGCCGGCGAGGTCGCCGGATGTGCGTCGCGCGCCCCCGAAGTTCATGAAGCTCCTCACATCCCTCCTCACGGCGCTGGCAGCGTCGCTCCTCCTCAGCTCCGTCGACGGGCCGCACGCGCCGCGACGCGGGCGCAAGCTCGGCAAAGAGCAGAAAGTCGACGAATACGGCTACGCCATCCGAGTGATCGACCGCTGGACGTCCATCCCGCAGAAGGCGGAGCAGACCCAGGTCGTCGGCAGCTGGAAGCCCGAGATGAAGGACATCCAGCTGCGCGGCGACTACTCGGCCATGGGCTGCGAGCTGAAGGTCGTCCGCTTCCGCACGCCGGGCGCGGTCACCGGCAGCTTGGAGGAGCTCGAGGCCGCGCAGGAGGAGCGCGCCGCCGAGAAGCGCCGGGAGCGCGAGGCCCGCCTGCGCGACGCGTCGTTCCGCAGCAGCAAGGTGCGGACCCTCGAGGACTTCCTCGAGGACCGCTACGAGGGCGCCCGGGACCGCGCCAGCGTCAAGGCGATCAAGGCCGGCAAGTCCCCGCGCAAGCTCAAGGGCGAGGTGCTCGAGTTCACCAAGGGCAGCTCGTTCGTGCTCGCCGCGCTGTTCGTCGAGGCGGACTGGTCGTGGGGCGTCATCTACGAGGCCCACGAGGACTACTACCAAAAGGAGTGGGCCAAGCTGTTCCGCAAGAGCCTCCAGAGCTTCCGCGTCTACGAGGCAGCGGGCGAAGCGCGGCGGCCCACGACGACCGCCGACCTCAAGAAGCTCAAGGGCGACGCCAAGCGCGAGGCCATCAAGGCCAGCATCCGCGGCAACCCTGGCTGGTGGTCGATGGACACCGAGAACTACGTCTTCCTGACCAACGCCGAGAGCAAGCAGGCGATCAAGAGCCTGGGCAAGCAGATCGAGACGATCCGCGCCAAGGTCTACGAGCCGATGTTCCCGCCGAGCCGAGCGCTCGACGCGATCTGCATCGTGCGCGTCTTCGAGGAGCAGAGCGAGTACCACCAGTACGGCGGCCCGCAGGGGTCGGCCGGCTACTGGGACGCGAACCGAGAGGAGCTGGTGCTGTTCAAGAACTTCGAGTCCGTGTCGAAGTCGAAGAGCGCGGCGTTCACCAAGTCGGTGATGTACCACGAGGCCTTCCACCAGTACATCTACTACGCGGTCGGGGACCTCGCGCCGCACTCGTGGTTCAACGAGGGGCACGGGGACTACTTCGCCGGCATGGTCGTGAGCGGCAGCCGCGTCCGCAGCAAGCCGTTCGCCTGGCGCGTCGCGACGCTCAAGCGGCGCATGTCCACCAAGAAGGGGCTGATCCCGATCCGGAGCCTCGTCCGCCTGCCGCAGTCGGAGTACTACAGCAACGCGGGCCTCAAGTACGCGCAGGGCTGGGCGCTCGTCTACTTCCTGCGCAAGGTCACCCGCAACAAGCAGTGGCAGGCGATCCCGGACCGCTACTTCAGCTACCTGCGCGACCACGTCGCGGCGTTCCGTCAGGAGAAGAAGAGCGCGGGCGACAGCTCGGGCGAGTCCGTCGAGGGTATCCCGGGCGTCACGGTCTACAGCTTCGAGGACCGCGAGAAGGTCGAGCAGATCCTCCGCGAAGCCGTCGACGAGGGCTTCGAAGGGGTCGACTACGAGGCGCTCGACGCGGCCTACCAGAAGTGGATCAAGAAGCTGTAGCCGGGCGCGGGTGAGCAGCAGCCTGTGGCGGCGTCTCGGTGTATCGTGCATGGAGGGCGTCGCGCGCGCGGCGCCGCCTGCTCCTCGTCGCCATGAGCCGCCCCCGCCGAACGCCTCCTGCTCCCCGTCGCTCCTCGGCGGCGGCCACCCTCGTGGTCGTCGGCGCGACCCTGCTCGCCGCGGCGGCCCCGGCCCAGACCGCTGCTGAGGTTCAGCGGCTGCCCTTGGAGCGTCGCCTGCTCGAGGGCGTCGGCGACGCGTCACGGGGCGCGCTGCAGCGGCTCGCCGCTCCGGCCGCCGGCGAGGACGCTGCGGCCCGCCGTCGAGACGTCCGCCAGCTGCTCGGCGACCCCGCGGCGCTCGCGGCGCTGGAGGTCGTGATCGACCGGCGGCTCGCGGCGGCCGAGCGTCGCTACGCCGACGCGCTCGACGTCCCGGTGCGGGCCGCCTACCGAGACCGGCTGATGTCGCTCGGCAAGGACGAGCTCCGGGAGGTCGCCAGGGTCCGGCGCGTCTGGCGCAACTACGTGCTGCAGCCGTCGACGCAGCTGCACTTCCAGCAGCACTTCCTCGTGCCGGCGACCAAGGTCTGCGAGCTGCTGTTCCCCGACGTCGCGGCGTGCGCGACCAAGGAGTCGAAGCGCCTCCTCCGCGGGCTGCGCGAGCTCAACGGCTACCGCGACGAGGTCCGCGCGGCGCTCGGGCTCGGCGTGGATCCGACCGAAGGCAAGTCCGCGCCGACCGGCATCGCGATGCCGGCCTTGACGCAGGCGCGCAGCTACGAGGAGCACCTGGACCACCTGCACCGGACCATCGCGGTCGCGTCGTCTGCCGCGCCGACAGAGGCCCGGGACCTGCTGCTCGACAACGCGACGAAGGCGCGCTTCCTCGACAAGGAAGAGGCCGAGTTCGTGCTCTATGCGAACGAGATCCGCGCAGTCGTCGGCGTGGTCGCGTGGTCCACGGACGTGCTCGCCTGCGCGGCGACGCGCGATCACTCCAAGGACCGCGTCGACGGCAACGCCAGCGGCCACATGTCGAGCCTGCCCGGCAAGCGCGGGTTCACGGACCGGCTGCGACGCTTCGGCACGAGCGCGACGAGCGAGGGCGCCGGCGGCGGCTCCAGCGGGCGGAACTACCTCTACCAGCTCAGCTACGGCGGGGGCCACACCGGCCCGCTCTACTCGATGAAGCGCAACCGGGTCGGCGCCGGCCGTTACCAGGGCTGCTACACGAGCGTCTACGCCGGCCAGAAGGACCTGCTCCACCGCTGCCAGGCGGGCGCCGGCGAGCTGTTCATGCCGCCGGGGATCGAGCTCGCGGAGCTCGAGGCGGAGACCCTGCAGGACCTCTACCACGCGCAGGTGTTCGAGAACTACGGCGGCGCGCTCGCGCTCGTCGGGACCGCGAGACCGAAGACCCGCATGGACAAGTTCGCGCGGCGCTACTTCGAGGTCGCGCTCGACGTCGAGGCGGACTGGCACGTCGCGTGTATCGAGCGTTACCTCGGCGTCGGCGACGTGCTCGCCGCGCAGCGGCGGATCGAGCGGGCCAGAGGCGAGTTCGGCGAGGCGCTCGACAAGCGCCTGCGGCCGCTCGAGAAGAAGTTCGCGACGCGCGCGGGGCGCGACGCGCTCGCTGCAGGAGCGGCGTTCGCGCGCGCCTGCGCGTCGGGCGGCGACGCGGCGCTCCGCGCGGTGGCGGAGCGCCACCCCAAGACCGCCTACGCGCGCGCGGCGCGCCACCTCCTCGCGCGCGCCAGCGGCGAGCGCGGGGATCCTTGGAGCTGGTTCCTGGAAGCCGACCGCTACCTCGCGCGGTTCGAGTTCGCGTCCGCGCACTGAGCCGTGGTTCGACGGCGCCGCGTGTCATGAGCTACGTCGCCCCGCCCGTCGTCGGCGGCCTGGGGGAGCGGCTGTGGGACGGCGCGGCCGACGGCCGTCGACCGGGCGGCGCGCCGGCCAACTTCGCCTGCCACGCGGCGCAGCTGGGCGCCGAGGCCTGGGCGGTGAGCGCTGTCGGAGACGACGACGACGGCGCGGAGCTGGTGCGCGCGTTGCAGGCGCG
>JBMHDP010000425.1:0-16987 GCA_049889335.1 Planctomycetota bacterium
CCCCCGACGCGCCGACCGACCTGCGGCCGCTGCGGCGGCGTCACCGCTGCGCCGCGCGCTCGTAGGTGCCGGACTTGCCGCCGCTCTTGTGCAGCAGGCAGACGCCGTCGATGACCGCCCCCCGGCAGCGCGCCTTGGTCATGTCGTAGATCGTCAGCGCGGCGACGGACGCCGCGGTCATGGCCTCCATCTCGACGCCCGTTCCGGCGACGGTCGACGCCTCCGCCTCGACGCGGACCGCGCTCGGCCCGAGCCGCTCGAACGCGACCGCGCAGTGACTGAGCGCGAGGCCGTGACAGAGCGGGATCAGCCGCGCCGTCTCCTTGGCCGCCTGGATCCCCGCGACCCGAGCCACGGCCAGCGCCTCGCCCTTGGGCAGGGCGCCCTGGAACAAGAGATCGCACGTCTCCGGGTCGAGCTCGATCCGCGCCTCGGCGACGGCGCGGCGCGCCGTCTGCGCCTTGTCGCCGACGTCGACCATGTTGGCGCGGCCGCGTGCGTCGACGTGGGTCAGGCCGTCGCCCGCGGCTGGCGACGGCTCCGCGGCCGGCTCTCGGTTGCTCACGCGGGGCAGCCTACGCCCCGGACCGACAGGATCACGCCCCGAAATCCGCTCGGTTCGGTGTCCGCGGCGACGTATACCGTCGGTCTCAGCGCGCGTCGCCAAGCTCGCTGCCAGCGGACCCACCGGGATGCGAGGTCTCGAGCGCGGAGTGTCTCGAGCCCTGGCTCGTTGATTTCCTTTGCCACGCGCGAGGGAGCTTGCCGATCCTTGTCGCTGGCGCGGCCCCGTCGGCGCGAGCCGTGACCCACCCCACCTGAACATGCGCACTGCCACCCTGTCCGCGTCCGCCCTCCTTCCTCTTCTGCTCGTGTTCGCGCTGGGCGCGACGGGCCGCGCCCAAGAGCTCAAGCAGCAGGTCGGCGCGGTGCTGACCCAGAGCGAGGACGTCGACGTCGCGACCCTCTACCCCCTCGCGAACGAGCTGGCCGACCTCGCGCCCGAGCGGAACCTCGACGGCTTCCTGTCGGCCGTGATGGCCGACGCCGGCGGCTCGACCAGCGACCGACGGCGCCTCTGCGCCGCGCTCGCGCTCGCCGACCTGAAGGAGGACGCGACCTTCGGCAAGAGCGTCTTCGCGCTGCTCAAGCCGGTGGCCGAAGGCGGCCGCGACGACGCCCGCGCGGTCGCCCTGTCGCTGCTCGGGCGCGAGCGGCTGTTCAACGCTCGGGTGCTCCCGGACGTGCGCGAGGTCGTCGAGGCGGCGTGCGAGGACGAGCTGGTCGCGCCGCGGGTGCGGATCGAGGCCGCGCTGGCGCTCTGGGGCGTCGGGACCAACGGCCAACGCGCGATCGCCAAGGGAGTGCTCGAGCAGTTCCTGCAGTCCAGCGACAGCGAGCTGCGGCAGCGCGGCGCCCTGGCCCTGGCGGAGATCAACACCGAAGGCGGCCGCGCCTGGCAAATCCTGCGCGACATCCGCGATCAGCCGACCGACTTCGGCCGGCGCGCCAACCTCTACATCCAGCGCGAAGAGCAGCGGCGCGAGTTCGACCGCGCGCTGACCGACCTGCTGAAGCGCAAAGGCCCCGAGGAGGGCGGCGGAGGCGACGACTACCGGGTGCTCGACGAGCTGCGCCACCGGATCCGGATCCAGCACATCAACGGCTCCGAGGTGACCGACGAAGAGATGGTCGAGTATGCGGCCAAGGGCATGCTGCAGGGCCTCGACCCGCACAGCACGTTCTTCACCAGCCAGGAGTTCCAGAAGTTCTACTTCGACCTCAACCGCGAGTATGGCGGCATCGGCGCCTTCGTGAACTTCGACCAGGACGGCGACTTCTCGATCGTGCGTCCGATCTACTCGGGGCCGGCCTACGAGGCTGGCCTCCGGAGCGGCGACAAGATCCTGGAGGTCGACGGCTGGGAGACCGGCGGTCACACGACCGAGGAGATCATCAAGAAGCTCAAGGGCCGGCCCGAGTCGCAGGTCGTGCTGAAGTTCTTCCGCCTGGGCTTCCAAGAAGCGCAGGAGCTCACGATCACGCGTCAGCAGATCTCGGTGCCGGCCGTGAACTGGGCGATGGTCCCGGGAGAGATCGGCTACATCGAGCTGATCAACTTCAGCGCCAACATCTCCGCCGAGCTGCAGGTGGCGCTCGCCGACCTCGTCCGGAAGGGCGCCAAGGGGATCGTCCTCGACGTGCGCAACAACACCGGCGGCTTCCTGACGCAGGCCCGCGACGTCGTCGAGCAGTTCGTCAACGGACGCGAGCTCGTGGTCTACACCGAAGGCCCCAACGAGCCGCGCCGCTCCTATTCGACGTCCGACCGGCGGCGCGACGTCTGTGAGCTGCCGCTCGCCGTGCTGACCAACCGCCTCTCGGCGTCCGCGAGCGAGATCACCGCGGGCGCTTTCCAGGACCTCGGCCGGGCCAAGGTCATCGGCAAGCGTTCGTTCGGCAAGGGCAGCGTGCAGAACATCTTCCCGCTGATGAGCAGCCCCGAAGAGCCCTTCGAGGACCTCAACAGCGACCGGACGTGGCAGGAGGGCGAGCCTTTCACCGACCGCAACGGCAACGGCACGTACGACCCAGGCGCGCACTTCAAGCTGACGGTCGCCAAATACTACCTGCCTTCGGGCCGCTGCCCGCACCGCGAATACGACAAGGAGGGGCGCATCGTCGACCCCGACTGGGGCGTCAAGCCCGACATCGAGCTCGAGCTCCTCGAGAACAAGCCCGAGGACGCGTGGAAGAACAGCGCCGTGTTCGCGATCCTGAAGACGGGCAAGATCCGCGAGTACGTGCGCGAGCAGATCGCCGAGAACGAGGCGCTGTTCCGCGAGCTGGCCGAAGGCGACGACGGCGACCCGCAGCGCTACCCGGGCTTCGACGCGTTCTACGACGGCCTCGACACCAAGCTCAGCAAGGACGACGTGCGCCGCTGGCTGCGCTACGAAGTGCGCGACCAGGTCAGCGACCTCCGCGGCGCCGTCTACCCGGGCAACCGGGCGCTGGGTGACGCGCAGGAGGACGCCCAGCTGCAGGAGGCAATCCGCACCCTGATGAAGGAGCGCGGCGACGACATCCGCGAGGTCAAGGCGCTCGAGAACGTGCTGAAGATCTCGTTCGAAGCGGGCGAAGGCGGCGGCGAGTAGCCCGCAGGAGGCCCTCGGGCGGCGCCCTCCCCGAGCTGTTCGGTGGGCGCGCGCCCGCGCGCGCGTTCCTCCCAGCGCCCGCCCCCGGCACCCGGTAGATCTCGACCATGCGAACGACCCGAGCGCTCCTCGCCACGTCCCTCCTCTCCTGCTTCGGCGCCGCCCAGGACCGCGACCCGCCGACCTTCACAGAGGACATCGCGCCGCTCGTCTACCGCAGCTGCACGCGGTGCCACCGGCCAGGGGAGGCAGGCCCGTTCCCGCTGATCACCTACCGCGACGTGAAGAAGCGCGCGACCAACCTGCTCGCGGTCATCGAGGAGGGCTACATGCCGCCCTGGCACCCCGCAGAGGGATACGGCCACTTCCGCAACGAGCTGCGCCTCGAGGACGCGCAGATCGAACGCTTCCGAGCGTGGGTCGAGGCCGGCAAGCCCGAGGGCCCAGCCGCGGCGATGCCCTCCCTGCCGGACTTCCCCCAGGGCTGGCAGCTCGGCCAGCCCGACCTGGTCCTGAAGACGTCGGCCGCGTTCCCCGTGCCCGCAGGCGGCCGCGACATCTACCGGAACTTCTCGTTGCCGCTCGACCTGCCGGAGGACAAGTGGCTGACGGCCATCGAGGTGCGACCCGGCGATCGCGAGGTGCTCCACCACGTGCTGGTGTTCCTCGACGAAGACCGGCAGGGCCGCCGCCAGGAAGGGCGCGACGGCCGCCCGGGCTTCCGCGGACGGGGCACGGGCCGCGCCACCATGGTCGCCGGGTGGGCGGTCGGCGGGCAGCCCGAGCACCTGCCCCAGGGGATGGGCCTGCGCATCCCCAAGGGCAGCGACCTGACGCTGCAGAGCCACCTGCACCCGAGCGGACGAGCGACCGAGGAGCAGACGACGATCGGCCTCTACTTCGCCGACGAGCCGCCGGCCCGCGCGATCGTCAGCGTGCAGCTGCCGGCGTTCTTCGGCTTCCTGGCGGGGATCGACATCCCGGCAGGAGACGACGACTGGGTGCTCAAGGACGAGTTCGAGCTGCCTTGCGACGTCGAGGCGCTCACCGTCGGCGGCCACGCCCACATGCTGTGCCGGTCGATGAAGATGCACGCCGTCCTCCCTGGCGGCGAAGAGGTCCCCTTGCTGCACATCCCGGAGTGGGACTTCGACTGGCAGAGCCGCTACACGTACGCCGACACGCTGACGCTGCCCAAGGGCGCCGTCGTGCACAGCGAGCTCCGATACGACAACAGCGCGCAGAACCCGGACAACCCCAACGTGCCGCCCAAGCGCGTGCGCTGGGGACGAGAGACGACCGACGAGATGGGCAGCGTGACGCTGCTGGTGACCCCGGTCGACCAGGACGATCTGCCGGCGCTCCAGGCCGCGGTCCGACGACAGCCGCGGCGCGGCATGCAGAGCATGATCTCGCGGCAGATCGAGCGGAGCTTCCCGCGCCTCGACCGGGACGGCGACGGCAAGCTGGACGAGCGCGAGGTCCCGCGCAATCTGCGCCGGTTCTTCGACCGACTCGACGAGGACGGCGACGGCAAGCTCACCCTCGAAGAAGCCAAGGGCCTCGGCAGGGTGAACCGGCGTTGAGCGGATCCACGTCACGCGGCGCGGCGCTCGCGCTCGGCCTCTGCCTGGTGGCGTGCGCCGACGCGGACGTCGGACCATCGGTGCCGGACCTCGACGGCGTGCTCTGCGCGCCGCTCGACGTGCCCGCGGGCGACGTGCACGTGCTGGTGTTCACGAGCGACGAGTGCCCGATCGCCAACGCCTACGCGCCCACCCTGGGCGCGCTGCACGAGACCTGGACCGCCACCGGTCGGGTGCGACTCTTCCTGGTGCACGTCGACCCCGACATGACCGCCGCGCGCGCGGCGGAACACGCCGCCGCCTACGCGCTGCCGGGCCGGCTCCTGCTCGACCCGGCCCAGACGCTGGCGCGCGCGTGCGGCGCCACGATCACGCCCGAGGCGGTCGTCCGCGTGCCCGGTGGCCAGGTCTATCGCGGCCGGATCGACGACCAGTGGCGCGCGCTCGGCAGCCGGGCGCCGGCCGCGGCCCAGCGAGACCTCGCCCGGGCGGTCGAGCTCGCGCTCGCAGGCAGCCCGGTGCCGGCGCCCCATCCGCCTGCCGTCGGCTGCTTGTTTCCGGAGCCGCGGCGCTGACTCGGGGCGCCCAGGGACCGGACATCTTGTCCGAACCTTCACCTGGGGATTTGCGAATGCGAAGCGAAGCCCAGGCTCACCGGGCGCTCGCGAAACCACCCCACTTTTCACTACCTAGTGGGTTGCAGCACAGCTCAACACCCAATAAGTAGTGGCTCCCTGCGGCGTAAACGGAGCTCGAATCCGGCGTGCTACAGACCGAGGTCGCTCCCGAGCGCGCCTCGCTGAGCCCGGTGCAAGCGCCCGCTCGCTGTGGGGACCAGGTCGTTGGTCGCGACCTGGAAGTGTTCTCAGTCAGCCCCCGAACAGCCAGCAAGCGGCGAGGCCTTGGTCGGTCCGCCGCGGCGCCCACCCGCGATCTCTCGTAGCTCGACCCGTGACAGCCCGTCACGGATCGATCGAGGGGCCATGCATCGCGGGAGGTGACGTCGCTGCTGTGAGGCGCTGTCCATGTCAGCAGAGCAGTCGTCCCGGGCATGTGTGGGGGCGTCGTCGAAGGCGGAGCGGTCTGGTCACCGCGCCGTCAGGTTGAGGAGGAACGGTCGTGAAGATCAATCGCCGGTTCACTGGCAAGGGCAAGTCCCCCTACGAAGGCATCCCGTTCACGAAGCGGAATTCAGAGATCCGCAACCCCGATGGCTCGCTCGTCTTCGAGGCGCGCGACATCGACGTCCCGGCGCACTGGAGCCAGGTCGCGGTCGACATCCTGGCGCAGAAGTACTTCCGCAAGGCGGGCGTGCCCCAGGTGGACGCGGACAACAAGCCCGTGATGGACGCCGACGGCAACGCCGTGCTCGGCGGGGAGCGCGACGCCCGGCAGGTCTTCCACCGCCTCGCCGGCTGCTGGCGCAAGTGGGGCGAGGACAACGGCTACTTCGACTCGGGCGAGGACGCGCAGGCGTTCGAGGACGAGCTGAGCCACATGCTCGCGTCGCAGCGCGCCGCGCCGAACTCGCCGCAGTGGTTCAACACGGGCCTGCACTTCAAGTATGGCATCACGGGCCCGGCGCAGGGGCACTGGTTCGTCGACGACCCCGCGCAGAAGGTCGGCGGCGACGAGGCCCTCAAGCAGGGGGCTGCCAAGAAGGCCGCGACGCTCAAGAAGAGCAGCAGCGCCTACGAGCGGCCGCAGCCGCACGCCTGCTTCATCCAGTCGGTCAGCGACGACCTCGTCGGTGACGGCGGCATCATGGATCTGTGGACCCGCGAGGCGCGCCTGTTCAAGTACGGGTCGGGCACCGGCAGCAACTTCTCCCAGCTGCGCGCCGAGAACGAGCCCCTGTCGGGCGGCGGCAAGAGCTCGGGCCTGATGAGCTTCCTGCGCATCGGGGACCGCGCCGCCGGCGCCATCAAGTCGGGCGGCACCACGCGCCGCGCCGCGAAGATGGTCTGCCTCGACCTCGACCACCCCGACATCGAGTCGTTCGTGTCCTGGAAGGTCAACGAGGAGCAGAAGGTCGCGGCGCTGGTCACCGGCAGCAAGCACATCAAGCAGCAGCTGAACAAGGTCATCAACAGCTGCCACGTCGCGGACGCGGACGGCGGCGAGACGACCACCGTCATCAAGCCGAAGGAGAACCCGGCGCTGCAGGCCGCGCTGCGCGAGGCGCGCGCCGCCATGGTGCCGGAGAACTACCTCCACCGCTGCCTCCAGCTCGCAGAGCAGGGGCTGCGCGCCGTCGACGTGACCGAGTACACGACCGACTGGGACGGCGAGGCCTACGCGACCGTCAGCGGTCAGAACTCCAACAACTCGGTCCGCATCCCGAACGAGTTCTTCCGCGCCGTCGACGAGAACGGCAAGTGGCGCCTGATCCGGCGCACCGACCGCGCCGTGGCCAAGGAGGTCGACGCCGCGGAGCTGTGGGACAAGGTCGCCTACGCCGCCTGGGCGTGCGCCGACCCCGGCCTGCAGTACGACACGACGATCAACGAGTGGCACACGTGCCCCGTCGACGGCCGCATCAACGCGAGCAACCCGTGCTCGGAGTACATGTTCCTCGACGACACGGCGTGCAACCTCGCGTCGATCAACCTGGCCCAGTTCCAGGACGAGGACGGCACCTTCGACATGGAGGGCTACAAGCACGCCATCCGGCTGTGGACGATCGTGCTCGAGATCAGCGTGCTGATGGCGAGCTTCCCGTCGCAGACCATCGCCAAGCTCAGCTACGAGTTCCGCACGCTCGGGCTCGGCTACGCCAACCTCGGCACGATCCTGATGCGTCAGGGCATCCCCTACGCCAGCGAGAAGGCCTACGCGATCGCCGGCGCGCTCTCGGCCGTGCTCAGCGGCGAGGCGTACGCGACGTCCGCCGAGATGGCCAAGGAGCTCGGCACGTTCCCGAAGTTCGCGAAGAACGAAGAGCACATGCTCCGCGTCGTGCGCAACCACCGTCGCGCGGCCTACCACGCCTCGGAAGGAGAGTACGAAGGCCTCTCGATCACCCCTCGCGGCATCGACCCGCAGCTCTGCCCGCAGGAGCTGCTCGAGCCGGCGCGCGAGTGCTGGGACCGGGCCCTGGTGCTCGGCGAGAAGCACGGCTACCGCAACGCACAGGTCACCTGCATCGCGCCGACCGGCACGATCGGGCTGCTGATGGACTGTGACACGACCGGCGTCGAGCCGGACTTCGCCCTCGTCAAGTTCAAGAAGCTCGCGGGCGGCGGCTACTTCAAGATCGCCAACCAGAGCATCGCGCCGGCCCTGAAGAAGCTCGGCTACGGCCCCGCCCAGATCGACGACATCGTGTCCTACGTGGTCGGCCGCAAGACGCTCGCGGGCGCGCCCGGCATCAACCACGAGAAGCTGCTGCAGAAGGGCTTCGACGACGCGGCGATCCAGAAGGTCGAAGCGGCGCTCGAGAGCGCGTTCGACATCACCTTCGCGTTCAACAAGGGCATCCTCGGCGAGGAGCTGCTGCAGAAGCTCGGCGTGACCGAGGAGCAGATGGGCGACTGGGCCTTCAACCTGCTCGACCACCTCGGCTTCACCAAGCAGGAGATCGCCGAAGCCACGGACTACGTCTGCGGCACCATGACGGTCGAGGGCGCGCCGCACCTCAAGGACCAGCACCTGCCGGTGTTCGACTGCGCCAACCGGTGCGGCAAGAAGGGCAAGCGCTACATCCCCTACGAGGCGCACCTCTACATGATGGCCGGCGCCCAGCCGTTCATCTCGGGCGCGATCAGCAAGACGATCAACATGCCGATCGACGCCGAGCTCGGCGACGTCAAGCGCGCCTACCGCATGGGCAGCGAGCTGATGCTCAAGGCTGTCGCGCTCTACCGCGACGGCAGCAAGCTGAGCCAGCCGCTCAGCTCGACGGTCGACGACGACGACGAGCTCGAGGCGACCTCGCCGAACGTGGCCTCGAAGGAGGTCCAGGAGCTCGCCAACCGCATCACGGAGCGGGTCGTCCACCGCTACATCGCCAAGCGACGCCGCCTCCCGGGCCGCCGGGCAGGCTACACCCAGAAGGCGAACGTCGGCGGGCACAAGATCTACCTGCGCACCGGCGAATACGAGGACGGCTCGGTCGGCGAGATCTTCCTCGACATGCACAAGGAGGGCGCGGCCTTCCGGAGCCTGATGAACTGCTTCGCGATCTCGGTGTCGCTCGGCCTGCAGCACGGCGTGCCGCTGGACGAGTTCGTCGACGCGTTCGTGTTCACGAGGTTCGAGCCGAACGGCGTGGTCCAGGGGCACGACCAGATCAAGATGGTCACGTCCGTCATCGACTACGTCTTCCGCGAG
Organism: Planctomycetota bacterium; assembly: GCA_049889335.1. GTDB lineage: Bacteria > Planctomycetota > UBA1135 > UBA1135 > UBA2386. Next base: position 9,077 of record JBMHDP010000425.1, read on the forward strand.
CTGGCCATCAGCTACCTCGGCCGCGACGAGCTGGCGCAGGTCTCCAGCGAGGACCTGAGCAACACGACGATGGGCAGCAAGGTCGCCGACCCGGAGTACACCGAGGAGGAGGTCGTCTCCGAGACGGTCTACGACGGCACCGACGCCCCGAAGCCGGTCCAGGAGAACTCCCACCTCCACCCGCCGAGCGCCGGCATGAGCCGGGGCTATGAGCCCGAAGGCCGGGCCGCGGCCGGCGAGAGCGTCGCGCTGATGCGCGCCGAGACCAAGAGCGCGCTCGACAACCGGCAGATGCGCGTCCAGATCGCCGAGGCCCGCCTCAAGGGCTACGAGGGCGACGCCTGCGGCGGCTGCGGAGCCTTCACGCTGGTGCGCAACGGCACCTGCCTGAAGTGCGTCTCCTGCGGCGCCACCAGCGGCTGCAGCTAGCGCCGACGCGGGGCAGGAGCATCCTGCCCCGCCTGCGCCGGTCCGCCGGGCCCGCAGCCCGGCGAGGCGCACACGCCGGCCGGTGGCCCGGTGGCGATACGCCTCATGAGACGAGTCGCCAGCCGACCGCGACCCGGACGGCGCGTCCGAGGCAGAGCCTCCAGCGGTCGAGGTGCCGCGCTCCGCAGAGACCGGCGGCGTCAGGCTGTCAGCGCCCCAGAGGCTCCGGGTGGCCGAGCCCTACAGGCGACGAATGCGGATGTTCGTGAACGCGACCGGGTCGTTATGGCCGGCGAAGCCGAAGTAGCCCGACGGGTTGTCCTTACCGGTCGCGTTCTTCAGCTGCGACTCCAGCTTGCTGAGGTCGGCGTCCAGGATGCGGTAGCCGTTCAGCTCGACCTGGACGCGCGCGCCGCGCATCGTAACCTGCTGGAAGTTCCACTCTCCGACGGGCCGCTGGTAGCCGCGGTGCGCGGCCTGCAGGCCATAGGCGCTGCCGTGGAACTGCCACGGCTTGAGGTTCTTGTACTTGTCGGCCGTGTTGTCGAGCACCTGCAGCTCGAAGCCGGTGTAGGCCGCGTCGCCCTTCCCCGGATAGCGCATGGCCAGGCCGTTGTTGCCGCCGGGCGGGAGCTGGAAGTGGAGCCGCACCGAGAAGTCGGACAGCTCGTCGGACGTGAACAGGGTGCCGCCCTTGCCTTGCTTGCAGCGGATCGCGCCGTCGACCACCTCGTAGTTGTCGGTCGCCCCCTGCCAGCCCGCGAACGTCGCGCCGTCGAAGGCCGAGACGTAGGCGTTCGCGTCGCGGCTGGCCAGCATGCTGTCGGCCTCGTGGGAAGACAGCTCCCGCACCGTCAGGTTCCGGAACCGGATCTCGCCGCCGTGGGTCTGCAGCTGCAGCGGACCCTTACGCGGCAGCGGCCGGCTGCGGTCCCAGTAGTTCTCCATCCGGACGCCGTCGACGGTCACGTGGCCGTTGAGCGAGACCCAGACGATCTCGCCGACCATCGTGATCTGCAGCTGGTTCCACGCGCCGAACGGCCGGTCGTAGCAGCGCGACGGGAAGCGCTCTTCTTCCTGGTTGTTCCAGAGCCCGCCGGAGCCCTTGTCGGCCCCGAGGTTCCACTTCCCGCCCGCCTCGGTGTAGTCCCAGATCTGCACCTGTGGACAGCCACGCAGGTAGATCCCCGAGTCCGCCTGGGCGACCGTCTTGTATTCGAGCGTGAAGACGGCGTCGCCGTAGTCCTGGTCGGTAGTCAGGAACGCGCCGTGGCCGTCGTTGACCAGCTCGCCGTCCTGCACGCTCCAGTGCTCGGCGACCGAGGCGTCGTCCTCGGCGCGCAGCTTCTGCCGCGACGCCGCGTCCATCGCGGCGAGCTTGTACGGGGAGAAGTGCCGCTGGCCGTGCCAACCGGACAGGTCGACCCCGTTCCAGAGCAGCTCTGGCGCGTGCTGCGCGGTGAGCGGGACGACGGCGAGCGAGACGAGCGCGATCAGGTGCGGACGCATCGCCGCACTCTACGCAATCAACGGTTCTGCAAAAACGTCGCGATGCCCCCGAGGAACGCCTCGAGCTCGTCCCGCTGCGCCTGGGCGACGCCGACCTCGTCGACCGCGGCCATCATCAGCGACATCCACCTATCGCGGGCGCGCTCGTCGACGGCGAAGGGCATGTGCCGCATCCGCAGGCGCGGGTGGCCCCGCTCCTGGAGGTAGGTGTGCGGTCCCCCGAACCGGTAGACGAGGAACGTGCGCAGGCGGCGCTCCGCGCCGGCGAGGTCGTCCGCGGGATACATCGGCCCGAGCACGTCGTCCTGCGGCACGCGCCGGTAGAACGCCGCGACGATCGCGCAGATTCGGTCCTCCCCGAGCAATTCGTAGATCGACAGTTCGTCCGTCACGCCAGCAGCGTGATGCATCGCACCGCCGGCGCAAGTACGATCCCGCTCCGATGGTCTTCCACGCCGCCCCCGACCCTCACGAGCACGAGTTCGACCGCAGCCTGCGGCCGGGCTCGTTCGACGACTTCGTCGGCCAGGAGCAGATCCGGGACAACCTCCGGATCGCGATCGCGGCCGCCGCCGGCCGCGAGGAGCCGCTGGACCACGTGCTGCTCTGCGGACCTCCGGGGCTCGGGAAGACGACGCTGTCGCACCTGATCGCCCAGGGTATGGGCGCGGACATCGTCGTCACCTCGGGCCCTGCGCTCGGCGCCCCGAAGGACCTCGCCGGGACGCTGACCCGGCTGCAGCGCAACGAGGTGCTGTTCATCGACGAGATCCACCGCCTCCCCAAGCAGCTCGAGGAGTACCTCTACTCGGCCATGGAGGACCACGCGATCGACGTGGTCCTGGACCCGGGGCCGAGCGGCCGGAGCGTGCGGCTCGGCGTGCAGCCGTTCACGCTGGTCGGCGCGACGACGCGCGAAGGCCTGCTGACGGCGGCGTTCCGGTCCCGGTTCGGCATCGTCGAGCGCCTAGAGCCCTACCCGGCCAAGGACATCGAGCAGGTCCTGGTGCGCGCCGCTGCGCGCCTGGGCGTCGACCTCGACCCGCGCGCCGCGGAGATGTGCGCCGAGCGCAGCCGCGGCACGCCGCGCATGGCGCTGCGGATCCTGCGGCGCGTGCGCGACCTCGCCCAGGTGCTCGACAAGCCATCGATCGACGCGACCACCGCAGAAGAGGGCCTGCAGCGGCTGCGCATCGATCCCCTCGGCCTCGAGGAGGTCGACCGCAAGCTCCTGCGCGCGCTGACGCAGCGGGGCGACGCCGTGGGGCTCAAGACGCTGGCCGCGATGATCGACGAGGCGGAGGACACGCTCGAGGACGTGCTCGAGCCCCACCTCATCCGGCAGGGGCTGCTCGCGCGCACCCCGCGCGGCCGGGTCGCGACGCCGCGCGCCTACGACCACCTCGGCCTCCAGCAGCCCGCGCCGCCGGCAGAGTCCGGCCCGGGCGAGCTCCCCTTCGCGTGAGCCCCCCCACCGAGAACCCGTTCCGCTTCGAGCTGCTCGGCACCAAGGGCAAGCTGCGCCGCGGTCGCTACCACACGCCGCACGGCTCGTTCGAGACGCCGTGCTTCGCGCCCGTCGGCACCTACGCGACCCTCAAGGGCCTGACGCCCGAGCAGGTGCAGGCGACCGGCGCGGAGCTGATCCTCGCCAACAGCTACCACCTGCACGTCCGGCCCGGCGCCGAGCGCATCGAGCGGCTCGGCGGACTGCACGAGTTCATGCGCTGGCAGGGGCCGATCCTGACCGACTCCGGCGGCTTCCAGGTCTTCTCCCTGAGCCACAAGATGAAGATCGACGACGAGGGCGTGACCTTTCAGATGTCGGTCGACGGCAGCACGAGACACTGCACGCCGGAGTCGGTGTTGACCTTCCAGCGCCAGCTCGGCCCCGACATCGCGATGGTCCTGGACCACTGCCCGCCGGGCGACGCCGAGCCCGCGCTGCAGCGCGTCGCCCACGAGCGCACGCTCCGCTGGGCGCGGCAGGCCAGGGACCTGCACGACCGGTGGGGCGGCGCTGGGCGCGGCCAGGCCGTGTTCGGCATCTGCCAGGGCGGCACCGACCCGGACCTGCGCGCCGCGAGCGCGCAGGCGCTGACGGCCATGGAGTTCGACGGCTACGCCATCGGCGGTCTCAGCGTCGGCGAGACCAAGCTGCAGATGGCGACCGCGCTGGACGCCTGCGTCGACCACCTGCCCGAGGACAAGCTGCGCTACATGATGGGCGTCGGCATGCCCGAGGACCTGGTCCACGCGACGGCGCGAGGCGTCGACATGTTCGACTGCGTGATCCCGACCCGACACGGCCGCAGCCACACGGCGTTCCAACCGGGCGGCAAGCCGATCAAGATGCGGAACGCGCAGTACGCCGACGACCCCGCGCCGCTCGTCGAGGGATGCGCCTGCTACACGTGCCGCAACTACTCGCGCGCCTACCTGCGCCACCTGGCCGTCGCCGACGAGATGCTCGGCGGCATCCTGCTCTCCATCCACAACATCCACTTCCTCCAGGACCTGATGCGCTCGATCCGCGACCAGGTCCCGATCGGAGCCGACGCATGACGCTACGCATTGCCCTCCTGCTCGCCCTCGCGAGCGCCGCGCTCCCTGCGCAACAGGTCACCGAGGTCCTCATCGGGACCTGGAACCTCGAGTTCCTCGGCGCCGACCCCAAGTACCGGCGCGACACGCCGCCCCGCTCCGACGAGGACTACCAAGCGATCGGCGCCTACGTCCGCGAGCTCGGCGTCGCTGCGCTCGGGGTGCAGGAGATCTGCGGCGAAGCGCCGCTCCGCAAGGTCGCCGCGGCCGCAGGCCCGACGTGGCGCGCGGTGCTCGGCACGAGCGGGCAGTGGACCGACGGCAAGACCCAGCAAGGGGTAGGCTACCTCTACGACGACGCCCAGCTCGAGCTGCTGCACTGCGAAGAGCTCCTCGACTTCCCATCCGAGCTCGACGGGTTCAACGTGTTCCACAGAAAGCCGGTGACCGCGTGCTTCCGTCATCGGGCGACGGGCGCCGACTTCCGCGCGGTCGTCGTGCACCTCAAGGCCGGCCGCAAGGCCCGCGACCTGCAGAAGCGCCGCGCCGAGGCGGGCAAGCTGCGGGAGTGGATCGGCGCGCTGCAGCGCCGCCGCGGCGAAGACGGCGACATCGTGGTGCTCGGCGACTTCAACTCGACCTACGGCGACGATCCGGAGCAGCTGCTCGAAGCGGGCGGCGCCATGAAGTACCTGGAGCACGAAGAGGCCCGGCCGACGATCCTGTGGTTCGACGACCCGATCGACCAGATGGCCGTCGCGCGCGGCTTCGACGAGCTCCGCCGCAGCGCGCTGACGTCGCACGCGGTCGACGGCGAGCAGGCGCGGCTGCGCTTCCGCAAGACGTACAGCGACCACTTCCCGTGCACGGCGACCCTGCGCCTGCGCGGCGACGACGACCCCGCCGCGACGTTCGCCAAGGGGCCCAGCAGCCAGTGGCTCCCGGTGAGCACGCGCGGCGCCGCGCCGCCGGAGACCTCCCGCTGGCCGCTGCCGGTCGGCGCCGAGGTCGTGGTCATGCTCCGGGGCGAGCAGCCGCCGCTGCGCTTCGAAGGGACCCTCCGAGAGCCCCTGCCCGCGGAGGGCGGCTGGGTCGTGATCGCGCAGCAGGGTCGCACGGCCGCCTTCCCGATGGTCAACGTCCAGTCCGTCCTGGAGCTGCGCTGATCCGCGCCGGCGCGGCGCCTCACGGACCTCACAGCAGTCCGAGCGCCCAGGCCGCGAACACCAGGGCCAGGATCAGCGCGAGCGCCCGCGTCAGGTCCTTGCCGATCATCGCGAAGTCCCGGGCGACCTCGTCCGGCTCCTCGTCTTCGGGGCCGTATCCGTCCGGGATGTCGATGCTCTGGTAGTCGATCTCCTCGCTCGACTTCCACCCGGTCGACGCGTCGCTGCCGCACGCCCGGCAGACCTTGGCCCCGACCCTGACGTCGGCGCCGCAGTTCGGGCACTCGAAGAACTCTCTCTTGCTGCTCATCGCACCGGCTCCAGCTTCACGTAGTCCAGGCCCACCATCATGCGCGGCAGCGCCCGCGGATCGCGACCGACCAATTCGAGGACGAGCTGCTGAGCGCCGGCGCCGAGGTCGTGCACGCCGCCGTCGAACGGCGCGCTGGGCTGCACCGACGCAGCGTAGCCGTCGAAGACCTGGCCGAGCGGTCTCCCTGCGAGCGTCGCCCGGACCTGCCCGAAGTCGTTGGCCTGCGTCCAGCCGAGCGTCACCCGGTATGCGCCGGCCTCTGCGACGGGGACCGAGAGCACCAGCCGGTCGCCGACCGAGCCGTCACGCCACCAGCGGTGCGCGTCCCGCGAGAACTTCCCCTCGAAGAACGACAGGTTCTGCACCTCGTGGGTGCCGCCCGAACAGGAGAGCACCGGCAGGGCCTCGGCCTCGAGCGCGCCTTCGACGGCGCGCATCTCCGGCACCGGCAGGCGCGCGAGCGTCCGCTCGGCGCGCGGCGGCACGGCGGGGAGGCCCGCGCGAGCGCCAGCGGCGCCGTACCAGTACGCGACGGACTCGTAGTCGATCGCGATGTCCGGCGCCCAGTGCCAGCGCTCCAGCTCGAAGCGCAGGGCGCGCTGGAACGGGACGCTGTCCAGCACGTGCGTCCGGTGGAGCTGGGTGAAGCCGTAGTTCACGGGCCCCTCACACAGGACCTGCGCGTGGAACGGCGCCTGGAACGGCGTCGGGTCGCACCACGCGTAGCCGAAGTAGTCTTCGGTCCCGGTGCCGAACCAGCTCGGCGCAGCCTCGCCGTCGACGTAGAGCTTCTCGTCGCCTTCACCCCACCACAGCCGAGACGGGTTGCGGACCAACAGCGAGCACCCGACGAAGCGACCGCGCCCGGTCGCGTCGAGCACGACGTGGTCCGAGAACGGCCGCGTCGGCTGCCCCTTGACCAGGTGGTAGTCCGCCCGGAAGCGCAGGGCCTGCTCGTCGACGGCGTCCAGCGCGACCGAGAGCCCGATGTTGAAGGAGACGCCCCGGTCGTCGCCGTCGACGACGACGTCGATCGCGCCGCCGTCGGGGAACGGCATCGGGAACTTGGAGTAGAAGCCCCCCTGCGACCAGCGACCGAGCAGCGCCCCCTCCCACGCTGCGCCGTCCGGACCCGCGGCGAAGAAGGCGAGCACGGGCACGTCGACGGTGATCTCCTCGCCGCAGCGCACGACCAATCGGGCGCGCCGCAGGACCTCGAGCTTCGCTGCGTCGGGCCCCTCGACGGATACCGACATCGCGCGCACGAGGCTGCGCGCGGGGACGTCGCCGTGCCAACCGGACATCCAGCCGTCGTGCTCCAGCTCCCCCGCCGCGGCCTGCGCGATCACCTCACGGTGCTCTTGCAGCTGCGCCGGCGCGAACGACTCGACCTCGAAGGCCTCGGGCCAGCGCACGACGTCCGCGAGGTAGTAGAGGTCTGCCTGGGTGGACGACACCTCGAGCCGCTGCGCGAACAGGACGGGCAGGTAGACGTTGCCGCCGCGCGCGCGCATCGCCGCGAGCGGCGCCGGCGCGCCTTCGACCGCGCCTGCGCACAACGCCGCGAAGTCGACGCTCCAGACCCGCTCGCCGTCGACGTCGAAGTGCAGCGTCCCGCTCGGGTTGGCCGACCACAGCCGCGCGAGGCAGCCCGGCCCCTGGACGTCGACCAGCACGTGCTCCGCGCCGTCCGGGCCCTGCTCGACGCGCAGGTAGTTGCCGCGGTCGTTGTTCGCGTACCAGGCGCCTTTGTTCGCGGGGCCGAGGTCGCTGCGGCGGTCGTAGCTGCTGAACTGCACGCAGCGCTCCCCGACCGCAGGCGCGCGCCAGAGCCAGCCGACCTGCGCCTGGCGCCGGAGCATCGTCGGGAGGTCCAGGGGTGCTTCGCCCTGCGCCGGAAGTCCGGCGAGGATCCCGCAACCGAGCCACCACCCCAGCGAACGCCTCTGC
>JBMHDP010000426.1:0-14679 GCA_049889335.1 Planctomycetota bacterium
CCTCGGGCTGCGCGGCGCGCTCGGTCGGAGCGGCGCCGGGCTGCAGCGCGGCGACGGCGCCCGCGAGCGACGCCACCTCGCGCTGGATGTCGCGGACGCTGGCCTCGATCCCCGCGACGTCTCGGTCGCGCAGCTGGTCGATGCCCTGTCCGATGCGCGTGGTGGCCTCGGCCAGCCGCACCTGGAGCTGGTCGTCGCTCGACGTGTCGGCCTGCTGCCGCCGCACGGCGTCGACCGCCTGCTTGAGGTCGTCGCCGTCGGCGCGCGCCTGCTCCTGCAGCGCCGCGACCGCCGCGCCGAGCGCGTCGAGGCGCGCGGTCAGCTCCGTGGAGTCGGTCGGCGCCCCGCCGCTCGCCGTCTTCTCGGCGAGCCCGTCGACCGTGGCCTGGACCTGCGCGACCTGCCCGGCGACCTCGGCGCCCTGCGCCGCGATCTCCATCAGGGGCTTGCCGTACATCTTGGTGGCCTTGGTCAGGTTGTTGATCTTCTGGTCCTGACGTTGGAGCGCCAGCAGCGCCTGCTCGGCCTGCGAGCCGTCCCCCGCGCCGTCGCGCGCGCTGCACTCGAGCAGCTGCTCCAAGGCGTCGTCCAGCGCCGCGTCGCGCGCGGCGCGCTGGCGCTCGTCCCGGTCCAGGCGCTGATGGACCAGCCCGACGCGCCGCTGCGTGAGGCCGAGCGCGAGTGCGACCGCGCCGAGCGTGAGCGACAGCTGCGGCGTCCAGCCGGCAGGAGGGAGCGCTGCGAGCGTCGGGACCACGAGCTGCGCCACCCCTGCGAGCGTCAGCGCGGCGCCGGTCGCGACGGCGGCGAGTCCTCCAGCAGCCGTCGGCGCGCCGTCGTCGCGGCGCGGCGTCGCGGGGGCGGTCGGAGCGGTCGCGTCGTCGGGGTGCGAGTCGCCGTAGGCGGGCTCCTGTTCGTAGGCCGCTTCGTCGTCGTAGACCTCGTCGCCGTCGTACTCGTCGTAGGCCGGGTCCTGCTCGTCGGCCGGGCCGCAGCCGGTCCGGGCGGGCGCGGCGTCCATCTCGCGCGCCTCGCTCTCCGAGGCGCCGAGGAAGCTGGGCAGGTCGCCCGCGGCAGAACGAGGATCAGTGGATCGGGTCATGGTCAAGTTCGGCTTGGTCCGTTGTCCTCTGATCGGCACGAAGCCATCGAGGGATGAAGCTCGGCGTGTTGCAAAGCGCGTCGAGGTCCCGGAAAAGGGGGGACCACGGATGACCCGCAAACTCAAAGGCATCGCCGCCGCGCCAGGGATCGCGATCGCGCCCGTCGTGCACTTCCACACGACGCTCGATCAGATCCCCACGCGCAAGGTCGCGGCCGGGGAGCTGGCCGCCGAGAAGGCGCGACTGGCCGGTGCCATCGTGTCGGTGACCGACAGCCTCACCGCGCTCCAGAAGGAGCTGGCCGGCGCGGTGGGCAAGCAGGACGTGCGCATCTACGACGCGCAGCTGGCGATCCTGCACGACGACACCTTCGTCCGCGAGGTCGAGGAGGAGATCGATCAGCACAGCTGCAACCTGGAGGTGGCGCTGCAGCGGGTCGTCGCCCGCTACGAGTCGGTGTTCGAGCAGATGGAGAACGCCGCCATGCGCGAGCGCGCGGCGGACCTGCGGGACATCGGCCGGCAGCTCGTCGGCGCGCTGGTCGCGAGCGGGCGGCAGAAGTACACCGCCGACGGCGCCGACTACCTGTTCGCCGCCGACGAGTTCCTGCCCAGCGACGCGGGCATCCTGGACCGAACGCACATCCGCGGGATCGTGACCGCGCACGGCGGCAAGTACTCCCACGGCGCGATCCTCGCCCGCTCGCTCGGGATCCCGGCGATCGTGGGCGTCGAGCAGGTGATGTTGGAGACCAGCAACGGCGCCCTCGCCATCCTCGACGGCGACGCCGGCGTCGTGCTGCTCGACCCGACGGAGGAGGAGCTGGCCGACTACGAGCGCCGCCTGCGCGAGCAGCGGTCGGTCGAGTCGAGGATCAGCGAGCTCCGGTTCCAGCCGCCGGTCACGACCGACGGGGCCAAGGTCCGCCTGCTCGCGAACGCCGAGGGCGTGCACGACCTGGAGGGCTTCGAGTTCGACGCGATGGCGGGCATCGGCCTGTTCCGCACCGAGTTCGCGTTCATGGAGCGTCGCCACTTCCCGACCGAGGAAGAGCAGGTGTCGATGTACCGACGCGCGGTGGCGAGCGCCGGCGGTAAGCCCGTCACGTTCCGCACGCTCGACGTCGGCGGGGACAAGCCGCTCGGCTACTTCAAGATGCCCGAGGAGCGGAACCCGGTGCTGGGCTGGCGCGGCGTGCGCCTGTGTCTGGACTGGCCCGACATCCTCTACACCCAGCTGCGCGCGATCCTGCGGGCCAGCGCCGAGGGCCACGCGCGGATCCTGCTGCCGATGGTGACGACCCGCTCCGAGGTCGTGCGGTGCCGCGAGGTGCTCGACCAGCTGACGTCCGACCTGCGGGCCAACGACGTGCCCTTCGACGCGCGCATCGAGCTCGGCGTCATGGTGGAGGTGCCGGTGCTCGTCTCGGTGCTGCCGGAGGTCCTGCCGGTGGTCGACTTCGTCTCGGTGGGGACGAACGACCTGGTCCAGTACCTGCTCGCGGTCGACCGCGACAACCAGCGGGTCGCGAAGATGTACGACCCGTTCCACCCTGGCGTGCTCCGCGTGCTCGCGCAGATCGCGGACGCGGCCGCGGCCGCGGGCAAGCCCGCGTCGATCTGCGGCGAGATCGCCGGCGACCACTGGTTCACGCCGATCCTGCTCGGGCTGGGCTTCCGGGAGCTCTCGATGGCGCCCGTGTTCTTGCCGCGCGTCAAGCTGATGCTCCGGAGCTTCAGCCTGGAGGAGTGCCGGGAGCTGGCCGCGCGGGCGCTCACGATGCACTCGACGACCGCGGTGCGGAAGCTCGTCCACGAGCAGGTCCTGCCCAGGTGGTCCGAGCAGCTCCGCGGCGCGGACGGCGACGAGTCGACGGCGCCGGACGCCGCGGGGGCGGCCCCGTGACCGGTCGCCCCCTGCGGCGCGGCAACTGGTCGGTCCAGGAGCTGGAGCGGCTGCGGCTGCTGTTGCCCCACCGCGGCGTCGCGGGCACGGCCAGCCTGCTCCGTCGCTCCGCAGACAGCGTCCAGCGGAAGGCGCTCACGCTCCTGCGGGCGCCGCGACGGGAAGGCCCCTGGACGCAGAGCGAAGACCTCCGCCTGCGCGAGGCCTGGGGCGCGCTGGAGCCGCGCGTTCTCGGGCCGCTGCTGGGCCGCGCCGTCGCCGACGTCCGGCGGCGCGCCGAAGTGCTCCGGTGCCAGGTCCGTCAGGGGCCGTGGGCGTCGGAGGAGCAGCGCGTGCTCAAGAAGTTCTACGGCACGCGCCGCGACGAGGACCTCGAGGTGTGCCTCCAGCGCCCGCGCGCGGACATCCGGGCGGCAGCCAAGGCGCTGTGCCTCGCCAAGGACAAGCGGTTCCGAGCGCAGCGGGCGGCCCCGTCGCCCGCCGCGCTCGGGCGTCCGTCGGCGATGCCTCGCTGGACGCCCGCAGAAGTCCGGCGTCTCGAGGAGATCTACCCGCACCAGGACAACCTGACCGTCGCGCGAACCCTCGGTCGCACCGTGACCAGCGTCGCGAACAAGGCCTACCAGCTCGGCATCAAGAAGAGCCCGGCGCTGCTGGCCGACATCGGCCGCGCGAACATCGCGCGGCGCTACGGCGGCGGCGAGCGCTCCGCCGAGGCGTGAGCCCGCAGCTCGCGTCGGCGACGCGCGGGGTGCGGGATTTCACGGCAGTGCTCAACCTAGGCCGGCCGCGCGGCCGATGGCGCTGGAGTGGGCCCGCGACGTCGGGCCGCTCACACCGAGGTCATGCCATGGAAATCGTAGGGAAGAAGAGCCAGGGACTGAGCGTCACCGCCCTCAAGCGCGACAAGACGGTCATCATCTCCTTCAACGATCGGAGCCTGAACTTCTACGTGACCGACTCGCTCAAGGAGTCGCTCAAGGAGACGATCAGCGCGAAGATCGAGGAGGGCTACGAGCACTTCCTGCTCAACCTCGACAACGTCAAGATCATCGACTCGTGCGGCGTCGGCCTGATCATCGTCGCCAACAACGTGACGTCGGCGCGCGGCTGCAAGCTCTACCTGAGCAACATCAAGCCGTTCATCATCAAGATCTTCGAGATCATGCGGATCTCGAAGCACCTCGCGACCTACGAGTCCGAGGACGCCGCGCTCCAGGCGATCAAGGACGCCAGCTGAGCGTTCGAGGGCTGGCGCCGATGACGCTCCTCAGCGAGATCATGGACGGCGTGGTCTACGTCGACCTCGGGGGCGAGGTCGCGTCGCTCAACCCGGTCGCCGAAGAGCTGCTGGGTGCCCAGTCGATGCTGGCGGTCGGCGCGGACGTCTCCGCGCTGCGCGGCCGCGGCGAGGTCGCCGACGCGCTCGTCGCCGCCGCCGCGCGCGTACTCGCCGGTGAGGAGCGCGAGGTCGAGCGGACGGTCGAGGTCCTGCGCGACGACCAGGAGCTCCGCTACGTGCGCTGCGCGACCCGCGCGGTGCTCGACCACCGGCGCGAGCCCGCGGGCGTCCTGGCCGTGCTCCGGGACGTGACCGCCGACTTCAAGAGCGACCAGCTCCGGAACCAGTACCTGTCGATCGTCGCGCACGAGCTGCGCACGCCGCTGACCGGCATCAAGGCGTTCGCGGCGATGATGGCCCGCGGCGCCCTCGGCGAGCTGAACGAGCGCCAGGAGGAGGCATGCAGCTCGATCCGCGAGCAGTCCGTTCGACTCGAGCACCAGATCGACAAGCTCGTGAGCCTGGGGGACCTGGAGTCCGGCGACTACGGCGCCGATCGCCAGGTCTTCGGCCTGGACGGCTTCCTGCAGAGCGTGCTGGCGCCGTTCGAGCAGGCGGCGCGGGAGCGCGGCGTCGCGCTCAGCCTGCGGTGCGAGGCGCGCGACGTGGAGCTGTGCGCGGCCCGCGGTGAGCTGCGGCGCAGCTGCCAGGCGCTCGTCGAGAACGCGCTGAAGTTCACCGGTGAGGGCGGCGCGGTGGAGGTCGTCGTGACCGCGGCCGGCGCCGGCGAGGACCGCACCTGCAGATTCCACGTCCGGGACGACGGCGTCGGCGTCGCGCCGCGCTACCAGCGGCGGATCTTCGAGAAGTTCTTCCAGGTGGAAGACCCGCTGACACGGCGTCATGGCGGCGCAGGGCTCGGGCTGTTCGTCGCCCAGGGGGTCGTGGCGGCGCACGGCGATCGCATCGAGGTCTCCAGTGAGCTGGGGCGAGGTGCCGATTTCTCCTTCGCGCTCCCCGTCCATCGTCCGTCGCCTGCAGGCGCGGCCGCGCGCGGGGGCAGCGCAGAACCGGCCAGCGAGGGCAGCTAGATGCAGAGACGCGTCCTGATCATCGAAGACGAGAAGCTGATCATCCTCTCCACGCAGATGGTGCTGGAGGCGTCAGGCTTCCTGGTGGAGTCGGCGATGAACGGCGAGGAGGGGATCGTCCGCGCGCGGGAGTGCGATCCGGACCTGATCCTGCTCGACATCATGATGCCCGGCATCGACGGCTGGGAGACGCTGACGCGGCTGAAGCAGGACCCGCAGACGGCCGACGTCCCGGTCGTCATCTTCACGGCGCGCGAGCACGCGCGCGGGCACCAGCGCAGCGCCGAGATGGGCGCGGCGGACTACTTCCGCAAGCCCTTCGAGCCCGACGAGCTGGTCGAGCTCGTCGAGAAGCACTGCCGCGCGCGCCAGCGGAGCTGAGGCCGCGCGCTACTCGTGGCGCAGCGCGTCCACGGGGTCCATGTTCGCCGCGCGCCACGCGGGATAGAGGCCGAAGACCACGCCGACGGCGGCCGAGATGCCGAAGGCGAGCATGACGTGCTGCGGCAAGATGATCGTCTTCTGCTGGAACCAGAGCGTGATCAGGAACGGCAGGATCACGCCGAGCGTCACGCCGACGACGCCGCCGAGGGCCGAGAGCACGCCGGACTCGACCAGGAACTGCTGGACGATGTGCTTCTTCTTGGCGCCGAGCGCGCGGCGGATGCCGATCTCGCGCGTGCGCTCGGTCACCGTCGCGAGCATCACGTTCATGATGCCGATGCCGCCGACCAGCAGGCTGATCGAGGCGATGACCGCGAGCACGATGTTGAACATGCGCTTGCTCTCCTCCTCCTGCTTCAAGAGCTCGAGCGGGACGGTGACGATCACGTCGCCCTTGTCCTTGATGCTGGAGGAGAGCAGGTCGCGGACGACCTGGGCGCCGTCCGAGACGTCCTCGGAGGCGGGCATCTTCACCTTGACCTCGGCGAGCTCGACGCGCTCGCGCGAGAACGAGCCGCCTGAGCGGGTGGTGTTCACGTCGCCGAAGCGGCGCTGGTGCGTGTGCAGCGGCACGAACATGCACTCGTCGTAGGGCGTGCTGCCGGCGCCTGCCGTGCGGCCCTGCTCCGCGAGGATCCCGACCACCCGGTAGCGGTCGTCGCCGCTGACCAGCACGGTCTGGTCCATCGGGTTGTCGAGCGGGAACAGCAGCCGCGCGAGCGTCGCGCCGAGCACGCACACGTTGGCGAGCCGGCGGTCGTCGACGTCCGTGAGCCAGCGCCCCTCGCGCACCCGCATGTTGGTGATGTCGAGGAAGGTGGGCTCGGTGCCGACGATGATCGACGTGTGGAAGTTCTCGCCCCGCATCATCGGGCGCTTGGCCTCGCGGACGCGGGCGATCTCGGCGCTGGGGAGCGACGCCTCGATGAGGTCGGCCTCGGCGTAGAGCAGGCCGTAGGCGAGCGCGGACCAGGTGCTCTGGGAGCTGCTCGACGCGGTCTCGGCGGGCTTCTTGCTGCGCGCGATGAGGTTGGTGACGCCCATCGCCTGGAAGCGCTCCAGGGCGTCCTGCTTGGCGCCCTCGCCGACGGCGAGCATGGCGATCACCGACGCGACGCCGAAGAGGATGCCCGCCGTGGTCAACGCGCTGCGGAGCTTGTGCAGCATGAGGCTCTTGAGGCCGAGCCGGACGATGCGCCAGGTGTCGCGGATCACGCGTGGCCCTCCACGGCGCCGCCGGACCGGGCCGCGCCGGCCGGGTTCTCGACGAGCTTCTCGACCTCCCCGTCCTTGAGCCACAGCGTGCGGTCCGCGCGCTCGGCGACCGCCGGGTTGTGCGTCACCATGACGATGGTCACGCCGTCCGGGCGCAGGTCGTCGAAGAGGTTCAGGATCTCGCTCTCGGTGTTGCTGTCCAGGTTGCCGGTCGCTTCGTCGGCGAGCAGGAACAGCGGGTCGTTCATCAGCGCGCGGGCGATGGCGACGCGCTGCTGCTGGCCGCCGGAGAGCTCCAGCGGCTTGTGCTCGAGGCGCTGGCCGAGGCCGACCCGGTCGGCGAGGTAGGCGGCCTTCGCCCGCGACTCCGGCCCGACGCGGCCCTGGTAGAACAGCGGCACCTCGAGGTTCTCGAGCACGGTCAGCTGCGGGATCAGGTTGAACGACTGGAAGATGAAGCCGATCTCGTGACCGCGCACGTTCGAGAGCGCGTCGTCGTCGAGCTTGCTGACGTCGCGGCCGCCGACGCGGTACTCGCCGCTGGTCGGGCGGTCCAGGCAGCCGAGCAGGTTGAGCATGGTGCTCTTGCCCGAGCCCGAACGGCCCATGATCGTCAGGTAGTCGCCCTTACGGACCTGCATCGAGACGCCGTTGAGGGCGCGCACGACGTTGTCGCCCATCTTGTAGTGACGATGGACGTCGACGAACTCGGCGATGATCTCGCGTTCGTCCACGGCTACTCTCCGCCGCGGCCGCCCGGCCGGCCGCCGCCGCCGCCGCGGCGCATCCCGGCCATCATGGCGTCGCTGAGCTGCTGCGCCTTCTGCAGGTCACCGCCGTCGATGGCCGCCATGATCGCGTTGATCTTCTGCACCGTGGAGTCGAGCTCCTCGCCGCTCATCCAGTTGGCCATGCTGCCCGCCATGCGCTGCAGCCGGGCCTTGGCCTCACCGAGCTCCTCGGCGCTCATGTCCGGGTACTTCTTGCGCGCGCCGCCGCGCCGGCTCGAGCCGCCGCGGCCGCCCGCGTCGGCGGCCCGCTTCGGCGGGGACTCCTCGGCCGTCTCGTCTGCGGGCGCGGGCTCCGGCGCCTCGGGCTGGTCGAACTTGGGGTCGGCCTGCCCGCCGGGCGGGGTGCGGTAGATCATGTCTCCCTCGGACACGCCTTCGAGCACGACCACCTTCTCCTGGTTGTTGGCGCCGACCTTGACGGCGACCGCGACGGGGCCTTCGGGGGTGTCCTTCCAGATGTAGTTGACGGCGCGGTCGCGGCGCACCGCCTGGATCGGGACCGTCAGCACGTTCGGTTCGCTGTCGACGGTGATCGTCGCGGCGGCCTTCATGCCGGCCTTCAGCGACTCGTCGCGGTTGATGCCGTCGAGCATCACCTCGGTGGTGTAGACCTTCTTGTCGTTGCCCGACCAGCGGCTGGCCGAGTCGGCGACCGGCGCCACGTAGGTGACGCGGCCGGTCATCACGTCGTTGGGGCGCACCTCCGCGCTGATGTGAGCGGGCATGCCGCGGCGCACCTTCTCGATCATCGCCTCCTGGACCTTGATCCGGCACTTCAGCCGGCTGTTGTCGGGCAGGATGATGATCGTCTGGTACTGGCGGACGCTGGTGCCTTCCTCCACGGGCTCGCTGTCGCCGCGGCCCCGGGAGACCTTGGAGTAGACCACGAGGCCTTCTCCCGGCGAGTAGATCACGGAGTTCTTGATCTGGCGGTTGAGCGTCTCGAGGCGGTCGCTCGCGATCTCGAACTCCTTCTGCTTGGCGTCGGTGTCGAACTGCGAGTTCTTCCGCTCAGCGTCGTTCTTGGCCATCACCCGCGCGACCTCGAGCTCGGCGTTCTCGAGGTTCTGGCGGAACTCGATCTTGTCGCGCTGCAGGGTGTAGTTGATCAGCAGCTCGAGGTCGTTCCAGGCGATGGTCACCTTCGAGGCCTGGCTCTGGTAGGCGAGCTCGTCACGCTCCAGCTCGTTGCGGGTGATGAACTGCTTCTCGGCGAGGCGGCGGCTGTGCGCGGCCGTGTCCTCCTTGACCTTCAGGTCCGCCATCGCGAGGCGGATGGTGTCCGCCTGCTGGAGGATCTTGTTGGCCATCTCGCCCATGTCGCGCTGCAGCGGGTCGCCGGCCTCTCCCTTGACGGTCAGCAGCGAGCGCACCTTGGCGATCAGGCCGGCGTAGTTCTGCGGGTGCACCTGGCTGACGAGCGCGCGCTCGACGGCTGCCTCCGGGTCCGCTGCGCCGGGCTCATCGTCGCTCGGCGCAGGGTTCACCAGCTCGTCCAGGCGCTTGACCATGTCGGCGTTCTTGCCTTCGGAGCCCTGTCCGTCCTTGGCGCCCAGCAGCTTCTGCAGCTCCATCGTGGCGATCTGTCGCTGGGACTCCGCCGTGTTGAGGTTGGCCTGCAGCTCCTTCTCCAGGATCTCCTGGGCCGTGCGGGCCTGCTCCAGAGAGTTCCGCGCCTTCTCGACGGCGATCTCCTGGGTCGCGCGCTTCTCGACGAGCTCGGTCACGTCGAGCTCGACGAGCTTGTCGCCCTTCTTGACCAGGGTCCCCTCGGGGATCAGGCTGAGGATAGTGGCGCTGCCCTCGATCTGCGACTTGACCTCGACCTCGTTGACGGCGACGAGCTCGCCGCCCTCCTTGACGTTGATCGGCAGGTCCTCGCGGCTCACCTGGTAGAGGTTGACGCGGTTGTCGGACTTCTTCTCTTCGCCGCCGCAGGCCGCGAGAGCGGCGGCGGCGACCAGGAGCACGGGGACGTTGTTGCGGAGACGCATGTTCATTCGGCGTTTGCCGGCATCGGCAGGTTCAGGTCGAAGCGCAGCCCCTGCGGAGAGAGGCGGATGGCTTCGAGGTCGTTCATGAGCTGCAGCCGTGCGATCGCGTAGTTCACGATCGCGGAGTTGCGGTTGAGCTGGGCGCTCAGCAGGGAGTCCTGCGCGTCCAGCTTGTCGAGCGCGGCGACGCGGTTGGCCGCGTAGAGGTCCGTGGTCGCTTCGACCCGCTGCTCGGCGAGGTCGACGGCGAACTTCTGGATCTTGTAGCTGTCCAGGGACGCCTGGATGTTCCGCAGGCTGCGGCGCACCGAGGCGGTCCGCTGGTCCTCTGCCTGCTCGCGCGCGCGCAGCGCGCGGTCGAACGTGATCAGCTGGCTGCGGTAGGCGTTGCGCAGCGGGATCCGATCGAGGAACAGGTTGAGGTCGACGCCGGCGGACCAGTTGATGCGGGACCAGTCGAGGTTGAGGCTCGAGCCCGGCTCGGACGGCACGGAGATCGCGGAGGTGAAGTCGAGGCCGAGGTTGAGCGCGTTCGCCGCGATGACGGTGCGGCGGCCGACGTCCTCGACCTCGTCGACGGTCGTCTGGTAGTCGAAGCGGCGCTGCAGCGAGAGGCGGATCGCGTCCGCTTCGTCGAGGTCGACCTCGGTGACGCCCTGCTCGACGAGCCGCGTCAGCTCGTCGGGGTCGAGCGTGACCTGCGCCGTGACGGGCAGGCCGAGCGTCAGCTTGAAGCTGTCCAGCGAGTTCTGCAGCTGGTTGGCCGAGCGGACGCGCTGGGCGTCCGAGCTGTACTCGCTCTGCTGCGCGCGGCCCAGGTCGACGATCGTGCGGCGACCCGCGTTGTAGAGCTCCTCGATCTGCTCGCGCGAGAGCTTGAAGCTGGCGTAGTTGGACTCGACGTTACGGAGGTCGGCCATCTGTTGGACGACGTTCCAGTAGTCGGCGACCAGGTCGATCGCGAACTGCGAGCGGAACCGCTCGAAGTCGCGGATCGCGTAGATGACGTTGCGCTCGGCCTGCGTCAGCGGCTCGCGCGCGATGTGGCGACCGGCGCCGCGCAGCAGCGGCTGCGTGATCGACAGGTTGAGGATCGAGTCCCCGTCGAACTGTCCGCCGTTGATCACGCTGCGCAGGAAGTTCTGCGCGAAGCTGGCGACGATGGTGGTCCCTGCCACCGTGTTCGCGGCCATGCTGAGGTCGTCCGTCAGGGACACGCTCGCGGCGTCGTCCCCGGTCCCGTTGGCGGTGGCGCCGAGGCCGCCGCCGAAGCGGGCGCGGAAGTCGTTGAGCGTCGAGGTCAGGTTCAGCGCTGCGAGGTAGAGCGCCTCCTTCTGGCTCTGGAACTCCCGGCTGTTCTCGGCGGCCACGTCGAGCGCGTCGGCGAGCGAGAGCTGCATGGGCTCGCGCGAGGTCAGCAGCTGCCGTCGCAGCGTGTCGACCGGACGCTCCACCTTGAAGTCGCGCGCCTCTCCCAGCACCTCGGCGGAGGCCTTGTCGAGCACGCTGTAGACGGCGCGGTCGGCCCACTCGCGGTTGGCCTCGGGCGAGTAGCAGGCAGCTGCCGTGAGGACGACGATCAGGGGAAGGTGGCGGAGTGCGGACAAGGTCAGCGAAGGGAGCGCGGTGATTTCGGGGACGAAGGTAGTAGATCTCCGACGCCGTTTTTTCTCCCCTGGCGGGCGCGTGTTACTACGATAGGACGCGTTGCGAAGCGGTCCGGGCGGGCCGTAGGAGCGGCGGGGGGCATGCGTAGCATCTTGATCACCGCGGGACCGACCCGCGAACACCTGGACGACATCCGATTCCTGAGCAACGCCAGCTCAGGGAGGATGGGCGTCGCGCTGGCCGAAGCGGCGCTCGCTTCGGGGCATCACGTCACGTTGGTGCTGGGTCCGGTGGACGTGCAGCCGCCCTGCGCGGCTGCGGTGCGTTCGGTCACCTCGGCCCTCGAGATGCAGGCGGCCGCCGAAGACGTTTTCGCGACATCTGACATCGCGATCGCGGCCGCGGCGGTCTCCGACTGGCGCCCGGTCGCCCGCAGCCCAGGCAAGCCGCCGCGGCAGCCGGGGCGGGTCACGGTCGAGCTGGAGCCGAACCCGGACATCGTCCAGGGGCTCGCCGAGCAGAAGGGCTCGCGGGTCGTCGTCGGTTTCGCGCTGGAGTCGGTCTCCGCCGGGATGCCCGCCGCGGTGGAGCGCGGGCGGCGCAAGCTCGCGGCGAAGAGCCTGGACGCCGTCGTGGTCAACCTCCACGACACGATCGGCAGCGATCGCGCCGAGCTGGTGCTCTGCTACGCGGACGGACGCGAGCGCACCCTTCCCAGAGACGACAAGGCCCGCGCCGCCGCGACGCTGATCGACGCGGCGGTCGAGCTGTGGCAGGACCGAAACGGCAGCGGCCGGGCGGGCCGCCGACGAGAGGACGAAGCGCAGTGACGAGAAGGAATCAGAACGACGCGGAGCCGGGGCCCAAGCGCGGGACCCGCTTCGTTCCCGCCGAAGACGTGCTGCCGCCCGGACTGTCGCCGCGCGCGCGCGAGCTGCTCGCGCTCGCGCTGTGCGGCTTCTCGCTCTACGCGATGCTGTGTCTCGCGACGTTCCGGATGGCGGACCTCGACGGCGTCGTCCCCGGCGAGGGGCTGCAGAACCTGGGCGGCGCGGTCGGCTACGTGCTGGCGCTGGGCTTCACGCGATCGCTGGGGCTCGCGGGCTGGGTGCCGTTCCTGATGCTGTTGGCCTACGGCCTGCTGCTGTTCACCGGGCGGAGCTGCCAGCGTCTGACGATCAAGCTGCTCGGGGTCGTGTGCTTCTCGGCGATGTTGAGCGTGCTCTTCGCCGGGCACGACGGCCTCGCGGGCGTCCGGGCCTCGACGCCGTTCGGCGCGGGCGGCGTGTTCGGCTCCGTCGTCTCTCCCAAGCTCTTCGCGGCCTTCGGCGGCACCGGCCGCCTGCTGATCGTGGTCTTCGGGGCGCTCGTCTCGCTCCTCATCGCGACCGAGTGGATGTTCTCCGAGCTCGTGATGCGGACCTACGAGGCGTGCGCGCCGATCGTGCGTCGCTGGCTCAGGCGGCCCGTCGCCGTCGGCGTCGGGGAGGTCGAGGAGCTCGGGCGCGACGAGCCTGCGCCGCGGCGGTCGCGGCGTCGCAAGGCGCCGGCAGCGGCCGAGGCGGACGAGTACGAGGCCGAGGAGGAGGAAGAGGAAGCGGAGGAGGAAGACGCGGAACCAGAAGAGTGCGAGGAAGAGCTCGAAGAAGAGGGGATCGAAGAGGAAGACGAAGAGGGAGAGTTCGAAGAGCAGGAGGACGAGCTCGACGCGGAGGTGGCGGACGCAGAGGTGGCGGACGCGGAGGAGGACCAGCCGGTGCCGTCTGCAGCCGACACAGCAGAGGCCCCGGTCGCGCCGGAGCCCGAGGCGCCGCCTGAGCCCAAGCCGATCGTGATCGTGAGGCCGAAGCCGAAGCGGCGGAAGAAGCGGCCGACGCGCCAGAGCAACCTGCCGTTCGAGGACTACCCGTATCCGGACCTCGAGCTGTTCTGCGAGCCGGACGCCGCGGACGTCAGCGCAGCGGCCGAGGAGATCGAGCGCGGCGGCGCGGCCATCGTCAACAAGCTCGCCAACTTCAACGTGCAGGCCGAGATCGTCTCGGCGCAGGTCGGTCCGTCCGTGACGCAGTACGAGCTCCGCCTCGCCGAGAGCATCCGCGTCAACAAGATCCTCGGCTTCGACGCGGACCTCGCGGCGGCGCTCCGAGCGGTGTCGGTGCGCGTGGTCGCGCCGATCCCCGGCAAGGACACCGTCGGGATCGAGGTGCCCAACAAGAAGAAGCAGAAGGTGCTCATGCGGGACCTCCTCGAGGCCTTCGGCCGCGCGGAGGACCAGGCGATCCCGCTCTTCTTGGGCAAGGACACCGCGGGCAACCCGATCGTCGAGGACCTCGCGCGCATGCCGCACCTGCTGATCGCCGGCACGACCGGCTCCGGCAAGTCCGTGTGCATCAACACGATCCTGCTGTCGATCCTGATGACGCGCACGCCCCAGGAGGTCAAGCTCATCCTGGTCGACCCCAAGATGGTCGAGCTGCAGGCCTTCAAGAAGGTCCCGCACCTCTGCTGCGAGGTCGTGACGAACACCAAGAAGGCGCCCGGCGTCCTCCAGTGGGCGGTAGACGAGATGGAGAACCGCTACGCGCTGCTCTCCAGCGTGAACGTCAACCACATCAAGACCTTCAACCGGCTCGGCGAGACGGAGCTCGCCAAGCGCCTCGGCCGCGACCCGGACCCGGACCGCGTGCACCTGAGCTACGTCGTGATCGTCATCGACGAGTTCGCCGACCTGATGAACGTCGCGTCCAAGGAGGTCGAGGAGCTGATCCAGCGCCTCGCCCAGAAGTCGCGCGCGGTCGGGATGCACGTGATCATCGCCACGCAGCGCCCGTCGAAGGAGGTCGTGACCGGGATCATCAAGAGCAACCTGCCCTGCCAGATCGCGTTCCGCGTCAACCGTAAGATCGACTCGCGGGTGATCCTGGACGCCAACGGCGCCGACAAGCTGCTCGGGAACGGAGACATGCTCTACAACCCGCCCGCTGGCGGGGGCGTGATCCGCGCCCAGGGCACGTTCGTCTCGGACGAAGAGAAGGACGCCGTGGTGCGGTTCCTCGAAGAGCAGGGGCAGGCGCCGGCGTTCAACCCGGAGCTCGTGCAGCGGCAGAGCAGCTCGCGGCCGTCGTCGGCCGACAAGGACGAGCGCTACTACGAGGCGGTGGAGGTGATCGTCGGCCAGCAGCGTGGGTCTGCGACGCTGATCCAGCGAGCCCTGTCGGTGGGCTACACGCGGGCGACTCGCCTGCT
>JBMHDP010000427.1:0-6545 GCA_049889335.1 Planctomycetota bacterium
CTTCTGCGCGGGCCCGCTTCGTTCGCCGTCGCCCCTTGAGGGGCTCGCGTGCCGCTCGCCGAGCGGCGCTACTTGCCGGGGCCGAGGCCGCCGCCGAAGTTCACTTCTTCGAACCCGGCCGCGTTCGCGGCGTCGTTGGTCGCCGCCACGTCCGCATACATCGCGCCCGGGTAGGCCTCGATGACGCAGCTCATCAGCTTGGTGCCGCCGGTCTTCTTGTCGGGGATTTGGCTGGCAGGGTCCCGCGCGATGCGGTCCAGCTCGTCCTTGAGGGCCTTGAGCGTGTAGATCGGCTTCGGGCCGACCTCCCACTTGACCTTGTGCCCCGTGAGCCGGAAGCGCAGCGGGCGGCCGGTGTTGGGGTTGATGCCAGGGGTGAAGTTGACCAGCTGACCGGCGTCCATGGTCTGCTTCGCGCCCTTGGACTCGACGTGGATCTTGATCGAGAGCTGCTCCTCGGGCTCGACGACGGTGGACTGGCTGCCCTTGTCCGTCGGGAGGAAGGCGTCCAGCTTCGACTCGAGCACTTTGAACTCGATGCAGATGAAGAAGATGATCATCAGGAACACGACGTCGATCATCGGCGTCATGTCGGCCTTGGCTTCTTCCTGGGCGTCGTCTAGTGCGCTCATTGTCCCCTCGTCAGGCTGGTGTTCTTCTCGCCGGTCTCCTTGTCCTCTTCGGACAAGGCCAACTGGACCTTCCAGAAGGCGATGTCAGGCTGCGAGCACTGCTTCATGATCTCGCCGACGTAGTGCCACTCGGTCCACTTGTCGGCGCGGATCAGGATCGGCTCGTCCATGACCTTGGCGGTGGCGCCGCCGACGTCCTTGTCGACCAGCGTGAGCGTCTTGTTGGCGAGGCCGATCCGGCGGATGTCTCCCAGCAGCTGCTTGATGGGGGCGTAGTTCTTCCCGTGCTCGGCCGGGTCGTAGTACACCTTGCTGCTGTAGATGACCGTGCCGTTTTGAAGCACGTTCAGGATCGGACGGTTTTCGGGCGGCTCCTCGTCGGGCTCCTGGAACTCTGCGCGCGGCAGGATCAGGTCCTCGAGGTTCTTCTGGCTGAGGTCGATGACCAGCACGAAGAAGATCATCAGCAGGAAGACGCAGTCGATCATGGGCGTCATGTCCATGTCGAGCTCCTCCTTCACCATCTTTTCTAGGTTCATTCGGCTGTTCCTCCGGTTGGGCGCGGCCTGAAGGCGGCGCGAGGCGGGGTGAGGCCCGGTCGGATTGTCCAACGCGCGCGAGGCGCGCGAGGATCACTCCAGTTGGGCCGGCCAGGGATCCGGACTACTTCGAGCGGAAGCGCTCGAAGACGTCCTCGGTGATGGCGTTGACCTCGGTCGACCTGCGGATGACGCGGTTGCGCATCACGAAGAAGCCGATGCCGACCGGGATGGCGACCATCAGGCCGAGCATGGTCGTGACCAGCGCGCCCTTAATGCCGCCTGCGAGCTTCGCGGGCGAGACGTTGCCGCCCGACGCCGCGATCGTGCCGAAGGTGTCGAACATGCCGGTCACCGTGCCGAACAGGCCCATCATCGGCGCGATCGCGGAGATCAGCGACAGCCAGCCGATCTTCTGGAACAGCTTGACCGACTCCTCGGTCTGCATCTCGCGGATCGAGGTCTGCATGGTCTCGAACTCGTGGCCGAGCTTGCTGAGGCCCGCGCCGACGACGTTCGTCAGGTAGTTCTTCTCGTTCTCGCAGAGCTCGACGGCTTCCTGGAAGTCCTCCCCGTCGAACAGCGCCTCGATCTCGTCGAGCACGTCGGGCGGCGCGATCTTCTCGCGCTTGATCGACATGAAGTTCTCGATGATGAGCGCGCCCGCGATGACCGACATGACGACGATCAGCAGGCCGATCACGCCAGCGTTGGCGATGACGTCTTCGAGGAAGCCAGGCTTCTCTGTCGCGCCTTCCTGGGCGAACAGCGAGTTGGCGAACAGGAGCGGGGCGGACATCGCCAGGAACCGGGCGGACGGCACGTGCTTGAGCATCATGGGAGGAGCGGCCTCGCTCCAGGCGCGAGGCGGGGGAGAGGGGCTTCGAAGGATTCGAAAAAGAGGGGGATGGAAGTTTGCTCGACCGGGGCGGCCCTTGGAAGCCCCCGGCGCAAAAACTACGCGGCGCCAGCTGGCGTCGCAGGGTCGTCCACGCCCGCCCGGCGGCGGGCGCAATACGGTGTGCGGCGCTACTTCTGCGCCTCGGCGCGGGCGCGGCCGGCCCAGCTCGTCGAGGGGTAGGAGGAGTAGACGATCTCGAAGTACTGCAGCGCGCGCTTCTTGAACGAGTCGCCCTCCTTGTCGGCGCCCAGCGCCAGCAGGCAGCGACCCAGGTAGTAGTTGGCCTTCGCGCTGGCCTCTCCGCTGGTGCTGTCGAACACGCTGGCGCGCGCCAGCGCGAGCTGGGCTCGGCGGAGGTCGTTGGTGTTGTTGGCGGCGACGGCACCGAGGAAGATCGCCTCGCCTTCGCCGGCCGCCGCGGCGGCCTTGAGCGCCGGGGAGGGGTCGTTGGCCAGGGTCTTGAAGAACGACTCGGCCTTCTTGAAGTCCTTGTCGGTCAGGTAGGTCTCGCCCTCGCCGACGCGGGCGAGCGTCTTGAGGTTCTTGAGCTCGGCGACGTCGGTGTCGCCGGTGTTGATCGCCGTGTTGGCGGCCGTGCTCGCCGACTTGAAGGCGGTGCGGGCCTCGCCCGACTTGCCGTCGGCGACGAGGGTCAGCGCCAGCTCGTACTTCGCGCGCGCGCTCCACACGGTGCCGAAACCGTCGCGGATGGCGCGGTCGTCGAGGTCCTTGAGGGTCGTCGTCGCGGCGCCGGCGGTGCCGGCGAGGCGCTCGGCGCGGCCCTGCAGCAGCAGGGCTTCGGGCGTGCGCCAGTGGTTGGCGTTGGCCGCGACCCACTCCTTCATGTGCGTCGCCGCGGTGGCCGCGCTGCTCTTGTCCGCGCCGATGCCCGCGATCGCCGCCTTGACCTTGAAGAACTCGGCGTCGGCCTTCACCAGCGCCCGGTCGCTCTGCACCGCGCCGAAGAACTGCGCGGCAGCCTCGAAGTCCCCGCGGCCCATGGCGCCCTTGCCGGCGAGGAACTCCTCGGGGAGCTCGCTCCACTCGATGTCCTTCACCATGTGCGCGGGCAATTCGAAGTCGTCGCTGCCGCGCTTGCCGCGCACGCCGCTCAGCAGGAAGTCGGTGATCTCGACCCCGCGGACCCGCGCGC
Organism: Planctomycetota bacterium; assembly: GCA_049889335.1. Lineage (GTDB taxonomy): Bacteria > Planctomycetota > UBA1135 > UBA1135 > UBA2386. The sequence goes on from JBMHDP010000427.1 coordinate 3,226, forward strand.
CGTCCTTCTTGAGGACGACGTCGTTGATCTTCTGGGCGGAGGCGGTGGTAGCCGGAAGCAGCAGCGCCACCGGCATCAACAGAGAGAGGATTCGCATCGTGGTCAAACCTTCGTGGATGTGTCGCGGTGGGGGGATCAGCGGTTGCTCATGAAGTAGCTGTGGATCTTCTTGCCCTCGGCCCCGTAGGTCAGCAGCGTCGCGAACTCGTTCGTGCTGCGCGCGATGCGGAAGAACTTGGCGGCCGTGTCGGCGTACTTGCTGTCCTTCTTGCCCGCCTGCTTGGCGAACCAGTAGGACTCCCACATGAAGCGGTACCACTCGAGGCTGAACTTCTTGATCTCGGGGCGCGTGGCCCAGATGCGGTAGGACTTCTCCGGATCACCGTAGTAGCGGATGTAGGCTTCGACCGGACGGTCGAGGCCCGGCTCGCGCACCGCGGCGCCGGTGTTCGAGAACTCGAACCAGCCGCCGAGCGCGCGCGCGATCTGGCGCTTGAGCTCCCACTGCGCGGGGTTGGCCTCCTCCGCGGCGATCAGCATGTCGTAGGCCTCCTGGAAGCGGCGCTGCTGCAGCAGCGCCTCGCCGACCATCGGGCGGACCAGCTGGTCGACGACGCGCTTAGAGGACTCCTCGGTGACGTCCCCGTACATCTCCAGCGTCTGCTTGGCGACCTCGTCGACACGCACCCACTCCTGGAGCTGTTCCCACGCGAGCATCGTGTTGACGAGGATCGCGAGCTGCGGCTTCGGCGAGCTCTTGATGTAGTCGGTCCCGAGCGCGGTCAGCTTCCGCCGGGCGGCCTCGATGGCGGCGTTCTGCTCGGCCAGCTGGGCGTCGGTCTTGCCCTCGGAGATGCCCTTGTCGCGCTCGGCGACCAGGCCCTTCACCTGGTTTTGGTACTCCTGGAAGATCTCCGTCGCGAGGCGCGCGGCGCGGGTCGCGTCCTTGGTCTTGAGCTGCGTGTAGGCCTGCTCGGCCTGGTCGAGCGCGCCGGTGTCGACGTGCAGGCGACCGAGGAACGCCAGCACCTGGGGCACGTAGGCCTCGCCGTCGGCGGCGAAGTTGGTCAGGAAGCTCTTCGCCGTGTCGACCGCCGCGCCGTACTTCGCGAGGTCGCGCTCGAGGCCGAAGTCCTTGTTGCCCCGGGCCTCGTAGTAGGCGATCTGCACGTCGTTGTAGGCGCCGGACGCCAGGGCCGCCTCGCGCACCTGCTGCTTGCCGGTGTCGCGAGCGTGGAGCTCGTTGTCGGCGACGTACTTCCGGTAGGCGGCGAGCGCCGCACGCGACTTCGCGAAGTCGCCGGCCGATGCGTAGGCGCGCGCGACGCGCACCGCGGCCTGCTCGTAGTAGACGTACTCGGGCGTGACCTTGGCGAACTGCGCGGCCGCTTCGGTCCACTTGCGCTCGTTGAAGAGCTTGGTGCCTTCCTTGTAGGCGACCTTGTCGGCGCCGCCGGTGTTGATCTTGGCGGCCTCGTTGATCGCGTCGTTCCAGAAGCTCTGGAAGTAGGGGTCGTCCTTGGTCTCGCGCTTGTGCGCCGAGACCGCGCGGTCGATCGCGTCGCCCGCGTCGTTCGACTTCGGGTCGGCCTTGTCGCCGAACAGGCGGGCGCCTTCGACGAGCGCCAGGATGGCCTCGAGCTGTCGGTCCGTGCGGCGGTAGGCGTTGCCCAGCATCAGGTAGGCCTCCATGCCCAGCTCCTGCTTCTCGGCAGCGGTCATGGCCGCGATCGCGGCCCGCAGGCTCTTGATGGCGGGCTCGTAGTTCTTCTTCTGGAGGTCGCCCTTGCCGACCTCGAACAGCAGGGCGCCGGAGACCAGGTTCTTCTGCAGCGCCAGGATGTCGGCGAGCACGGCCTTGGCCTTGACGCCGACGTAGTCGGCGGGGTGCTTGTCGTTGATGCGCTGCGTCATCGCGAGCGCTTCCTGGACCTTCTCCGGATCGCCGGACTCGGCCTTCCAGCGGCTCTCGGCGAGCAGCATCAGGTGGCCGTAGCCTTCCGAGACGACGTCGAAGATGTCAGCGTCCTCTTCCCCGAAGGCCTCGATGTGGCCGCGGAAGTTGGCGAACAGCTCGGCGGTGCCGTCGGCGCCCTCGCGCGCCATCGTCTCCCCGGCGCGCACGTAGACCTCCTGCATCATGCCGAACAAGAAGCCCTGCATGTCGAGCGTGAGGTCGAGGTTGCCCTCCTGAGCCTCCTCCAGCGCCGTCGTGATCTGCTCGATCGTGTCCGTGTACCACTGGATCGCCTCGCCGATCTCCCCCTTCACCTCGTAGCACTGGGCGATCTCGAACAGGCCGCGCAGGCCGAGCGCCGACTCTTCGCCGGCCTCGAGCACCATCTCTTCGAGCTCCTCGACCGAGCGGTCGACGAGCACGCCGCGGTTCTCCTTGTCCGCCTTGGCCTGCTCGCGCGTGAGCACGGCCTCCTTCATCCACATGAGGAAGAACTCGATCTCCTTCTGCGGGTCGCTGCGCTGGCTCTCGAGCGCGCCGCGGACCTCACGGCAGGCCTCCTTGCCCGCCTTCAGCACGTCGATCGCCTCGGTCTGCAGTTCGGCGACGCGCTCGGGGGACTCTGAGCGCGCGATGTCGAGCTCTTCGATCAGGAACTGGCCGAAGTCCTGCGTCGCGTTCGCGAGCGTCGACTGCGCCTGCAGCTTGACCTCGCCGTCGGAAGAGCGCCCGATCAGCTCCTGCGACTTCTCGACCGTCTCCTTGAACAGCGCGCGCTGTTGGCTGCGATCGCTCCGCGAGCGGGCGCCGTAGTAGGCGACCTCGACCGCGAGCTGCGCGATCTTGTCCTGGTCGCCCGCGCCCCGGAACTCGCCCGCGAGGCGGTCGGCCTCGGACTTGGCGAGCTCGATGAAGCGCATGTCCTTGGCGAGCGCGCGGACGAAGTTGATCTCGCGCCCGAGCTTGTCCTGGGCGAGCAGTGCGGGCGAGAGCGCGCCGAGCGCGAGCAGGAGCGCGGCGGGCTTGGCGCCGAGCAGGCGCGCGGGAAGGCTGATCACAGACAGACTCCGATGGTTGGCTGCAGAGAAGGGCTGCAGGGGTTCGGGAACCGTGGGTTGTTGGACGGGGCGGCGCCAACGAGGGGTGGGCGGCGCGGTGTCGCGATCGGCGCTCGGGTTCGGGGGTCCAAGCCGAGCACCGATGAGGGGTGGAACGACGCAGTATAGCGACGGGTTCACGTGTTCCAAGGCGGCCTTCCTGCGCCTGGCGACGCCCGCGCGGGCCGCGCGGCGGGGGAGGGGCGCTCGCGGCAAAACCGACCGCGGGCCCCCGGCCCGGGGCCGCGGCCGCGGGCGGGGGGGGG
>JBMHDP010000428.1:0-11714 GCA_049889335.1 Planctomycetota bacterium
TGGGCGGGGCCCGCGTCGAGCCACCCGTCGCGCGCCGCCTCGGCGGGCCTCGCGTCGGCGCGCAGCGCCACGAAGCCTGCGGTGACGTGCAGGCCGCCGACCAGCGCGACCGCGACCGCGAGCAGCGTCAGCACCGTGGCCGTCGCGTCCGTCTGCAAAGCGCCGAACGCGACGTGCGCGACCATCAGCAGCCACGCTGGATAGACGAGCATGTGCAAGCGCTTCCACTGGCGCGGCCCGAGGTTGTGCAGCCAGAAGTCGTGGCTGGTAGACGCCATCACCAGCAGGACGACGAGCGCTGCGAGCCCCAGCGGCTGGAACGGCACGCCGCCGCCTTCGCTGCCGCTGCTCAGCACGGAGACCAGCGGATCCAGCGCGCCGAAGCCGTGGTACCAGTTGGTCGCGATCAGGCCGTGCAGGGTCGCCAGCGCGGCCGTCGTGACGCCGAGGTGTCGCCGGTTGTAGAGCAGCGGCGCGAACCTGCGGTCGAGGCGCGCGAGCGGGCCGATGCACAGCGTGACCGAGAGCAGGGAGCCCGCCGTCGCGCCGAGGGCGCGGATCACCAGGATCTCGGGGCTGAGGTCGTCGGCCGGCCGGGCCATCATCACCGACGCGCCGACGAACCCCGCGATCATCGCGAGCGCGGCGGCGAGCAGGACGAGGTCGTAGGTGCGCTTGTGGGCGTTCCACTGCACGGCGCGGTAGGCGTTCGTCATCGCGGCGCCTCCGGGAGCTCGGGGGTCCCGAGCCTCGCGGCTCCGGCGCGCCGCGCTCCGGCCGCCGCGAGCACGGCCACGGCCAGGGGCACGATCACGAGCCACGCGAGCGCGTGCCACCGTCGCTGGGCGCGGCTCACGACGTGCCCCCGCCGCGCAGGGCGCGCGGCAGCAGGACGGGCCACAGCAGGGCCGCGCCCGGCAGCAGCAACGCGCGGAAGCCCCAGGTGCCGTCGGCGGCGACCGGGTCGAGGCGGCGCGCGCCGGCGAGCGCGAACCAGATCGCGAACACGACGCCGAGCAGCAGGTACAGCTCGAGCGCCGCCGCGAGAGGGGATGCGATAGCGATGGGCATGAGAGGCGCTTCGGCCGCGGGCGGACGGTGCAGGGTCAAAACCTAGGCGCGGACGGCCGCGGATGCCCTTGTTGAATCGTGAAGCAGCGCGAAACGAAGAACCTCGAACGTTATCGAACTGGACGAGCCGACGTGCGTAGGACGACCTTGTCCGACAACCAGAGAACCGAACCATGCACCAACGTCTCCGAGCCTTCTCCGCCGTCGCCTTGACGATGGCCTTCGCTGCCGCGGTCGCGCCTGCGCAGGACCGCCAGCCCGCCAAGGAGGGTCCGCCCCGCGCCGCGCTCAAGCACTACAACCTGGGCAAGCAGCGGCTGGCCGTCCAGGGCTACGACCCGGTCGCCTACTTCGCCGAGGGCGGCGGCAAGGCCCGCAAGGGCAGCCCGCGCTTCACGGCGACGCACCGCGGGGTCACCTACCGCTTCGCCGACCAGAAGAACCTCGAGCGCTTCCGCAAGACGCCCGACAAGTTCGAGCCAGCCTACGGCGGCTGGTGCGCCTACGCGATGCGGGCGGGCGACAAGGTCGAGGTCGACGCGGAGTCGTTCCTGATCCAGGACGGGCGGCTGATGCTCTTCTACAACGGCTTCTTCAACAACACGCGCAAGTCCTGGAGCAAGGGCGACACCAAGGCGCAGGCCAAGAAGGCCGACGGCGCGTGGAAGAAGATCAGCGGCGAGTCCGCGCGCCCCGAGGCGCCGAAGAAGCCCGCGCCAAAGAAGCCCGCGCCGGGCAAGCCCGGCGAGAAGAAGCCGGCGGCCGGTAGGGGCCGCTAGCGACCGCGTTCGAACGGCAGCCCGCTGGACGCCCAGTGGGCCATGCCGCCGCGGATGTTCGTCAGCGCCCCGAAGCCCGCCGCCGCGAGGAACTCGCAGGCCGCGACGCTGCGCACGCCGTGCTCGCAGTAGACGAACCAGCGCTGGTCCGGGTCCAGCTCGCCCACGCGCTGCGCCAGCTCCTGCACCGGGACCAGGGTCGCGCCCGCCAGCCGGTGGCTGTCGTGCTCGGGCTGCGTGCGCACGTCGAGGAGCCGGATGCCGGGGTCCTGCTGCAGCTCCTGCTGCGCGTCGGTCGGCTCGAGGTTGCGGTATTCCATGGTCGGCTCAGTCCAGGTGGCCGCGGTCGCTGTCGCCCATCTCGACGCCGCCGCCGGGAAAGTACTCGGCCCAGCGCCGCGAGACGCGCGCGCTGGTGTCCGGGTCGCAGAACAGCTCCTTGGGGTAGTTCGGCTTCATCCGCGCGTCGACCACGACCGGCGGCGTGTAGCTCGGCTGGCTGCGGATCAGCCGGAGGTCCCGCGCGTGCAGGTCGGCCGCCGGCTCGAACCGCGTGAACGTCGTCCACAGGAAGTTCACGCTCGAGCGCGCCGCCTGGTCGGCGTCGTCGCACAGCACCACGAACGGCCAGTCCTTGACGCTGTCGTGCCTGCTCAGCGCGGCCGCTGCGTCCGGATCGTCCTCGTAGCGGGGGCCCTGCACCACGAGGCAGCCGCCGCAGTAGACGTGGGCCTTGGGGAAGCCCGCAGGCAGCTGGCCGGAGAACGCGCGCGGCAGGTCGCGCACCGGCTCGCCGAGGCCGAGCATCACGCCCTTGCTGCCCTTGTTGACCTCGGGGCCGGCGTAGTCGAGCGTGTCCATCGACAGGCTGCCGAACACGTAGAGGTCGGTGCCGAAGCGGCACCGCGCCAGGATGTGCTCGAACACGCTGCGGAAGTCGGTCAGGTCCTGCTGCGTGTCGGTCAGCAGCAGGAACTTCGTCAGGCTCAGCTGGCCCTCGCCCAGGATGCGGAACGCGCTCTGCATCGCCTCTCTGCCGTAGCGCTCGCGCACGACCGCAGCGGCGAGCGAGTGGTAGCCGGTCTCGCCGTAGGACCAGAGGTCCAGGACCTGCGGCATCGCGACCTTGGCGAGCGGCTTGAGCAGCTCCTGCAGGTAGTCGCCGAGGAAGAAGTCCTCCTGGCGCGGCTTGCCGACCACCGTCGCCGCGAGGATCGGGTCCTGCTGGTGCAGCAGCGCGTCGGCGCGCAGCAGCGGGTAGTCGTGCTTCAACGAGTAGTAGCCGTAGTGGTCGCCGAACGGACCCTCGGGGTGACGCTCGCCGGGGCGCACGTGGCCGACGATGACGAACTCACAGTCGGCGACCACCGGCAGCGGCGTGTGGGGCGACCGGCCGGTCCGCAGGCGCTGGTTCATCAGCAGCGAGCAGAGCAGCACCTCGGGCACGTTCTCGGGCAGCGGCGCGATCGCGCTCAGGATCAGCGCCGGCGGGCCGCCGATGTGGACCGCGACCGGCATCGGCTCCCCGCGCTCCTCGTAGGCTTCGAGGTGGTAGCCGCCGCCCTTGCCGATCTGCATGTGCAGGCCGGTGGTGTCGTCCGAGAAGCGCTGCACGCGGTACATGCCGAGGTTGCCGCCGAGGCCGTCGGGGTGCTCGGTGTAGACCAGCGGCAGCGTGACGAACGGGCCGCCGTCCTCTTCCCAGGTGCGCAGCAGCGGGATGCGTTCGAGCCGGGGCGGGCTGTCCTGCACCGCCAGCCCGGGCGCGCGGCGCACGTGCTTGCGGCCGACCTTCAGCAGCGGCCCGAACAGGTCGCGGTGATCCCACAGCTTGCCGAGGCTCGGCGGCAGCAGCGTGTGCGGCGCGTCGGCCAGCCGCTGGACCAGCTCCAGGGGGCGCTTGCCGAAGGCGAGCTCGACGCGCTTCTGCGTGCCGAACAGGTTGGTCACGGCGGGCCAAGGCGACCCTTTGACGTTGCGGAACAGCAGCGCCGGGCCGCCGGCCGCGATCACGCGCCGGTGGACCTCGGCGGCCTCCAGGTCCGGGTCGACCGGCGCTTCGACCTCGACGAGCTCGCCCTCGGCGCGGAGCACGGCCAAGAAGGCGCGGAGGTCGACGAGGGGGCGGGACATCAGGAGCGGGCGGCGTGGGACAGGAACCGCCGGACGATCGCCGCGACGCGCTCCGTCGCGCCGGGCTCGCCCAGCCTCCGGCGGACTTCGTCGAGGCCCTCGCAGTGGATGCGGCGCGCGTCGTCGTCGCGCCAGAGTCGCAGGGTGTCCTCGGTCACCGCGCGCCAGCCGGTGGGGCCCGCGAAGCAGCGCTCGGGCACGACCTCGCGCCCCGCGATCAGATTGGCCCCGGCGATGAAGGGCACGCTCAGGATGGTGCGGTAGCCGAGCGCCGCGAGCCAGCCGCGGAGCTGGTAGACGACCACGGTGGGGTTGCCGTGCAGGGAGGCCTCCAGCGAGCCGGTGCCCGACTTCGCGAGCACGAGGTGGGCGCCCGCGAGCCACGGCCCGAGCGGGCCCTCGTGGTGCTCGACGTGCTCGGCGCTAAGGTCCCGCAGCGCGGCCCGGATCCCCTCGGTGCGACGCGGGTTCTTGTGGGGGATGACCACGCGCACGTCGGGGTCGGCTGCGCGCACGGCCTCGGCGACGCGCAGCATGCCCGCGAGGTTGGCCTGGATCTCGGCGCGGCGGCTCCCCGGGAGCAGCACCAGCGTGCGACGGGACCGCACGCGCGCGACCTCCGCGGCGGGCGGCGGCGCGTCGGCCAGCTCGTCGAGCAGCGGGTGGCCGATGTAGGCGGCCGGCACGCGCTGTCGCGCGAAGAACTCGGTCTCGAACGGCAGGATCGTCAAGGTGGCGTCGACGGCCCGCCGGTAGCGGCGCATGCGCCACGGTCCCCACGCCCAGTACTGCGGCGCGATGTAGTGCAGCACGGGGACGCCGCGGCGGCGGCACGCCTTCGCCATGACGAGGTGCAGGCCCGGGTAGTCGACGAGCACCACGAGGTCCGGGCGGTCGTCGCGCAGCAGCCGGAGGAAGTCGGCGTAGGCGCGCAGGATCAGGGGCAGCTGCCGGAGCACGCCGACGACGCCCATCACCGCGTGCTCGCTGAGCCCGAACCGCACGCGCGCGCCGGCGTCGGCGAGCGCGGCGCCGCCGAACGCGCTCGCGCGCACCTCCCCGCCGAGCGCACGCACCAGCTTGCTCGCGTGGAGCTCGCCGCTCGCCTCGCCCGCCGAGACGAACAGGTGCGGCGTCGCCGCGCGGGGCCGCGGCGCGGCCTCGAAGAACGCCGCGAGCGGGTCGCGGGCGTCGCCTGCGGGCGTTCGGCTCGCCGCTGCCAGGGCGTCCTGCGCCCGCTGACGCCACTTGCGGCGGTTCGGCAGGTAGAGCAGCAGCCGCAGCGGCGCCGCGCCGCACCGCACGAGCTCGCGCACGAGCGTCACCCCGACCTGCAGCCAGATCACGGCTCGCAGCGCCTCAGCGCGCGCCAGCTCAGGGCGTAGAAGCCCAGCCCGGCGAGCAGCAAGAACGTGGTGTAGCCGTGGCCGCGGACCGGGTCGAACATCTGCCACGCCGGCGTGTTGCCGCACAGCACCGGACCGTACCAGTCGAAGTCCGCGAGCCGGAACAGGCTGAACTGACGGATCCGCTGGGTCATGTAGATCCCCAGCTGCAGCACCAGGAACGCGCCGACGGCCGCCGCCACGTGGGCCTGGACGCGCAGCTGGATCGAGGCCCAGGTGGTGGCGAGCAGGATAGCCGCGGCGAACACCGCGGCGTGCAGCGTGCCCAGGAACAGCTCCCACGCGGGCAGCTCGAGGTCCATCGTCCAGGACCAGGGGATCGCCGTGGCGTTGACCACGAAGATCGGCAGCGTCACCACCAGCAGGCTCGGCCACGTCTTCTGCCACAGGATCGCGCCGCGGGAGACCGGGCGGGCCAGCAGGAACTCCAGCGTGTTGTTCTCGCGCTCGCGGGCGAACAGGCCGACGCCGATCAGCACGGCCGCCGCCGTGGCCACGAGGTTGCAGCTGCGGAACAGCAGCATCGTCGCGCACCAGTTGGTGTAGGCGAGCTGCTCGTCGCGGCCGCTCACCGCTTCGCCGATGCGCTTGATGAAGTCCACGCCGAGCGACTTGAACAGCGTCGAGCGCTGCAGGTCCGCGTAGATCTCCGGCCACAGCAGCAGCACCGGGATCGCCAGCAGCTCCAAGATCACGACGTAGGCGAGCCCGATGACCCAGAGCTCGCGCGCGGTCTTGCGCCAGATCACCGGGCACCTCCCGCGGCGTCCTCGGCGTCCGCTTCGAGCAGCAGCTGGTAGAGGTCCTCCAGGCGGTCGACGCCGATCTCGGCGCTCAGCACGGCGTCGGCGTCCGCGCGCTGCAGCCACCCCACGGCGTCCCCGTCGGTCGCCACGACGAGGACGCCGTCGGGCTCGCGGCGGACGAGCGTCGCGCCGGCAGGGAGCGCGTGCCCGGGGCGGAGCCGCACGCGCGGCCGCCGTCGTAGCGCGGCGCGCGCGCGCTGCACCCTGGCGGCGGGCACCAGCGCGCCGTCGAGCAGGAACTCGAGCCGGTCGGCGAGGGTCTCGACCTCGCTCAGGTGGTGGGAGCTCAGCACGACGGTCTTGCCGCGCGCCTTGAGCTGCCGGAGCACGTCGCGCAGGAAGAAGCGGACGCTCGCGTCGAGCGCGCGGTCGGGTTCGTCGAGCAGGTAGAGGTCGACGTCCGGGGCGAGCGTCGCGACCAGCGCGAGCTTCTGCTTCATGCCGGCCGAGTAGGCCCGCACCCGCTGATCGAGCGGCAGCGAGAAGGCGTCGAGCAGCTGGTCTTGCAGCGCCTCGTCGAGGCGCGGGTAGAAGCCGAGCGCGAACTCGAGGAACGCCGCGCCGCGCATTTGCTGGTAGACGCCGGTCTCGCCGGGCAGGTAGCTGGCGCGCCGGCGGATCTCCAGGGACGAGGTCGCCGGGTCCAGGCCGAACAGGGCCACCTCACCGGCGGTGCGCGGGACCAGGCCGACCAGGGTGCGCAGCAGCGTCGACTTGCCGGCGCCGTTCGGGCCGATCAAGCCGAGCAGCTGGCCGGGCTCGACGCGCAGGTCGACGCCCCGGAGCACCGCGCGCTCGCCGAACTGCTTGCGCAGGCCGCGGACGTCGATCGCGGCGCCGCTCACGCGGCGACCTCGCGGAGCCAGTTGTCGAGCAGCTGTTCGCCGCACTCGGTGCGGAACGACTCCGGGTGGAACTGCACGCCGTGCGTCGGGTGCTCGGCGTGACGGACCGCCATCACCTCGCCGCTCTCGCTGTGCGCCGTCGCGCGCAGGGGCGCCTGCACGGCGGACGGCACGTAGAGGCTGTGGTAACGGCAGGCCATCAGCGGCTGCGGCAGCCCGGCGAACACGCCCGCGCCGTCGTGGGTGACCGGCGTGGGGCGGCCGTGCACGGGCTCACCGCGCACGATGTCGGCGCCGAACGCGGCCGCGATCGCCTGGTGGCCGAGGCACACGCCGAGCAGCGGCCGGGACCCGGACCACGTCCGCACGACCTCGACGCAGCAGCCGGCGTCCTCGGGCCGGCCTGGCCCGGGCGAGAGCACCACGCCGCGGTAGCGCGCGACGTCGGCGACGTCCGCCAGGTCGCTGCGCACGACGTCGACCTGGGCGCCGAGCTTTCGCAGCGCCTGGGCGAGGTTCCAGACGAACGAGTCCTTGTTGTCGAGCAGCAGGATCAAATCGACGCGCGCGACAGTATCGTCTGAGGACCCGATGAACATCCTGATCGTCGGCCTCGGCGAAGTCGGCAGCTACCTGGCGAAGGTGCTGTCGACCGAGGGGCACTCCATCACCGTGATTGATCCGGACCGCGACCGCATCCGCCGCGTCGCGGACCTGCTCGACGTGCAGGCCGTGCACGGCGACGGCTCTCGACCGGACGTGCTCGACCGCGCGGACGTGCACGCGTGCGACCTGCTGCTGGCCGTCGCCAACGACGACAAGGTCAACATGCTGACGACGCTGTTCGGCAAGCGGATGGGCGCGAAGAAGACCGTGCTGCGGCTGCACGACACGTCGGCCGTGCGCCGGTCGCAGACGATCTTCCGCAAGAACCTCGCCTACGACCTGCTGCTGTCCCTCGACGACCTCGCCGCCGAGGAGATCGTCAAGGTCGCGCGCCAGTCCGCCGCGCTCGGCGTCGAGAATTTCGCCGAGGGCAAGGTGCAGATGCGCCGCTTCAAGCTGGAGGCGGGCGGGCCCTTCACCGGTCAGCAGGTCAAGGACGTGAAGCTGCCGGCCGGCGTGCTGATCACCGCGATCGACCGGGACCACGAGGTGATCGTGCCCGGCGGCGCCGACGACCTCCGCGCCGAGGACGAGCTGCTGGTGCTCGGGGAGCCCAAGGCGATCGCGAGCTTCGAGAAGAAGCTCGGCGGCAAGAAGCAGCGCGCGCGCAACGTCGTCGTGTTCGGCGCCGCCGGCATCGCGCAGCAGGTCTGCCACGCCCTGCAGCGCGAGCACGTGGACGTGCGCTGCATCGTCGAGAGCCGCGCGGCCGCGGAGCGGCTGTCCGAGGTGCTCAAGAACGTCGTCGTGCTGCACGCTGACGCCACCGACCTCAACTTCCTGCAGGAGGAGCACGTCGGCGAGGCCGACGCGTTCCTCGGCGTGTCGCTGGACGACGAGCGCAACCTGATGTCGTGTCAGCTGAGCCGCAACCTCGGCGTCGAGCGCACGATCGCCCTCGTGCAGAAGCCCGACTACGTGTCGCTCTACCAGCAGCTCGGGATCGACACGGCGGTCTCGCCGCGCCTTTTGTGCGCCAACCGCATCCTCGCGTTCGTGCGCAGCCGCAGCATCTCGACGATCGCCAGCATCGAGGAGGGCAAGGCCGAGGTGCTGGAGCTGGAGCTCGCCGGCGGCAGCTCGCTGGTCGGCAAGGCCGTCCAGGACGCGCAGTTCCCCTCGGGCTGCGTGGTCGCCGCGATCACGCGGGAGGACGGCAGCGTGGTGATCCCGCGCGGGGACACCGTGCTCCACGCGCACGACCACATGGTCCTGTTCGTGCTCAACAAGGTCGTCGACAGCGTGCTCGAGCTCGCCGGCGTCGAGCGCGGCTAGCCTGCCGCGGCGCTCAGCGCTGCTGGCCCCCGCCCGCTGGCGGCGGCTCCGGCTCGGGGTCCATGCGCACCGGCTTCATCACCGAGATGCCGTCGTTGCGGTACTTCGGCACCATGTCGACCGGGAAGTCGTGGGGCACGGCCAACAGCTCGCGGACGCGGTCGACGCCGGCGACCACGTAGTAGCGGCCCGCGGCCGGGCCGGCGTCGACGGTCGCGGTGCCGGCGACGAGGCCGGCGAACATGGCCTCGCCGGCGGGCCCGCGGCACAGCAGTGTCGCGCCGCCCGGCAGGTCGACGCCGGGGTCGCGCAGCAGGTCGCCGGCGAGTCCTTCGCCGACGGCGAGGTCGACCGTGACCTGCTGCACCGTCTCGCCGTCAGGGGTCCACATCACCCAGAGCTCGTCCTCGGGGGCGGGGCTGCGGTCGAGCGCGCGCGCCATCTGCGTCTTGAGGTCGATCTCGGCGCGCACGAACGGCGCGCGCGCGCGGCGCACGACGCCGGCCTCGGTCATCGGCGTCGGCCCCAGGAAGTAGCGGACCCGGCAGGGGCCGTCTTTCGCGGTGCTGCCCAGCGCGAGCACGCCGAACTCGGTGGCAGCGCCCAGCTCGACCCCGCCGGTCGTCTCGAGCAGCACGACGGGGCGCGAGCGGTCGGTGCGCTCCTCGCCGGAGAAGAACCAGGCGGTGCACCCCGTCAGCGGAGCGAGCGCGGTCAGGGCAAGCAGCGTTGCTGCGACGGTGCGGCGCATGCGCGGATGGTAGCAGCGCGCGTGGCTCAGTCGACCTGCAACCGCGCGCGGTCCTGCGACGTGCGGGCTCTCAGGACCCACAGCAGGCCGACCGCGACCACGAACAGGCCGACGGCGAGGCCCCACCAAAGGCCCGCGGGCCCCATGTCGGCGCCGAACGCGAGCGCGCTGCCGATCGTCAGGCCGAGCAGCCAGAAGCCGATCACGTTGGCGACGACCGCAGAGCGCATGTCGCCGAGGCCGCGCAGGCAGCCGACCGCGACCACCTGCAGGCCGTCGCCGATCTGGAAGACGCCCGCGATCGGGATCAGCGTCACCGCGACGGCGACCATCTCCTCGTGCTCGGCGAGCACACAGGCGAGCGGCGTCGGGGCGAGCAGGAACAGCAGCATGAACCCGGACATCGCTGCCGCGGCGGCGACGAGGGCGACGAACACCGACCGCTTCACCGCCGCCTGGTCGCCGCGGCCGACCGCCCAGCCGACGCGCACCGACGCCGCGATCCCGAGCCCGAGCGGCACCATGAAGCTCAGCGAGCAGAGCATCATGGTGATCTGATGGCCGCCGATGAGCCGCCCCATGCTGCCGCCGGGCGCCTGGGTCTCGAGCACGCCGACGAGCAGGCCGACGGCGCCGAACGCGCCCCACTCGAGCGCGAACTGCACCCCGATGGGGGTGCCGAGCCGGAACATGCGCCAGAGCGGCGCCCAGGCGAACGCGCGCGCGCGGACCTGTCGCTCGCCGAGGCGGCGGAGCTGCGGGCCGACGTCGGACCAGCCGAACGCGCACAGGCCGAACAGCATCAGCCAGCGGCACACGACCGTGGTCAGCCCGGCGCCGCACGCGCCCATCTCGGGCATCCCGAACGCGCCGTAGATGAACACGTAGTCCAGGGCGAAGTTGGCGACGTTGCCGGCGACGATCGTCAGCACCTGCGGCGCGATCCGCGCGTGGGCTGACAGCAGGCTGCGGAGCGCGCCGTACCACAGGAACGGCAGCACGCCGAGCGTCTGCAGCCGCGCATACTCGGCCGCCTCCGGGATCAGCTCCGCGGGCTGCTGCAGCAGCTCCAGCCACGTCGCGGCCGGCAGCAGCAGCGCGGCGGTCGGGATCGACAGCAGCAGGCTCAGCAGCAGGGTCCGGCCGAGCAGCCGCGGCACGGCGTCTCGGTCGCGCGCGCCGACGGCCTGGGACAGCAGCGGGTCTGCCGCGGTGATGGCCCCCATGCAGAACACCATCAGGCTGAAGGTCAGCAGGTTCCCGAGCGTCATGGCCGGGAGCGACTCCCGGTGGTGGCGGCCCAGGAGCGCGACGTCGACGAAGTTCATCGAGGTCATGCCGAACTGCACGAACGCGATCGGCAGACCGAGCCGCATCAGCTGCCGCATCTCGTCCCAGAACGACTGGCTCGGCTGCTGGCTCTCGTCGGTCGGCTCGGGCTCCATGGCGTGCGCGCGATGCGCGGCGGAGCACTGTCGCGGCTCGTTGCGCGGAAGCAAGCGCGGCGTCGGCGCCGCAGTGGAGCGCGCGCGCGGACGGGGGGCTAACGCGCCGTGAGGCGGTCGCTTGGAGCCGGGCGCGCGGACGCGGGCAGGGCCTTCTTGTGGAGAGATTGGGGAGAGCGCGCGGGCGGCGGACCAGGCGGCGCTGCCGCAAGATGTTCGTGTTGTGTTAGGGTGTTGTTCGTCATGGAACGCCGGATCCTCCACGTCGACATCGACGCCTTCCTCGCCTCGGTCGAGCAGCTCCGAGACCCGGCGCTGCTCGGCAAGCCGGTAGCGGTCGGCACCGGCGTGGTCGCGTCGCGGTCCTACGAGGCCAAGCGGCGAGGGGTCGCGACGGCGATGCCGCTGCACGAGGCGCTGCGCCGCTGCCCGGAGCTGGTCGTGCGCGCCGGCGACGCCCGCCTGGTCGAGCGCTACCGCCAGAAGGTCGCCGAGGTGCTGCGGCAGTTCTCGCCGGTGGTCGAGGTGTGCTCGCTC
>JBMHDP010000429.1:0-3178 GCA_049889335.1 Planctomycetota bacterium
TTCGAGTATGTCGTCGACGCCAAGGGCGAGACGCCGGGTGGCTGGTGGTACGAGTCGAACTCGTTCCGGACCTCGGAGCACGGCGGCACCCACCTGGACGCGCCGCGGCACTTCTCCAAGGAGGCCTACGCGTCGGACGAGATCCCGATCGGGCAGCTGGTCGGGCCGGGCTGCGTCGTGGACGTGCGCGCGCAGTGCGCGGCGGATCGTGACTACCAGGTCACGGTCGAGGACCTGCTGGCGTTCGAGGCGGCGCACGGCCGGATCCCGTCGGGCGCGATCGTGCTGCTGCACACGGGCTTCGGCGAGCGGTGGCCCGATCGGGTGCGCTACATGGGCACCGCCGAGCGGGGGCTGGAGGCGACCTTCAAGCTGCACTTCCCCGGCCTCTCGCCGCGGGGTGCGCTGTGGCTCGCCGCTCGCGGCGTGGGCGCGGTCGGGATCGACACCCCGAGCATCGACCACGGCCCGTCGCGCATGTTCTTCGCGCACCGCGAGCTCTACGAGCGCAACATCGCGGGCCTGGAGAACGTCGCGAACCTCTCTGCGCTGCCGGCGACGGGCGCGACGGTGTTTGCGCTGCCGATGAAGATCCGGGGCGGCAGCGGCGGGCCGCTGCGGATCGTCGCGGCGGTGCCGCGCGACTGACGGCGGCGCGCCGCGAGCTCGTCGGAGGATCGCGGCGCGCGCTCTGCGGCGCTCGGCGCCCTACAGCGACGCCCTACAGCGACGCCCTACAGCGACGCCCTACAGCGGCGCCGAGGCGTCCAGGACGAACGAGCGGACGTCCGTGGAGCGGAAGGCGCTCTCGTCGTAGGTGACGCCCTGGGCGTAGATCGGGATCCCGGGCAGCAGGCGCTGCTCGGGGACGTCGACGGTGACCGCGCCTTCGTCGTTGTTGACGCCGAAGCCGACGATGGTGTGGTCCTGCAGGACCGGCGGCAGCCCCAGG
Organism: Planctomycetota bacterium; assembly: GCA_049889335.1. Classification (GTDB taxonomy): domain Bacteria; phylum Planctomycetota; class UBA1135; order UBA1135; family UBA2386. Next base: position 953 of record JBMHDP010000429.1, read on the forward strand.
TCGGGCGGCGCCGTCTGGTCGCTCAGCGAGATCAGGACGACGCCCAGGTAGTTGGCGTCAGTGCGCTGGTGGATCTCGAACCGCACCGTGGAGGCCCGCAGCTGGACGTCCAGCGTCGGGGTCGACCCCGTCGGCAGGGCGACGGGCAGGGCGGTCATCAAGGTGGAGAAGGCGACGGCGGCGGCGGTGGTCATGGCTCGGGGCTCCAGGATCGTGGTTGGGTTGCGAGAGGCGCCGCCCGCAGCGTGCAGGCGACCCGCTCTGCTACGGCGCCCTGGCCCTGGCGTTCCGCCGCAGCGTCCGGAGAATCACGAGCGCTCGCCCGCTCTCGCCGCAAGCGCGGTCCGATCGGCTCCTGTCAGCCTGTCAGGCGAGGCGCGCCGAGCGTCTGCCAGATTGTCGCGGCGCGCTGGCGTCTGACCACCGTAACTCCATAGAAAGCTAGGTTTACGATCGGGCTGCGGTTGGGCACGCCGTTTGTTCTGTGCTCGCAGCGACGTCGCCGTCGACGCCGCAGCAACCAGCCATCTGGCTCAGCGTCGTCGCTCGCGGCGGCGGAGCCTCAGGAGAAAGAATGTCGAAGATCGTCGGAATCGACCTCGGAACCACCAACTCGGTCGTCTCGGTCATGGAAGGGGGTGAGCCGAAGGTCATCCCCAACATGGAGGGCGCGCGCACGACGCCGTCCGTGATCGCGTTCACCCCGAGCGGCGAGCGCCTGATCGGCGCGCCCGCCAAGCGTCAGGCCGCGACCAACCCCGGCAACACGATCTACTCGATCAAGCGCTTCATGGGCCGTCGCCACAGCGAGGTCGACGCCGAAGAGAAGATGGTGCCCTACAAGGTCGTCGGCGGCGCCGACGAGCTGGTCAAGGTCGAGGTCGGCGACAAGACCTACACCCCGCCGGAAATCTCGGCGCAGATCCTGCGCGGCCTCAAGGAGTCGGCCGAGGCCTACCTCGGGGAGACCGTCGAACGCGCCGTGATCACGGTGCCGGCCTACTTCAACGACAGCCAGCGTCAGGCGACCAAGGACGCGGGTCAGATCGCCGGCCTCAAGGTCGAGCGCATCATCAACGAGCCGACGGCGGCGGCGCTCGCGTTCGGCCTCGACAAGAAGGCCTCGGGCAAGAACCTCAAGATCGCGGTCTTCGACCTCGGCGGCGGCACCTTCGACATCTCGGTGCTCGACGTCGGCGAGGGCGTGTTCGAGGTCAAGGCCACCAACGGCGACACCCGCCTCGGCGGCGACGACTTCGACGAGCGCATCATCCAGTGGCTCTGCGACAACTTCCAGAAGGCCAACGGCATCGACCTGCGCAACGACGACATGGCGCTGCAGCGCCTCAAGGAGGCCGCCGAGAAGGCCAAGATCGAGCTCAGCTCGGCCACGCAGACGGCGATCAACCTGCCGTTCGTGACGATGGATCAGTCCGGCCCCAAGCACCTCGCGGAGAACCTGACGCGGGCGCAGTTCGAGCAGATGTGTGAGGACCTGTTCGACCGCTGCCGCGCGCCGGTGCTGAAGTGCCTCGAGGACGCCAAGCTCAAGCCGTCCGACATCGACGAGTGCATCCTGGTCGGCGGCTCGACCCGCATCCCGAAGGTCAACGAGGTCGTCAAGGAGGTCTTCGGCAAGGAGCCCAACCGCTCGGTCAACCCCGACGAGGTCGTCAGCCTCGGCGCGGCGATCCAGGGCGGCGTGCTCGGCGGCGAGGTCAGTGACGTGCTGCTGCTCGACGTGGCGCCGCTGTCGCTCGGCATCGAGACGCTGGGCGGCGTGATGACGAAGCTCATCGAGCGCAACACCACGATCCCGACCAGCCGCAGCCAGGTCTTCTCGACCGCGGCGGACAACCAGCCGGGCGTCGATATCCACGTCCTGCAGGGCGAGCGCGAGTTCGCCAACGACAACCGCACGCTCGGCCGCTTCAAGCTGGACGACATCCCGCCCGCACCCCGCGGCACCCCGCAGATCGAGGTGACGTTCGACATCGACGCCAACGGCATCCTCTCGGTCGCCGCCAAGGACAAGGGCACCGGCAAGGAGCAGAAGGTCACGATCGAGGTCGGCTCGGGCCTCAGCAAGGAAGAGGTCGAGCGCATGGCGTCCGACGCCGAGGCGCACGCCGACGACGACAAGTTGCGGCGTGAGCTCGTCGACCTCCGGAACCAGGCCGACTCGCTGGTCTACCAGGCCGAAAAGCAGGTGAAGGAGAACGGCGA
>JBMHDP010000430.1:0-6658 GCA_049889335.1 Planctomycetota bacterium
GCGGCCCCTGACCTGCTCTCCTGCGGCGAGCACCCGCGCGGGGATGGCGAAATTGGCAGACGCAGCGGCCTTAAAAGCCGCGGGCCGGGAACGGCTGTGCGGGTTCGAGCCCCGCTCCCCGCACCAGTCTCATCCGGGAGCGGCGTCCCTGCGCGCAGGCGAGCGCGTCGCGGCGGGGACCTCCCGGCCGGCGGATACTCCGCCGTTGAGCGGGGCCCTCGGGCGGCGACCCGGATCCGAGTGACCTGGATCCGAGCGAGACGTGGATCTCAGCGCGCCGTGGATCCGAGCGGGCCGCGGATCCGAGCGCGCCGTGGACCACAGCGCGAAGGGACACGCGTGGGGGGAGGGAGTGGAGGTCGCGGGCGGAATCGAACCGCCGTAGACGGATTTGCAATCCGTTGCCTAACCACTTGGCTACGCGACCTTGCGGCGACGCAACGTAGCCGCGGGCCCCGGCGGCGCAAGGTCAATCTCGGGGCGCGCGGAGATTGAACTCCGGTCGACGCGGCCGAATCGCTATGGTCTTCGCCCCCGATCTCGGGACCCCTCCAGCTACGTGAAGAACAAGAAGAACATCCATTTCGAGTTCAACCAGAACCTCGTCAAGGAGCCGCTGCTCTACCAGATCAACCGCGCGTTCGACGTCGTGGTCAACATCCGCGGCGCGTCGGTGTCCGACGAAGGTGGGTTCATCGCGCTGGAGCTGGAAGGCACCGACGAGGAGCTGGAGCGCGTGCTGGACTACCTGCGGGGGCAGGGCGTCAAGCTCGGAGAAGGCCTCGGCGACGAGGGCGTCTAGGTGGCGCGCCGACTGCGCGGAGCCGGCCTGCTGGCCCTGGCGCTGCTCGGCAGCGCGGGCGGGCGGCCCAACGACCTGGTCGCGCGCGGCGAGCACGGCGTCGTCGTCACCCAGGACCCGCACGCCACTCAGGTCGGTCTCAAGGTCCTCCAGGACGGCGGCAACGCGGTCGACGCGGCGGTCGCCGTCGCGCTGACGCTGGCCGTCACGCACCCGCAGGCGGGCAACCTCGGCGGCGGTGGCTTCCTGGTGTTCCGCTCGCTCGGGGGCGAGGTCGCGACGATCGACTTCCGGGAGCGCGCCCCCGCCGCGGCGACGCGGGACATGTACCTCGCGGCCGACGGCTCCGTCGACGTCGACAAGTGTCAGCTCGGGGTCAGCGCGGCCGGCGTCCCGGGCAGCCCGGCAGGGCTCCTCTACGCGCTGCAGAAGTTCGGCACCAAGGACCTCGCCGAGGTCGCGGCGCCGGCCATCCGCCTCGCCAGGGAAGGGGTCGCCGTCGACCAGCACCTGGCGGCGTCGCTGCGCGCCAAGCGCGAGAAGCTCGGCCGGTTCCCGTCGACGCGCGCGGTGTTCTTCCGCGACGGCGCGCCGCTCGGGCAAGGCGACGTGCTGGTGCAGACAGACCTCGCGGCGACGTTGACCCGCTTCGCGGAGCGGGGCCTCCAGGGCTTCTACGAAGGGGAGACCGCGGCGCGCATGACCGCGCACATGGAGCGCGACGGGGGCTTCGTCCGCGCCGACGACCTGAAGGCCTACGCGCCCGTCGAGCGGCCGCCGCTCCGCTGTCGCTACCGGGGCTACGAGGTCCTGAGCATGGGGCCGCCCTCCTCGGGCGGCGTCGCGCTGATCCAGATGCTGCAGATGCTGCAGCCCTACGACCTCGGCGCGCTCGGCTTCGGCAGCAGTGACTACCTGCACCTGCTGACCGAGGTGATGCGCCGCGCCTACGCCGACCGCGGCCGCTGGCTGGGGGACCCGGACTTCTACGACGTCCCCGTCGAGGGGCTGATCCGCGCCGACTACGCGGCCGCGCGTGGGGCGAGCATCGACCTGGACCGCGTCAGCGAGGTCTCGCCCGGGGTCCCTCCCGGGGCCAAGGAGAGCGACGACACGACCCACTTCTCGATCGTCGATCGGGACGGCAACGCGGTGTCGTGCACGACGACGATCAACTCGACCTTCGGGTCTTGCTGCGTCGCCGACGGCTGCGGCTTCTTCCTCAACAACGAGATGGACGACTTCTCGGCCAAGCCCGGGGTGCCGAACCAGTTCGGCCTGATCGGGGGCAAGGCCAACGCGATCCAGCCGGGCAAGCGCATGCTGTCGTCGATGACCCCGACGATCGTCTGCGAGGACGGCGAGCTGCGATACGTGCTGGGCGCGCCCGGGGGCGGCCGGATCATCACCGGCGTGCTGCAGGTCCTGCTCAACCTCGTGGACCACGACATGACGCTCAAGCGCGCGGTCGAGGCGCCGCGGATCCACCACCAGTGGCTGCCCGACCACATCCAGTGGGAGGCGTTGGCCCTGCCGCGCGACGTGCGGCGCGCGCTGGCGGCCAAGGGGCACAAGTTCCGCGCGCCGCCGCGCGGCGTCGCGCGGGTGTTCGCCGCCGAGGTGCTCCCCGACGGCGCGCGCGTCGGGGTCGCCGACGGTCGCAGCGGCGGCGCGGCCGCGGCATACTGAGCGCATGCACCCTGTGCGGATCGCGCCGTCGCTGCTCGCGGCGGACTTCACCCACCTCGACGCCGAGGTGGAGTCGGTGGAGGACGCGGGCTGCGACTGGCTGCACCTGGACGTCATGGACGGGCACTTCGTGCCCAACCTGACCTTCGGCCCGTTCATCGTCGACGCCGTCAAGCGCTGCGCGAGCAAGCCGCTCGACACACACCTGATGATCGCGGACCCGTGGAAGTATGCGGACCCGTTCCTGGACGCAGGCTCGGACTGGCTGACGTTCCACGTCGAGGTAGAGGAGCGCGGCGACGTGCGCGCGCTGCTCGAGCACATCCGCGGCCGCGGCGCGAAGGCCGGCCTGTCGCTGCAGCCCGACACCCCTGTCGCGCGCCTGCAGCCCTACCTGGACGCGCTCGACCTCGTGCTCGTCATGTCGGTCTTCGCAGGCTTCGGCGGGCAGAAGTTCATGCCCGAGGTGCTAGACAAGGTCCGTCAGCTCCGCGATCTCGGCTTCGAGGGCGAGATCTCGATGGACGGGGGCATCGGGCCGGAGACGATCGCGTCCAGCGCCGCGGCCGGCACCAACGTCTTTGTCGCAGGTACGGCCATCTTCAGCGTCGCGGACCGCCGCGCGCGGATCGAGCAGCTGCGCAGCGCCGCGGACGCGGCGCGCGGAGACGCTGCGGCGGCTGAGGACCGCTGATTGCTGGCCGCGACGCGGGCTTGTCGCTATCTTCTCCGTCCCCTCACCTCACCCGGAATGGCAGCGAAAGACATGGCCTGGACGCGCTTCAGCAAGAAGAAGGACATGCCCGGCGGGCTCTGGATCAAGTGCGAGTCCTGCGGCTCGATGCTGTTCCGCAAGGAGTTCGAGCAGCGGAACCGGGTCTGCCAGAGCTGCAACTACCACTTCACGCTGCCGGCTCGTGAGCGGGTCGCGTTGACCGCCGACGAGGGCTCCTTCGAAGAGCTCTGGGAGCGGCTGGGCGCAGAGGACGTGCTGGGCTTCCACGACCGCATGCCCTACGGCGACAAGCTCACGTCCACGCGCGCCAAGACCGGCGAGTCCGACGCCATGGTGACGGGGCGCGCGAAGATCAAGGGCATCCCCTGCGCGCTCGGCGTGATGAACTTCCGCTTCCTCGGCGGGTCGATGGGCATGGTCGTCGGCGAGAAGATCGCCCGGCTGTGCGAGCACGCGCTCGAGCGCGGGCTGCCGGTGGTGCTGTTCGCCTGCTCGGGCGGAGCGCGGATGCACGAGGGCGCCGTCTCGTTGATGCAGATGGCGAAGACCTGCGGGGCGCTGCAGAAGCTCCACGCCGCCGGCGGCGTGTCGCTCTCCGTGATGACGCACCCGACGACGGGCGGGGTCACCGCGTCGTTCGCCTCGGTGTGCGACTTCTTGATCGCGGAGCCCGGCGCCCTGATCGGCTTCGCGGGCCCGCGCGTCATCGCGACGACGATCAAGAAGGAGCTGCCCAAGGGCTTCCAGCGCTCCGAGTTCTTGCTGGAGAAGGGGCAGATCGACCGCATCGTCGACCGCTCCAAGCTGCGCGACGAGCTGGCGCGGCTGCTGGCCTACGCCACGGGGCAAGACCCCGTCGCTGCCTACGGCGGCGAGCAGGCCGAGGCCGACGACCAGGAGTCCGCGCCCGCGCCGCAAGGTGCGGACGAGAAGAAGCCGAAGAAGCGGCGCGCCAAGAGCAAGGCGAAGGTCAAGAAGGACTGACCGGATGAAGCCGACGCGCCCGGTTCCGCGCGGCTGCGCGGCCGGCCTGTTCCGCGGCCGCTACAAGGTCGAGCCCGAGGACTTCGTCGTAGAGGAGGTGCCCGCCTACGAGCCCAGCGGCGCGGGTGACCACGTCTGGATGTGGGTCGAGAAGCGCGGCCTGTCGACGCTCGACCTGGTCCGCCGCTTCGGCGCGGAGCTCGGGCGACACGAGAAGTCGTTCGGGATCGCGGGGCTGAAGGACGCGCGCGCGATCAGCAGGCAGTGGGTGAGCTGCGAGCACGTCGCCGAGCGCGACTGCGAGGCGCTGGGGGGAGACGGAGTCAAGATCCTCCGCGTCGCGCGCCACGGCAACAAGCTGCGGCTGGGCCACGCGCGCGGCAACCGCTTCGAGATCGTCCTGCGCGACTGCAGCGACGGCGCGCTCGAGATCGCGCGCGCCAACCTCGCGGAGCTCGAGCAGGTCGGGGTGCCCAACTACTTCGGCGAGCAGCGCTTCGGCAAGCGCGGCGCCAACCTGGACAAGGGGCTGGAGGCGCTGCGGGGCGGCGCTCGGCAGATGGCGCGGCGCATGCCGCGGCGGGTGTTCGGGCTGGTGCTGTCGGCGGTGCAGAGCGAGCTCTTCAACCGCGTCGTGATCCGCCGCTTGGGCCGGCTCGGCCAGATCCTGCCCGGCGACCTGGCGCAGCTGCACAAGAACGGCGCGGTGTTCACGGTCGAGGACCCCGCCAAGGAGCAGCCGCGGGCCGACGCGCTCGAGCTGTCGCCGTCCGGGCCGATGCCGGGGCCGGACATGATGGTCCCGAAGGGCGAGCCGCTCGACCTCGAGCTGCAGGAGCTGGCGGAGCTCGGCCTGTCGGGCGAGGAGTTCAACGACCTGCCGTTCGGCCTCGCGCGGGGCGAGCGTCGCCCGCTGCGCTGCCCGATCAAGAGCGCGACGGCGCGTCCGCACGAGCACGGCGTGCACGTCGGCTTCACCCTGCCCAAGGGCAGCTACGCCACGTCGGTCCTGCGCGAGCTGCTCGAGGACACGATCTGGTTCGCGGCGCGCTGACGCCGCGCTCTTCGCAGCGTCAGCGCGCGTTCGCGCGCAGCGCCTCCGCGAGACCCGAGCGCCGCTCCGGCCAGACCCGCAGGCCGGCTGCGAGCAGGGCTTCATCGGCGCAGACCGCGCAGCGGCGTCGGGCGCGCGTGACGCCGGTGTAGATCAGCGACGCGTGGTTGAGCGGGCTCGGTTGGTCGGGCATCGCGAGCAGCACGTGGTCGAACTCGCTGCCCTGGGCCTTGTGCACGGTCATCGCCCAGGCGGTCTCGTGGGCTGGCAGGCGGCGAGGGTTGAGCGTCCGCGTGCGGCCGCGGGGGTCACGCAGCCACACGACCGGCTCTCCGTCCACGAGGCCGCAGACGCCCAGGTCGCCGTTCCAGACGCGGTTGCCCTTGTCGTTGGCGGTGATCAGGACCGGGCGGCCCGGGTAGTAGTGCGCGTCGAGGCGGTGGCCGCGCGTCGTCAGCGCCTGTTCGATGCGCTCGTTCCAGCGCCGCGCGCCGGTCGGTCCCATGCGCTGCGCGGTGAGGACCCTCGCGTGCTGGACCGCCGCGAGCGCGCGCTCGGCGTCGCCGCCGGTCGCGGCCGTGAGCAGGTGCTCGAGCTGAGGGAGGAATCCCCGCAGCGCGGCCTCCGGGTCCGGGGTCAGCGCGAGGTCGTCGTGACCTGCGTGGATCGCCTCGAGCGCGCTGGTGTGGTCGCGCACGACCAGCGCCTGGGCGAACGCGCCGATGCCGGGCTGCTCGCCGAAGCGGTAGTTCTTGCGGAGCGAGACGGTCGCGTCGGCGATGGGCGCAGCGTCCTGCTGCGCCGGCAGCGCCATGCCGGTGGTCTCGCGCACGAACGCGGCGAGGTCCGGGCCGAGCCCGCGCTCGGGCTGGGCTGCGTAGGTCAGGTCCCCGAGGATCTGGCCCGCGGCGACCGCGGCCAGCTGATCCTTGTCGCCGACCACGACCAGGCGCGTCTCGGGCGCGAGCGCGTCGCACAGCGCGGCGAAGATCGCCAGGTCGGCCATCGAGACCTCGTCCACGACCACCAGGTCGTACGGCAGCTGGCGCTCCTCGCCGTATCGGAAGCGGTCGTCGAGCGGCAGGTAGTCGAGCAGTCGGTGCAGCGTCTGCGGCTCGAGCTCCCGCAGCGAGTCCGCGAGCGCCGGGCGCTCCACCGCCTGCGCGGCGAGCGCCTCGCCCAGGCGGGCGGCGGCCTTGCCGGTGGGGGCTGCGACCGCGACGCGCAGGTCCGGTTGGTCGTGCAGCAGGGCCGACATCATCTTGGCGACGGTGGTGGTCTTGCCGGTGCCGGGGCCGCCGCAGAGCACGGTCAGCGGTCGCGACGCGCCCGCGACGACGGCCGCGAGCTGCCAGTCCGGCTCGGCTGCCGCGGCCGCGCCGTCGCCGGGCGC
>JBMHDP010000431.1:0-6052 GCA_049889335.1 Planctomycetota bacterium
CGACGCTGTCGCTGTGGCGCGCATTCGGCATCGTGCGGGAGGGCGCCACCTCAGAAGCGCTGCGCGCGCTCGAACGAGAGGCAGCGCCGCACCAGGCGCGCGAGGGAGCGCGGCACGCCGGCCGCCCCGGGCCAGGGCGCGAGCTGCCCGGCGCGCACCGCCGCCACGGCGCGGTCCCGGTCGCCGTCCTCGACCGGCATCGTGCCCGTCAGCAGCAGCCACGCGAGCGTGCCGAGCGAGTAGATGTCGGCGCGCGGATCGACGTCTTCGCCGGCGAGCAGCTCCGGCGCCGAGAAGGCCGGGTTCGCGAAGCCGCGCAGCTCACCCTGAGGTCCCCCGCGGCCGGCCAACTCGACGCTCCGCGCGATGCCGAAGTCGAGCACCTTCGCCTCGAGCCGCCCGCCACGCGCCGCGACCATGACGTTGCGCGGCGAGAGGTCGCAGTGCACGAGGCCGACGTCGTGGACCGCCGCCAGCGCCGCGGCGACCTGGGTCAAGATCTCCAGCGCGTGAGCGGGCTGGAGCGGCCCCTCGCGCAGCACCTCCTCGAGGGTCTGGCCCTCGACCAGCTCCATCGCGAGGTAGTGGATGCCCTCGTTGCCCTCACCGACGTCGAGCAGACGGGCGCAGTGCTCGTGCACCACCGTCGCCGCGCGCCGCGCCTCGGGGAGGAGCGCGCGCCGGTACTCGGGTCGCTGGGCGAACCGCGGGTGCAGGAGCTTGAGCGCGACCGTCACGAGCGACCCCACGTGCTGGGCGCGGAAGACGGTCCCCAGCCCGCCGCGGCCGAGCACCGACTGCAGCCGGTACTTGCCGTCGATCACGGCGCCGAGCAGGGGGTTGCCCGCGTCGACCTCGCCGCGCCGCGCGGGGAAGTGCAGCGCGTCGGTCGGCAGCAGCACGGCGTTGCAGTTGCCGCAACGCTGCGCCTGGGTGTCGGTCACCCCTTCGCACGCAAGGCAGGTCTTCACGGGATCGGGGCCGACGACGACAGGCGCCGGCGAGGACATCATACGCCCATCCGGCGCCGGACTCAGCCGAGCAAGGCGCGCCAGACCTCGAACACGGCGCGGTCCCGCACGAACGACCGGCCGAGGTCGGGGATCTGCACCGTCCACGCCCGCGCGCCCGCGGCGTCGGCGTAGCCCAGGCACACCGTGCCCACCGGCTTGGCCTCGCTGCCGCCGGTCGGACCCGCGATGCCCGTCGTCGACAGCGCGCAGTCGGCGGCGAAGCGACGGCGCGCGCCCTCCGCCATCGCGCGCGCCACCGGCTCGCTGACCGCGCCGTGCGCGCGCAGCAGGGCGGGATCCACTCCGAGCAGCTCCTGCTTGGCCTCGTTGCTGTAGGCCACGACGCCGCCCTGCACGACCGCCGACGAGCCGGGCCGGTCGGTCAGCCGCGCCGCGCAGAGCCCGCCGGTGCACGACTCGGCGAAGGCGACCCGGCGGCCCTGCGCCCGCAGGCGGTCGAGCACCAGCTGCGGCAGGCTCACGTCGCCTTCGGCGAACAGCCAGTCGCCCAGGCAGGGGCGCAGCTCCGCAGCCGTACGCTCGCAGCGCTCGGCGGCTGCGGCCTGCGTCGCGGCGGTCGCCACGATCCGGATCGTCAGGACACCACCCGACGCCGTGATCCCCACCGCCGGGTTGCGCCCCGGCTGCATGTGCGCGCCGATGCGCTCGCCGAGCATCGCCTCCGACGGACCGAGCACCCGCATCAGGTGCTGCGCGGTCGGCGTCAGCCCGCCGAGCGCGCGCACGCGCGGCAGCACCTCGTCTCGCAGCATCACGCGCATCTCTCGGGGCACGCCGGGCAGCGCGAAGAGCCGCGCGCCGCGGAGGTCCACGGCGAACCCCGGCGCGGTCCCGACGGCGTTCGGGATCGGCTCGGCCGACGCAGGGAGCTCCGCCTGGCGGCGGTTGCTGTCCGGGCAGGGCCGCTGGAGCCGCTCGAACCACGCGAGGACGTCGCGCCAGCTCGCTTCGTCGAAGCGCAGCGGCTCCCCCAGCGCGGCGGCCACGACGTCGCGCGTGCGGTCGTCGAGCGTCGGTCCGAGCCCGCCGGTCGCGAGCACGACGTCGGCGCGCCCACACGCCTCCTCCAGCGTCGCCCGCAGCTGATCGGGGTCGTCGCCGACCACGGTAAAACGCCGGACGACGGCGCCGAGCTGCTCGAGCTCGGTCGCCATGTGCTTGCTGTTGGTGTCGAGGAGCCCGCCGTGGAGCAGCTCGTCCCCGATGGCGACGACCTCGGCGATCACGCCGTGGCCTCGGGTGCCGGCGGCTCGTTCTTGCGCCCCGACGCCGTCAGGATCAGCCCGATCCCGTAGAGCAGGATCATCGGCAGCGACATGAGGATCATCGACACGGGCTCCGGCGGGCTGAACAGCGCCGACACGATGAAGATGATCAGGATCGTCATGCGCCAGTGCTTCACGAACGTCGCGTGGCGCACGAGCCCGACCCGCTGCAGCGCCAGCATCACGAGCGGCACCTGGAACACCACGCCCATCGCCGCGGTGGTCATGAACAGCAGGTTCAGGAACTGCCCGACGCTGAAGATCGCCCCGACCAGCGCGGGGTCCATCATGCTGATCAGGAAGCCCAGGCTGTAGGGCAGCGCCACCGCGTAGCCGAACCAGACGCCGGCGGCGATCAGCAGGACCATGAACGGGAAGTAGCGGTAGAAGACCGACCGCTCGTGCTTGTAGAGCCCGGCCGCGATGAACGCCCAGATCTGCCAGATCACCACCGGGCTGGCGAGGACGAACGCGAAGATCAGCGACGCCCACATGAAGGAGAGGATGTCCTCGAGGCCGCCGGTCGCGTAGAGGCTGTAGGGGACGGGGTAGCCCGTCTTCGCCTGCAGCAGGTGCGGATACTCGTAGGTGCCGGCGTAGATCTGCTCCTTGCGCGCGAGGCAGAACGCCAGGAACTCGGCCGAGTCCTCGCTGATCACCCCGGCCGCCTCCTGCTCCTGGAGCTTGGCGATCCACTCCTCGAAGCCCTCCTGCCACTGGGCCCGGTAGGGGCCGACGATGATCTCCTGCACCGTGTTCTTGAACGGCAGCACGATCAGGATCGCCCCCGCGACCGCGAGCAGCGCCTTGATGACGCGCTTGCGCAGCTCGTCCAGGTGGTCGCCGAACGTCATCCGCGGCAGCGACTCCTGTGGGTCGATGGCGTCGCGGGTCTCGGGCTGGTCGAGCGGCATGGCGGGCCGTGGAGCTTAGGACGACCGCCGCAGGCCGCCAAAACCAAAGCAGGCGGCCCGTCGGGCCGCCTGCTCCGGGCGTGGACCGCCCTCGATGTCCTCGAGCTCCTAGAGCTTGACGAGGTCCGCGATCTTGGAGAGGTAGGTGAACTCCACCCGCAGCTCGTTGGCGAGCTTGAACTCCTCGCTGTCCTGCACCGAGGCGAAGCCGTCGCCGGCCTCGTTGACCGGGTTGTTGCCCAGGATCACCGTGTCGACGCCCGGCGCCATCTTGGTGACGACGCGGTTGCCGAGGCGGCGCAGCAGGTTCGTCAGCTGCTCCTTGCCGTAGGGCGCGCTGAAGCGACCCATCAGGTACATCGTCCGCGTGACGCGCGGCGTGTAGAGGTCGTTGAACAGCAGGTCGCCTTCGCTCGCGTAGTTCCCGACCGGGTCGACGAAGTCGAACAGGCGGACCTCGGCGCGCTCGTCCTCGACGCGGGTCACGCGACAGTAGCCCTTGACGCTGTCGTCGTTGGGGCTCTGCACGCGGAACACGGTGCCGGGCTGCAGCAGGTCCTTGCGGCCCAGGTTGATGAACGCCTTCGGGATGCCATTCTTGGCGACGAGCACCTTGCCGTCGGCCACGTTCGGCGGCTGACGCAGCGCCTCGCGCTCGACCAGCGCCGAGTTCTGCGTCTGCAGGCGCGCGATGCGCCCGAGCAGGTCCTTCTCCTTGGCGACGAACTCCTCGCGGAGCGTCGTCATCTGCTCGTCCTTGTTGCGCAGGTTCTGCGTCAGCTGCGCGATGCGGCTGTCGCGGTCGTCGGTCGCCGAGGCGAAGTCCGAGCGAGCCTGCTCGAGGTTGGTGGCGTTCTCCGACGAAGCCGTCGCGGCCTGGCCCTCGAGCGCCGTGTAGCGCTGGTCGCCGGTCGACTTGTCCTCGAGCGCCTTGTCGCGCTCGAGTTCGGCGTCCTTGGCGCGCTGCGTCGTCGCGTTGATCCGCGTGATCATCGAGCCGAGCAGGTTCTCGAGCGAGGTCGCCTGCGAGACGCCGGCGTTGGTCGCCGCGTCGTCCATGACCTGCTTGATCACCTTCGGATCCATCAGGCCGGCGTACTCGATGGTCGCGCCGTTGTAGATCTCGGCGTTGCCGCCGCGGCCCAGGTAGGGACCCGGCTTGTTGATGACCTTGCCGATGTCGGCGATGTAGTCCTGGATCAGCGCCTCCTTGCTCTGGATCGTGCTCAGGTCGGCCTCGGCCTGGGCGATGTCCTTCTTCAGCTCGGCGTTGTTCGTCTGTTGCACCCACCCGAAGCCCAGCGCTCCGAAGAACATCATGAGCAGCAGGATGAAGAACATGATCGGGACGTGCGCGGCACCGCTCTGGCGATTGTGCATTTGAACCAACTCCAAGGGGTCTGAGCGTTGAGGACGTCGGCGTGCCCAGGCAGACAGGCGGACGCAGAGGGCAGGCGTCGGGAGAGACGCCCGTTGGGAAGAGAGGGCTGGGATCGGACTGTGGATCGAAGCCGCGTTCGGACCGAGGGCACGGCCGACCACGGCTCGGGATCTTAGAAAGAGAGCGGGCTCGGTCAAGTCGGCTTCCAAGCGCGACTTGTCTGAGTTCGGCCGGTGCCCGACGATCGGCAGGATGACCGCGCCCGAAATCCCACCGAGCGAGCCCCCGCGCCCGTTCGCGCCCGCGCGGCCGCTCGTGCTCGGGCTGGTCGGCGGGATCGCGTCGGGCAAGAGCACGGTCGCCGCGCTGTTCGCCGCGCACGGGCTGCGACACATCGACGCCGACGCCCACGCGCGCGCAGCCTCACAGGCCCCCCACGTATTGGCGCAAGTCCGTAGCCAGCTTGGACAACGGTTCGTCTCCCACGGACAGCTGGACCGCGCCGCGCTGGCCGCGAAGGTGTTCTCGGAGCCCGCGGCCAAGGCCACGCTGGAGGCCATCCTCCACCCGGAGGTCCGCGCGCGGATCCGCGCCGAGCTGGCCGAAGCGAGCCGCTCCGGCCGCTCGAGCCTGCTCGACGTGCCGCTCTTGTTCGAGGCGGGGCTCTTCGAGGACTGCGACCACGTCGTGTTCGTCGAGGCGTCGGACGCGACCCGCCGTGAGCGCGCCCTGGCGCGCGGCTGGGCCGACGACGAGCTGGAGCGGCGCGAACGGAACCAGCTGCCGATCCACGAGAAACGCGAGCGATCCGACTTCACCGTATCGAACGACGGAGACCTCGCAGAGACCCGCGGCGCGGTGGCGGCGCTGCTCCGAGGGCTGGAGGCGCGGGCGTGACCTCGATCTCCGAGCTGTCCAGCCTCGCCCGCGACGAGCTGCTGGCGAAGGCGGCGGGCCGCGGCCTCGGCCTCCCGCCGCACCTCGGCCACGACGAGCTGGTCGCGGCGGTCGCGCTCGACCTGCTCGCCGGCGGCGACGAGCTCCGGGCCGAGGGCGAGCTGTCCACGCTGTTCGACGGCTTCGGCTTCGTGCGACAGGCGCGGCACGACTACGCCGAGGCCGCGACGGACGTCTACGTCAGCCCGCGGCAGATCCGCGCGCTGCGGCTCCAGCACGGCCACCGCGTGCGCGGCCGCGTGCGCGCGCCGCGCGGCGAGGAGAAGTTCTTGACGCTGCTCGAGGTCGAGTCGGTCCAGGGCGCGCCGGTCGCCGAGGTCGGGGACGTCGCGCCGTTCGCCGCGCTCGAGGTCGAGCCCGCGAGCCGGCCGCTCTCGCTCGCGGGGGACGCCGCGCTCGAGGCGCTGCTCCAGCCAGCGCCCTGGCGCCTCGGCCACCGCGTGCTCGTCCACGTCAGCGCCGCGTTCCGCGCCGCCGCGTGGCTCCGCGGGGTCGCCGACG
>JBMHDP010000432.1:0-6689 GCA_049889335.1 Planctomycetota bacterium
CGCTCGCACCGGCAGCCGTCCCGGCCGAGTCGCTCAGGTAGCCGAGCGTGGGCCTCATCGCCCGCCCCCCCCACACGACGCTCACCCCGGGTCGCTTGCGAGCCCGGCGGTCGGAGCGAGACCGAGAGCCTGCTTGGTGCAGGCTCTCTTCGTTTGCGGGGCGACCGCCGATCGTCGGTCGGTCTACTGCGGGCGCGCGGCAAGTCCCCTGCGCGGCTGCCGGCCACAAAAAAAGCGCCGCCGACCCGAAGGCCGACGGCGCCCAGAAACCTCAGGACCTCGCACGCCGCTGCACCCTGCGGGCCCAACTCCAACGCGAGCGTCGAAGTCATCAGCAACGTCAGTCGCCCCCGGTCAGGGCAGCTGCGATACGAGGCGACCAGAGTCGGACTGCCCAGGTGCCTACGCCGAGCAGCCCGTGCTGTCGGTCCCTCCCTTGGTGACCGCCCAACACGCGGGTCAAGATAGCAACGCCTGCGAGCGTAGCCAAGCGATTCTTGACGAACGGCGCCACAGGTTGGGGCCTCCCCGAGCGGCGACGCCCACTGCTAGTCTTGTCACGAGTCTGCTGCGCGGAGCGGGAGCAGGATCGAGAAGCACGTCCCCTCCCCGACCTCGCTCGCGACCTCGATCCTGCCGTCGTGCCGCTCGACGATCCCGTGGCTGATCGCCAGGCCGAGGCCCGTGCCCTTGTCCACGTCCTTGGTCGTGAAGAACGGGTCGAAGATCTTCTCGAGCAGCGCCGGGTCGATGCCGCTGCCTGCGTCGCGAATCTCGAGCGCCACGTCGGTTCCGCGCACCGAGGCGCGCAGCGCGACGGTGCCGCCGCGACGAGACGCGTCTTTGGCGTTGAGCAGGATGTTGATGAGCACCTGAAGCAGGTGGTTGGTCGACCCGGCGACGACGACGTCCGCAGGCAGCGAGACGTGCAGCGCTAGCTCGACCTCGGCTTGACGGAACGGCACGCGCACCAGGTCCTCGGCCTCGCGGAGCAGCGCCGGGAGGTCCAGCGCGCGCAGCTCGAACGGCGTCTCGCGGCTGAACTGCAGCAACCCGTCGGTGATCTTCGAGATCCGGCGCGTGTGCTTGTCGACCACGTCGAGCTCGGCGAGCAGGGTCTCCTTGCTGTCGTCGTCCTCGACGCGGTAACGCAGGATCTGGACCTTGTTCTTGATGACGCCGATCGGGTTGTTGATCTCGTGGCTCACGCCTGCCGCGAGCGTGCCGACAGACGCGAGCTTCTCGCTGAGCGCGAGGTGACGGCCGAGTCGGACCAGCTCGCGCTCCTGCAGGCCGAGCTGCGAGAGCACCGTCGCGACGAAGTAGATCGAGAACGCGAGCGTCGTCGCGTAGGCGAAGAGCAGGAGCCACAGTCCGAGCGGCTCGATCGCGAACAAGTCGAACATCCCGATCCCCAGCGGGTGGTGCGGGATCCAGCCGGCGCGCTCGGACAGTCCTAGGAGCACCAGCAGCAACGTGCTCGACGCCGCGACCACGACGGCCGCGCGCACCGACAGCACCAGCGCGGCGATGAACGCGTGAAACAGGTAGAAGAGCGCCAGGGGGTTGGTGATGCCGCCGGCGAAGTGGAGCAGGGCCGTGAGGATCAACAGATCCACCGCGATCTGCAGGTAGACGTGGCGTCGAACGACCGGGAGCGGACGACGCTGTAAGCGGCCGTACGCGGCGAGGTAGGCGCCGTCGACGCCGACGATGGCCGCGGCGAGCAGGTAGAGCGGTCGGGGGTCCTCCACCAGCCCGAACGCGTGCGCCGCCAGCGCGCACAGCCAGATGACGCCCGCGGCGACGACGAGCCGCAGCCGGTTGAACCAGCGGATCTGAGAGAGCAACGCCGCGTGCTCTTGCGCGTCCTCCGGGACCAGCAGGCTCGCGCCTGGCAGCGACGACGCGCTCGTCAATCGCGGCTCCTGGACTCGTACTCGGTCGTGGAGTAGCGCCAGCAGGCGAGCCCCAGGCACACGACCGTGAAGATGAGCAGGTCGAGGAGCGGGCTGCCTACTTCGAACGTGAACGACGCCGCGACGTCGTCGACCTGTCGCGCTTCCGCCCGCTGCGCGGGCCACAGGTCTCGCGCCAGCCGCCTGCTCGGCTCCAGCTGGTCGAGCAGGACGCGGCGCATCGGGTCCGTGATGGTCGTGCGCCGTAGCCCGGCGGAGACGGGCAGGTTGGCGGTGAGCATCTGCACGCCGACTACGAAGAACGCCGCCCACGCGAGCGGCCGGCGGAACGAGGCCGCGAAGAACGCGGCGGCGCCGGCATAGGCGACGACGCCGAGGCTGAGCACGACGCAGAACGTCCCCAGCAGTCCGGGCTCGACGCCGTCCAACCAGATGTCCTCGTGCGCCGCGACGCCGAAGAAGAGCGCCGCAGCCGACGCGCTGGCCACGCCGCAGGCGACCAGCGCGACCGCGGCCCACTTCCCGAGCAGCAGCGGCGTGCGCCGCACGGGGCGCAGGAACAAGTACTGACTGGTGCGGTCTTCGAGCTCGCCGTGCACGGCCTGCACGCCCAGGTAGAGCGTCATCCACGGGACGACCACCGTGCCGAGGCCCCACCACGTGATGACGCAGTACAGGTGCGCCCCGCCCACCGAGTCGTGGGCGCGCCCGCTCACGAGGTAGGCGAACAGGAACATCAGCCCGAACAGGAACGGGAGGAACCAGAAGAAGCGGCGGTAGCGGAGCAGCAGCAGGGTCTGGCGCGCCGACTCCACGGCCGCGCGCAGGGCTCCGGGGGCGACGTGGACGTCGCGGGTGGCGTGGGTCGTCGTCATCGCATCACTCCACGAAGTAGCCGAACACCGCGGCGAGGTCGTCGTCCAGCGGCACGATCTCCTCGAGCCCGCCCTCCCAGCTCGCCGCGAGCTCGGTCAGCCGCTCGTAGAAGTCGCGCTGGCCGACGAGCGAGACCTGCAGCGCGTCGTCGCGCATCTCGAGCCCTTCGACCTGCGGCCACGACGCCAACACGGCGGCGAGCTCGCGCGGGCGGGACGCGCGCACCCGCAGCCGGTGCGGCCGGTCCGGCAGCTGGTCTCGGAGCGCGTCGATCCGGCCGTCGGCCAGCAGGCGTCCCTGGTGGACGAGCACGACCCGGTCGACGACGGCCTCCAGCTCGTGCAGCACGTGACTGGAGACGAGCACTCCCACGCCCTGCTCGGGCAGCCTGCGGATCAACGCGGACAGCTCGGCGCGCGCGACCGGATCGAGCCCGGTCATCGGTTCGTCCAGCAGCACGAAGTCCGGCCGGTGAGCTAACGCCTGCCCGAGGCGCACACGCTGCCGCATCCCCTTGCTGTACTCGCGGATCGGCCGGTGCATGTTCTCCTCGAGCCCGAGCTCCGTCAGGACCTCGGCAGCACGCTGCTCCGCGCGGCGACCTCGCACGCCGTGGAAGCGCAGCATCCACGCGACGAACGCGACGCCGGAGAGCGGCTCGTAGAGGCGGTCGAAGTCGGGACAGAAGCCGATGCGCGCGCGCGCCTCCAGCGACTCCGCCGGGTGGCCACACACCTCGACGCGGCCCTGGCTGGGCGACAGCAGCCCGACCGCGAGCTTCATCAACGTCGACTTGCCGACGCCGTTCTTGCCGACGAGCCCCACGACCTCGCGGCGAACGTCGAACGAGACGTCGAGCAGCGCCGCGACCGATCCGTACCACTTCGTCACAGACGCGAACCGGAGGATGCTCTCGACGTCGCTCACTGCAGCGCCTCCACGACGCGCAGGCGGCGGCGCGCCAGCAGCAGCAGCGCCCCTGCGACCGACGCCAGCATCACATAGGCACCGAAGACCGAGACGTCGCGCTGCGGCAGCCCGGCCAGGTCACGGACGACGACGCGACCGGCGTCCCAGAACGAGAGGCACGAGCGCAGCGCCGGCTCACGGAGCACGTTGGACAGGATGAAGCCGACAGCGGAGCTGCCGACGAGGAGCATCGCCCACAGCACCATGGCGAAGTTAGCGCTGCTGGCGACGGCGCTGAGCAGCGTGCCGATCCCGGTCCAGATCGCGGTCATCAGCGCGATCCCGAAGAGACCGACCAGGAACTGCCCGCCGGTCCCCAGCAGGACCGACCAGTCCTCGGCGAGCAGCGCGCCGCCGAGCCACAGCAGCGTCGGCATCAACACGGTCATCGACGACGTGAGCAGGAAACCGCCCCACCACTTGGCGAAGACATAGCCCCACGGCGAGATGCCGCGCGTCCAGTACAGCTCGAGGCCGTTGGTCGCGCGGTCGCGCGCGACGCTGCGGGCGACGACCATCGACGTCAGCATCAGGAAGAAGACCATCCCGGGGAGCGTGCTGAGGGCGGTCTCGAAGTAGAACGCCGCGCGCTCAGGGTTGAGGTGCTCGAGCTCTGGCGGCAGGTTCTGGCTCATCCGGTCGCGCAGCCCACGCGGACCGAAGTCGACCACGCCGAACACGATCAGCAGCATCACGAGCCGCCCGAGCGAGGGGAACAAGCAGAAGAAGTAGAGCGCCACGCCCCACTTGGTGCGGAACAGGCTCAGCATCTCCTGCCTCGCGAGCGGCCACAGGCGGGCCAATCCCGAGACGCGCTGGCATTCGAGCGGGCGGTAGTGGAGGGCCTGACTCACGCGCGTCCTCCGGTCTCGGGCGCTTGGGAATGGGCCGCGTCCGCGCCGCTGACCGCGCGCAGGAAGACCTCCTCCAAGGACCGCCGCTTGCGCGTCATGCTGCGCACGCTGCCGCCGGCCGCGCGGACGACCTCGAAGATCCCGTGGGTGTCGGCGCCGTCCGGCAGCCAGACCGCGTAGCGACCGTCGCCGAGGGCCGCCACGCGCCAGCGGGCGCCGAGGGCGGCCTCGACCCCGGCGTCGGCCGGCTCGACGCGCAGCCGGTACTCGCGCTCGGCGCCGGCCGTGAGCGTCTGCAGGTCGCCTTGCGCGACGACCCGACCGCGCTCCATCACGACCGCGGCGTCGCAGACCGAGGCGACGTCCTGGAGGATGTGGGTGGAGAAGACCACCGACTTGCCGAGGTCTCGGCTGAGCTGTCCCACCAGCTCCAGCATCTCGCGCCTGCCGGCGGGGTCGAGGCCGTTGGTCGGCTCGTCCAGGAACAGGACCTGGGGGTCGTGCACGAGCGCGGCGGCGAGCTTGGCCTTCTGGCGCATCCCCGCGCTGTATCCGGAGACCGGGCGGTAGCGCTGTTCCTCCAGACCGACGAGATACAGGACCTCGTGCGCGCGGCGCCACGCGTCGCGCTGCGGCAGGCCGCTCAGCATACCGAGCAGGCTCACCATCTCGAACGCGGTCGACTGGGGCAGGTGCGCGTCACGCTCCGGCATGTAGCCGACGTGCGCGCGGATCTCCGCAGCCGAGACTCCGTCCGGCAGCTCCTCGAACCGCATGGTGCCGCGGACCGGGACGACGAGGCCGAGCAGCGCCTTGAGGACCGAGCTCTTGCCTGCGCCGTTGCGCCCCAACAAACCGATGGACCCCGTCGCGAACGTCACGCTCAGGTCCTCCACGGCGACGAAGTCGCCGTAGCGAATGGTGACGTTCTGCAGTTCGACGGTCATGTCCTTGGGAGGGGCCTTCGCCGGGAATCAGCGCGCGGGATTCAGGACTTAGCGGGGGCGCCGGCCGCGGCGAAGCGAGACCACCACGCGGCGAGCACGCCGCGATGAGGATCCACCGGTGCGCCGCTCGTTGGCGCCGCTCTCTTGAGGAGCGTCACCCGCACGTCGGCCTTGCGGTCTTGGACGATCGTCGTGCGCGACCATGACGCGCGAGCATAGCCCGGGCTCAGATCTGCGAGGAAGCGCGTCGAGAGTTCTCGGTGAGGATCCGCATGCAGCGCGACCCCACCCTGCGCGAGGCAAGCGTCCAAGTGCCGACGCAGCGGCTCGTGGTGGAGGGCGCGGTAGCTGACGTCCGAGAGCAGGATGACGTCGAACGAGCCGTCGACGGTCGCGCGCGCCCAGTCGAGCTGCTGTTCGCGGAGCTGCACGCCCTCGGACCCCGCGCGCGCGTTCCAGCAAGCGAACGCCAGCGCGTCCGACTCTTGATCGGCGAAGGTGACCGCAGCGCCCGCGCGGGCGGCCAGTTGGCCCGGCAAGCCCAGCCCGCAGCCGAGGTCGAGCACCCGCAGCCCGTCGAGCCGACCTGCGAGCTGCAGCGCGCGCGCGGCCGCGAGCGCGGCAGGCCAGATGCGTATCCAGTAGGGCGGCTCCTTGCCGCGCACCACGTCCGAGGTCCACGAGCCACCCCGGAGCCACGCGCGCTCGTCCGGGACCACGAGCGACACCTGGCCGGCGCCGACGGGCACCCGCAGCCGACGGAGCGGATAGCGGCGGAGCGCGGGGTGCTGCCTCGCTTCGGGGACGCCGGGGACCTTCGGAGAGCCAGGGACCTTCGGAGAGGACGTCACCGTCGTGATCCTAACTCGTCACGTCCCGGTGACCTCGGCACGCTGCGAGCGCCTGCACGTCCTTGTCGGCCGGAAGCCCGACGCGCGCCGCGCGGCCCGTAGCCGCGATGCGCGGCGAAGTCCTGCGCGCCCAAGAAAACAGCCCCACCGTCGCTGGGACGATGGGGCTGTGAAGAATGACCCGGCGCTAACCTACTTTCGCGCAATGCACTATCATCGGCCCAGGCTGCTTGACTGCCGTGTTCGGAAAGGGAACGGGTATTTCCAGCCTGG
>JBMHDP010000433.1:0-7164 GCA_049889335.1 Planctomycetota bacterium
AGGGGTGCCGTGCACCGCGCCGACGGCGCCTGCGTGAGGCGCTGGAGGCGCTGAGCCGTCAGGCCGACGAGCAGGGGCGCGCGGCGCTGGTGCCGTTCGTGCCGCACGCCCCGGGTGACCGCGGCGGGCTCCGTCCGGTCGCGCTGGCCCATGACGGCGAGCACCTCTGGATCGCGAGCGCTGCGCAGCGGCGCGTCCTGCAGGTCACGGTGGACGACGACGCGCGCGGCGTGGTGGCGCGGGCGTTCGGCTCCGGCGCGTGGGGGAAACAGGACGGCGACGCGGCGTCGTGCTCGTTCGCGCTGCCCGCCGCGCTCTGCGTGCACGACGGCTTCGTCGCCGTCGCCGACGAGCAGACGCACACGCTGCGCGCGATCGATCCGCAGAACAATGAGGTGACGACCTGGGTCGGGACCGGCCAGTTCGGCGCCGACGACGTGGGCGGCGGCTACGGCGCCGATCAGCCCCTCTGCAGCCCGGCGGGCGCCGTCAGCCACGACGGCGGCCTCTATCTGTGCCAGGCCGGGGTCGGCCAGCTCTGGCAGGTCGACCCGATGACGGGCGCCGCGATGGCGTGGCTCGGCGGGGCCTACGGCGGGGAAGACCTGCGCGAGCCCGTCGGGTTGGCGCAGCACGACGACCAGCTCTGGATCGCCGAGGCCGGCGCCGGCGCCCTCACGTGCGTCGACCTCGCGCACGTGGAGGTCCACGATCGATTGGAGGGCATGCAGCGCCCGCGCGCGGTCGCGGCCCTGGGCGCGCGGGTCTTCGTCGCCGACGCCGGCGCGGGCGCGGTCCTGGAGCGCGTCGAAGGCGCGCTGGTAGCGCGCCTGGGGCCTGAGCACGGCCTGCGCGAACCTGTCGGCCTCGCTGTGGACGGCGAACGCCTGTTCATCAGCGACGTCGGCGCCGACGCCGTGTTCGCCGTCGGGTTCCAGCCGGAGGGGGACGCGGCGCTGCCGCTCCGACGGGTCGAGCTCCGCGGCGTCCCCGCGGCCCCGAAGCTCCGCAGCGGCCCGCGCGCGAGGATCGCGCGGCCCTGCCAGTTCGCGGCGCACAGCGACGTCGCGCTCGAGGTCGCCGTCGGGGACGTCGAGGACGGCGAGACCGTCGTGGTCGACGTGGTCGACGAGGCCGCTCCTGTGCTCGCGGCGCCGAGAGACACGGTGGTGGAGGCGCGCGGTGGACGCGTGGAGATCCTGCTGCCGATCGCCGAGGGGCTGATCGGCGCCCTCCGCGTCCGGCTCCAGGTGGCGGGGCGGACCCTGTGCTACGTGCTGCCCGTCACGGTCACGGACAGCGGCGCCACCCGCGGTGAGCTCCTGCTGGTCTGAGGCGGAATCGGGACATCTGTGGGCAGCGGCCGACGCCGCCGTTAGGCCAAACTCGTGGCAGCCCCCGGCTCGCGCCTCCCTCATGCTCGCCCCCTCACAACCGCTCGTCCCTCAGGATCCCGCCAGCGGCTCCTGGCAGCAGCTCGCGGCCGCCTTCGACGGCAAGGTGGACTACGCGCTCACGCTCGGGGTCTACCTGCTCGTCGGCGGGTTGCTCGCCGCCTACGTCCGCGTGCTCTACCGCCGCACCAGCCGCAACCCCTCGGCCGACTCGGTGGCGCGCGTGTTCCCGCTCTTGACGCTGGTGACGATCGCGGTGATCTCGGTCGTCAAGTCGTCCCTCTCGCTCTCGCTGGGGTTGGTCGGGGCGCTCTCGATCGTGCGCTTCCGCGCCGCGATCAAGGACCCTGAGGAGCTGGTCTACCTGTTCCTCTGCATCGGCATCGGACTCTCGCTGGGCGCGGGGCAGCCCTGGATCGCCGTGGTCCTGGTCGTCGTCGCGTCGCTGTTCGTGCTCGTGTTCGAGCGCGTCGCGGGCGGGCGCTCGGGAGCCGAGGCCTTCGTCACGGTCGTCGGTCCGCCGTCCCGCTTCGCCGCGGACGCAGCGGACAGCGCGCTCGCGGTCGTCGAAGGCGTCTGTGACGAGGTGGTCGTGCAGCGCTGCGACCTCGACGCGGAGGGCGGGCAGCTCCGCGCGCAGGTCCGCGCGGCGCGCGGCGCGGACGCAGGGCAGGTGATGCGCGCTCTCCGCGACCGCCTCCCCGACTGTGAGATCTCCTACGTCGACGCCGGAGCGCTCGGGTAGTGGCCGCCGCGACGCTCGAGCTGCACGACGAGGCGCTGCTCCGGCGAGACCTCGCCGAGCGGGGGGAGGCCAAGTTCCTGTTCCCGCGTCACGACGTCGCGACCGTGCGCGCCACGCTGCGGCGGGCGGCGACGCCGGTCTGCTACGCCGGGCCGAGCTCGGTTGTCCGCAGCGTCTACTTCGACGACCACGCGCTCGGTGCGTGCCACGCGAACCTCGCCGGCCTCGGGGTCCGCTCCAAGTTCCGCGTCCGCTGGTACGACGCGGCGGCGCCCGCGGACGACGCGTGGTTCGAGGTCAAGTGGCGCAGGAGCCTCGCGACGGGCAAGCACCGGCTCCGCATACCGGGCGCGGGCGCGCTGTTCGGCAAGCCGCTGGGGGAGTGGCCGCACTTGCTCCGGCGGGCCGCGCCCGAGCGCCTCGCGGCAGCCCTCGGGCGCATGGAGCAGGCGGTCCTCGTCGTCCAGTACAGGCGCGAGCACTTCCTGCTCGGCGACGCGCGGCTCACGCTCGACTACGACCTCCAGTTCTACCCGCTGCTCGGCAGGCGACGACTCGCGCTGCGTTTCCCCTCGCGGTCGCCCGCGACCGTGCTGGTCGAGTGCAAGGCGCCGCTCGGCGCCGCTGGCCGCGAACCGGGCGTGCTCCGCCCGCTCGGCGCGCGCGCGGTCCGCTTCTCGAAGTACGTGGCCGGCTGCCAGCGGCTCGGCTACGTGGCCGACCTCTGAGCGACGCGCCTCCGAGCCTCCGTTCTCCTCACGATGACGATGCCACCTGCTGTCCTGTTCCTCTTCTTGTCCGCGTGGGCGGTCACCGTCGCGCCTTGCCAGGGTCGTCGCGGTCGTCGCGGGCCGCCTTCGCCGGTCCTGGAGGCGCTCGACTTCGACGGCGACGGCGCGATCTCCGCAGACGAGATGGACGAAGCCGTGCTCTCGCTGCTGACCCTCGACCGGGACGGCGACGGCAACGTCACGCGGGACGAGCTGCAGCCGCCGCGGCGTGACCGGGGCGGCGGCTTCGGCGGTCCGCCGCCGGGCGGGATGTTCGGCGGCGACCCGGTCCTGCGGGCGCTCGACAAGGACGGCGACGGCGAGCTGTTCGCAGACGAGGTGACGGACGCGCCGCGTTCGCTCGACCGCCTGGACCTCGACGACGACGACGTGCTGACGCCGCGCGAGCTGACCGGGCCGTCGTCCGGCCGCGGCCGCGGCGGCTTTCCGGGCGGCTTCGGCGGTCGCGGCGACCGGACCGAGGACGACGGCTACGACGGCACGCCGACCCCCGAGGAGCTGCGGCCCGAGGACGGCCGCGCCGAGGTCCCCGACCGCGCGACCTTCCAGGAGCTCTCCTACCAGGGCCAGGAGGTGATGATCGACACGCACCTCGCGGACCTGGAGTTCGTCAAGTTCCAGATCGAGGACGCCGCCGGCGAGTCGCCGCGGCTCTACTTCATGAACACCAAGCGCTTCCGGGCGCATCCGATGTTCATGCAGCGGATCGGCGTGGGCGGGCGCGGCGGCTTCGGGCGGCGCGGCGGCGAAGACGGCGGCGCGGTCCGCATGCGCGGCGTGCTGGTCTATCGGCCGACGCTGATGTCGCCGAGCGGCGCGCCGGGGCTCTACACGTTCGAGTTCGAGCCGAACGACGCCTACGAGTATCGGATGATCCGGGTCGCGTTCGACCTGCTGAGCGCGAAGTCGCCGGAGCTCCGGGGCGACCTGTCCTACAACCTGCTGCCGCGCGCAGCGCAGCAGTACGCGCTGGACAAGGAGCTCTACGACCGGAGCGGCCTGCCGGTGTTCCGTCCAGGCGAGGTCTACGGTGAGGTCGCGTTCCTGCCGCTGCACAAGGCGGCCTCGTTCGGCCGGCTGCGGTTGATGCAGCCCGGCGAGCGGCCGACGCAGCGTGACGTCGTCGTCTACCGGACGCTGCCGAACGAGATGCCCCGCGTCGCGGGCGTGATCACCGCGGCGCGGCAGACCCCGCTGTCCCACGTGAACCTCCGCGCGGTGCAGGACGACATCCCCAACGCCTTCGTGCACGGCGTCGCGGAGGACGCCGCGGTCCAGCGTCTGCTCGGCCGGCTCGTGCGCTACGAGGTCACCGACGACGGCTACGAGCTCCGCGAGGCCACCCAGGCCGAGGTCGACGAGTTCTTCGCGGCGCTGCGGCCGGCGGCGCCGCAGACGCCGCCGCGGGACCTGAGCGTCCGCGAGGTGCGCGCGTTCTCGGCGATCGGCTTCTCGGACGCCCCGGCGTTCGGCGCCAAGGCGACGAACCTCGCGACGATGCGCTCCTTCGGGTTCGCGGACGCGCGCACCCCGGACGGGTTCGCCGTGCCGCTGTCGTTCTACGACGCCTTCATGCGGCACAACGGCTTCTACGCCATGGCCCGGGAGATGCTGGCGGCCGACGACTTCCGGCAGGACGCCGCGACGCGGGAGCGCGCGCTGCGCGCGTTCCGCAAGCGCCTGAAGAAGGGCGAGCTGCCGCCGCGGGTGGCCGCGGCGCTGACGGCGGTCCAGGCGCGCTTCCCCGCCGACCAGCCGATCCGCTGTCGCTCCTCGACCAACAACGAGGACCTCCCCGGGTTCAGCGGGGCGGGGCTCTACGACTCGTTCACGCACAAGCCCGACGAGGGCGACCTCGGTAAGTCGGTCCGGCAGGTCTTCGCGAGCCTCTGGAGCTTCCGCGCTTTCGAGGAGCGAGAGTTCCACCGGATCGATCATCTCCAGGCGGCGATGGGGGTCGTGCTGCACCCCAACCAGAAGCTCGAGCAGGTCAACGGCGTCGCCGTGTCCAAGGACGTGCTCTACAAGGCGCAGCACCCGGACATGGTCCTCTACTACGTCAACGCGCAGCGCGGCGAGGACCTCGTCACCAACCCGGAGGCGGAGTCGGTCCCCGAAGAGCTGTTGCTGTCGCCGCGCAACCCCGCGCGGGACCGCGTGCTGCAGCGCAGCAGCCTGGTCGGCGATGCGGAGACGCTGCTCACCGAGCGCCACCGCGCGGAGCTGCGGCGGTGCATGCGGGTCCTCCACGAGCGGTTCGCGGCGCTCTACGGGCGGCGCGACGACCCGGCGTTCGCCGTCGAGATCGAGTTCAAGGTCACGCGGCAGGGCGAGCTGCTGATCAAGCAGGCGCGCCCTTGGGTCGAGTGAGCCGCGGTCAGCGCACGGCGCTGACGCGGCCGTCGTCGCGCAGCAGCGTGTAGGCGGCGCGCCCGCCGACGCGGAGCGCGCCGAAGTCGTCGGTGCCGAGCAGGCGGGCCGGGTTCGCGCTCGCGAGGCGCGCGAGGGTCCAGGGACCTGCGTCGGGCACGTAGTCGAGGAAGCGCCGGGCCGCCTCCGCCATCGTCAGCGCGGAGCCGGCGAGGTTGCCGTCTGCGTCGCGGACGACGCCGCGCGTCGAGGTGACCGCCGCGCCGGCGAGCGTGTAGTCCCCGTCCGGCATGCCCGCGGCGCTGACCGCGTCCGTGACCAGCGCCATGCGGTCGGCGCCGAGCGCGCGGAACGCGGCCCGCACCATGACCGGGTGGACGTGCACGCCGTCCGCGATCAGCGGGCAGGTGAGCCGCGGCTCGTCGAGCGCCCGGCCGGCGAGGCCGGGCTCACGGTGGTGCATGCGGCCCATGACGTTGAACAGGTGGGTGACCGCCGTCGCGCCGGCGTCGACGCACGCTTCGAACCCGGCGTCGCTCTCGCAGTGGCCGAGCGCGACGGTCGCGCCCGCGTCGACGAGGCGCCGGGTCGCCGCGACCGCGCCGTCGGCCGCGTTGGCGAGCGTCACCAGCAGCTTGCAGCCGCCCGCTGCCTCGACGAGCGCGTCGACCCGCGCCGGCGTCGGTGGGAGCAGGCAGGCGGCTTCGTGTGCGCCCGCGGCGGTGAGGAACGGCCCCTCGACGTGCAGGCCGAGCGGCTCGGCCCCGCTGCCCGACCACGACCGGCACCACGCCGCGACGTCGCGGACCTGCTGCAGCAGCCGCTCCCAGGGCGCGGTGATCAGCGTCGGGAGGAAGGCGACCGCGCCGCCGTCCCATACCGCGCGCGCGACCGCGTCGAGCGCGTCGGGGCTGGCCTCGTCGACGCTGCGGCCGCCGGCGCCGTTGACCTGCAGGTCGACGAAGCCGGGCAGGAGGGTGCCGGTGACGGCGTCGCCGCGCCGGTCCGGCGCGGCCTCTTCCACGCCGGTGATCCGGCCGTCACGCGCGGTGATCCGCGCCCCCGCGCGCACCACGTCCGGCAGGACGGCTCGCTCGACGACCCACTCGCTGGTGCTCACCCGTGCAAGGTAGATGGCCGGATCGCTCGTCGCCAGCGCGCGGTCGACGTAGGATCGCGCGCGATGCGGATCTCGCTGGTTGTGCTGCTCGCGTGCGGTCTCGGCGCGGGCTGGTCTGTGGCCGGGGTCGTGCCAGCGGGGCTCCTGGAGCAGTGCGAGCGCCAGGTGATCCAGCGGCCGTTCCGGCTCTCCGAGGCGCAGCGCGTCACCGAGGCCAGCTGGTTGTTCCTGCCGCAGCTGTGGGGCGACTTCGACCTGCAAATGGACCTGGAGCTGGCGGAGGGAGCGGAGGTGGACGTGCTCCTCCGTCAGGTCGAGCCGCGGCTGCTCGACGACGTGCTCGAGCCGTTCCCCGGCCGCTTCGCGGTCCTCCGGGTGTCGACCGACGGTGACGGCGCCGGCTGGCGGACCCGCGAGGAGGCGCTGTTCGGCCCCCGCGGCGGCGGGGTCGGCGTGGAGGCCGGGCGTCCCGCCTCCGTCTGGATCGAGGCGCGCGGCCGAACGCTCACGGCGAACGTCGGCGGCAAGCGCCAGGCCGTGTTCGAGGCGGACGACGTCTACGGGATGTTGACGGTGCTGGTCCGCGGCGGCGACGCCGTCGTGCACCGCCTCGAGCTCGACGCGCGGGCGATCGGCGGCGCGTGGCAGTGGTCTCGGTCGACGTGGCTCGCGGGCGGCGTCCTCGCGGCGCTGCTGGTCGCGGCGGCGGGGGCGCTGCTCGCCCGCGGCCGTCCGCTCGGCGCC
>JBMHDP010000434.1:0-7770 GCA_049889335.1 Planctomycetota bacterium
CGAGGAGCTGGAGGCTCGCCTCGCGCTCGTGGACCCGCCGGGCCCGTTCGCCGGCGGCCTGCGCCTGCGCAGCGCCCTGCTCTCGATCCTCGTGTCGCCGCACTTCCTGTTCCGGGTCGAGCGCGGGCGTCGGCCGGACGAGGCGCTGGCGACGAGGCTCTCCTACTTCCTCTGGGGGAGCGCGCCGGACGACGCGCTGCTCGCGGCTGCGCAGGGCGGCGCGCTCGCGGTCGAGGCCCAGGTCGACCGGATGTTGCGCGACCCGCGGGCCGACCGCCTCGCCGAGGAGTTCGCGGCCCAGTGGCTGGAGCTCCGCGGGCTCGCGGCGGTCCAGCCCGACCCGGCGCGGTTCCCGCTGGACGACGGGCTGCGTGCGTCGTTCGCGCGCGAGACCGAGCTGCTGTTCCTGACGGTGTTGCGTGAGGGCCGCGACGTGCGGGAGCTGGTCGACTGCGACTTCACGCACGTCGACGCCCGCCTCGCGGCGCACTACGGGCTGCCCCACGAAGGCCCGCCCGAGGTGTTCGTCCGGACGGCGCTGCGCGGCGACGCGCAGCTCCGCGGCGGCATCCTCGGCCACGCCGCCGTACTGGCGGTGACCTCGAACCCCACGCGCACCTCGCCCGTCAAGCGCGGCAAGTGGATCCTCGAGAACCTGCTGGGCCAGCCGCCGCCGCCGCCGCCGCCGGGGAACGACTCGTTCGAGGACGAGGCCGCCATCGACGACGCCGCCACGCTCCGGGAGCAGATGGCCCAGCACCGCGAGCGCTCCAAGTGCGCGGTCTGCCACGTGCGCATGGACGCGCTGGGGCTCTCGCTGGAGCGCTTCGACGCCGTCGGCCGTTTCCGCCGCCGCGACGGCGCGGGCGAGATCGACGCGAGCGCGTCGCTGCCCGACGGTCGCCCCATAGACGGCCTCGCCGACCTCAAGCGCGTCGTCGCCGCGGACCCGGCGTTCGTGCGCACGGTGGCGCACAAGCTGTTCGTCTACGGCGTCGGGCGGGACCTGCGCCCGGTCGACCGACTCCGCGTCGACCAGGCCGTCGTGGACCTGATCGGGGCAGGCGAGGTGACGCTGCGCGACCTGATCCTGCTGGTCGTGAACGACCCCGCGTTCTCGGGCGAGCGCGGCTAGCCCTCGCCGCGCGGGGCCTGTCCGGTCAGCTCACGCAGCTGGGTCGCGTCGAGCACGCGCGGCACCTTGTGCTGGCCGCCGACCTTGCCGCGTCGCTGCATGAACGCGAGGAACGAGCCTGCCGGGACCGCGTCGACGACCGGCGCCATCAGGCCGTAGCTGCGGTGGGTCGCGTAGTCCTCGTTGCCGTCCTGCAGGCGCTGGTCGAGCGCCGCGGTGAACACCTCGAGGTCTGTCGGCGCGCGGTGGAACTCGACCACGTACAGGTGCCCGCCCATCGGCGCTCCCGGGCCGGGGTAGCGGACCCCGACGGCGAACTCGGCGACGACGGCGGCGGTGTTCGCCGCGGCCGCCGCGACCGCGCGCTCCAGCTCGCCGCCGCTGACGTGTTCCCCGAACGCGTTGAGCGTGTGCGCCAGGCGGCCGGCGAAGACCAGCCGCAGCGGCGCGGTCGACGTGAACCGCACGAGGTCCCCGACCAGGTAGGAGACGATGCCGGAGTCGGTCGTCAGCGCGACCGCGTAGTCCACGTCGACCTCGACCTCGTGGGCGCCCAGGCGGCGCGGCGCGGCCGCGCCCAGCTCGTCCGCGGGCACGAACTCGAAGTAGGCGCTGCGGTCGAGCAGCGGCAGCATGCCCGGGTCGTCCGCGAGGTCCTGCACGCCGAGCATGCCGCCTTCGGACGCTGAGTAGGTGTCGGTGTAGCGCAGGTCCTCGCCGAACAGGGCGCGGCAGCGCTCCGCGTAGGGCGCGAAGGTGACCCCGCCGTGCACGAACAGCTGCAGGTTGGGCCACAGCTCGCGGAGCGTCGCGTGCTCGCGTCCTCGCCGCCGTGCGTGCTCGAGCACCTGCTCGCCGAAGAGCACGATCCAAGACGGCACGCCCGCGAGCATGCGCAAGTCCACGTCGGCCGTCTGCGCCGCGGCGCGCGCGACCTTCTCCTCCCACGAGGACATCGCCCGGACGGCGGCGTCGGGCGCGTGCAGACCGCGCAGGCATCGCGGCACGTGGCGCGCCATGATGCCGGTGTTGTCCCCGACGAAGACGTCGCCCTCGGCGCGCAGCGCGGTCGATCCGCCGAGGAACAGCAGCTTGCCGCCGAACAGCGCGCCGCCGCCGTCGGCGAGGTGGGGCACCAGCGAGTCGAAGCCGCCGCGTCGGTTGTTCGCGATCGTCTCGGCCGAGACCGGCAGGTACTTCTCGCCGCTCGTGGTCCCCGACGAGATCGCCCAGAACTTCGTCCGCCCTGGCCAGATGACGTCGCGTTCGCCGCCGCGCGCCCGCTGCCACCACGGCGCGAGGTCGGCGTAGTCGTGCAGCGGGACGGCGCGCGCGAACTCTGCGGGGTCGCGGACCGCATCCAGCCCGTGGCTCCGCCCGAACGCGGTCCGGCGGAGCTTCGTCAGCAGGCGGTCGAACACCTGGCGCTGCGGGGCGCCCGGCGCGCGCGCGTTGCGCCGCATGACGCCCAGCCGGCGCCGCGCGACCCGGACCGCGACCGCGCCCACGAGGCTCACGGGTTCGATCCCTGCGTCCGGGAGGTCGCAGCCCGCGCCTCGTGGGCGGGCCCCTCGGTGATCTCGTCCGGCGGCGTGACGCCGCCGATGGCGCCGACCGCGAGGTCCGCGGTCGCCATGATCGAGATCATCGGGTTGACCCGGACGCTGTGCGGGAACAGGCTGCCGTCGGCGACGAACAGGTCCTCGAAGCCGCGCACGCGGAAGCGCTCGTCGACGACGTCTCGCGCCGGGTCCGCGCCCATGCACGCGCCGCCTTGCGGGTGGCTGCTGCCGAAGCCCATCAGGTCCTGCTGGCCGCGCATGCCCTCGTCGATTCGGTCGACGTGCTCGGGCGCGCGGATCTCGAGCGGCGCCGCGCACGGGGCGTAGACCCTCGTCGCGCCGGCGGCGAGCAGCGCCCGCGCGGCGGTCTTGCAGCCGTCGCGGAACGCCTGCAGCTCGTCCTCGCTCATCCGGTAGCGCAGGTCCGCGTGGTCGAAGAGCCGGCGGAAGAGCCGGTAGCCGAGCCCGAGGAACACCTCGCCGGTCGGCTTCGTGGGCACGAGCACGCCGAGCGCGGCGAGGTTGCGGTAGCGCTGCATGCGCGCCGCGTGCTCGCCGTAGAAGCCGGGCAGGGTCAAGGCGAGCGACACGGGCGGGTTCTGGCACTGCTCGATGACGAACCGGTCGTCGATGTGGTGCAGGCACATCTGGTCGCCGTCGAAGCCGTCGAGCGGGCGGTCGAACTCCCCGAAGACGATCCCGCCTGCGTTGAACGACGTGCGCTTGCCCGCGCGGCCTCGGTGCAGGCCGGAGCGCAGCAGCAGCTCCGGCGTGTTGATCGCGCCGCCCGCCAACACGTAGCGCTCGGCGACGACGCGGACGTCCTCGCCGCTGCGTCGGTCGCGCCCGAGCAGCCCTCTCACCCTGCCGCGCGCGGCGTCGATGCGGGAGATCTCCATGTCGGGGATCAGCTCGGCGCCGCGCTCGATCGCCATCGGGACCCAGGTCTGCGACGCGTCCATCTTGCGGCCGTAGCGGCAGCCGACGTTGCAGTAGCCGCAGCCGATGCACTGGTCCATGGCCTTGGCGAACTCACCGTGGGCTGCCCCGATCCGGTCGAAGCCGTCCGCGAGCACCGCCGTCGCGGGGTTGTGGACCGCGCGGTCGAGGGCCTCGACCCCGAGCACCGACTCGACGCGCCGGTGCGCGCGCGCGAGCGCGGGCGCGGGCAGCGGCATGCCGTGCCGCTCGAAGCTCGCGCGCACGTCCTCGGGCATCCGGAAGCACACCGAGTTGGTGAGCACCGTGGAGCCGCCGACGCAGGTTCCCTGCAGCACGAACATGTCGGCGTCGTTGTTGGTCTGGGCGCCGCCGTCCTTGTAGAGGCGCGCGATCATCTGCGGCTCGTCGTGCGACAGCTGCTTGGGGTGCAGCCACGGGCCCCGCTCGAGCACCGCGACGCGCGCGCCGGCGGCCGCGAGGTGGTAGGCGACGACGCTGCCGCCGGCGCCGGAGCCGACCACGGCGAACTCTGTGCGGACGGTCTTCACTCGGCGGCGGGGGCGGCGCGGCGCTCGCGCACGGTGCGGAAGCCGAGGTCGGTGGCGACCTCAGGGTCGGTGTAGTAGCCCATCCTCACGAGCTGGCGCGCGAGCGCCGGGATCGCGAGCAGCCCCCTGGTCGTTGCGAGGTGGCGCTCCAAGAACGCCCGCCGCGCCGCCAGCGGCAGCTTGGACAGCGGCGCCCGCAGCCGCAGCAGCGGCGCGAGTTCCAGGGCGACCAGCACGGCGTGGCTGCGCCAGTGACGCGGGGAGTCGACGGCCGCGAGGTAGCGGTCGACGTTGCGGGCGACCTCGAACCAGCCGCCGGGGGGCGGGCTGGGCAGGCTCGCCTCGGCGTGGGCGACGACCGCGCGCGCCTGCAGCGCGTTGAGCACCTGCAGGCCCTGCGCGCGCGCGTCGCGGCGCAGGCGGCGCCACCACAAGAAGCCCAGCGGCGA
The DNA here is from genome assembly GCA_049889335.1 of Planctomycetota bacterium. Classification (GTDB taxonomy): domain Bacteria; phylum Planctomycetota; class UBA1135; order UBA1135; family UBA2386. Next base: position 4,637 of record JBMHDP010000434.1, read on the forward strand.
CAGGGGCAGCCAGACCGGCGCGGCGAGCAGCGCGACGCACGCGACCAGGGCGATCCTGCCGTTCAGGGACATGGCTGCATTTCAAAGCGCCTCGCCGCTGACCGGAAGCGAGTTCTTGGCGGTTGTCTCCCGCGCTGCGCAGCCACGCCAATATGGCCAACGGCGCGGCGGCCGAGTCGAGGGCAATCGTCCCAGCCGCAGCTACACTGCTGGTCGTGCTCTGGTTGGTGGTGATCCTCGGATGCGTGGTCGCGCTCGCGCCGCTGCTGCGCCTGAGCGCGAGCAGCTCGCGCGCGCGCCTCGCCGCGGCCGCCGCGGCGGCGGTCGGCGTCGGCAGCGTCACGCTGTGCACGATCTACGCGCCCGCGCCTCCGCCGCGCCGGGACGACCGCCCCCGCGAGGTGCTGGAGGTCGGACACGTCGGCTCGGCGACGTGCCGCTCCTGCCACCCGGGTGAGCACGCTTCGTGGCACGGCTCGTTCCACCGCACGATGACGCAGGCCGCGACCCGCGCCAACGTGGTGCCCGAGTTCGAGCGGCTGGAGCTCGACTGGTTCGGCGAGCCGGTCGTGCTGGAGTGGCGCGGCGAAGAGCTGTGGACCCGCTTCGTGCGGCGCGGCGGACGCCCGGGCCCGGTCGAGCGCCCGATCGCGCAGCTGACCGGCTCCCACCACATGCAGGTCTTCTGGTACACCACGGGCGCGGGCCGCGAGCTGGCGCCCGTGCCGGTGTGCTTCAAGCTCGAAGAAGAGCTCTGGATCCCGCTGACCTCCGTGTTCGTGGTGCCGCCGGAGCTGAAGGACCCGCCCGAGCCCGGCAAGTGGAACCAGAGCTGCGCGATGTGCCACACGACCGACGCGCGGCCGCGCGTCGACATCGGGCGCACCGACACCCACGTCGGGGAGTTCGGCATCAGCTGCGAGGCGTGCCACGGCCCCGGCGCCGAACACGTCGCGGCCAACCGGAACCCGCTGCGTCGGCTGGCGCAGCGCGTCGCGGGCGAGGACGAGACGATCGTCAACCCGGGCACGCTGCCCCCGGCGCGCTCGGCCGAGGTCTGCGGCCACTGTCACTCGGTGCGGATCCTGCGCGAGCGGCACTTCGACTCGTGGCGCGACCACGGCTCGCCCTTCCTGCCCGGGGACGACCTGCAGCGCTCGCACCTCGTGATCGACGCCGACGACGGCGCCGCGCCCGAGCTGCGGCGGCAGCTGCAGCAGAACCCGGACTTCTTCGCGAGCTCGTTCTGGCCCGACGGCCAGGTGCGCCTGTCCGGACGCGAGTTCAGCGGGATGCGGGACGCGCCGTGCTACCAGCACGGGGACGCGTCGCGGCAGCTGGACTGCACGTCCTGTCACGCGATGCACCGCACCGACGGCCGCGTCGACGCCGCCTGGCGGGACGACCAGCTCGACGACGGGATGCGCGGCAACGTCGCCTGCACGCAGTGCCACGAGGAGCTGGTCGCGGTGGACGCGCTGCAGGCGCACACGCGGCACGCGCCCGGGTCGGCCGGCAGCAGCTGCTACAACTGCCACATGAGCCACACCTCGATCGGGCTCATGAAGGCGTCGCGCAGCCACGCGATCACGAGCCCGAGCGTGCAGAGCGAGCTGGAGACCGGTCGGCCGAACGCCTGCAACCAGTGCCACCTCGACCGGTCGCTGGGCTGGACCGCGACCCACCTCGCCGAAGGCTGGGGCCGCGCCGCGCCCGACCTGGACCAGGAGCAGCGTGAGGTCGCGGCGTCCGTGCGCTGGCTGCTCACCGGCGACGCGGGGCTGCGGATGCTGGCGGCGTGGAGCTTCGGGTGGTCCGCCGCGCAGGAGGCGTCGGGGACCGACTGGATGGCGCCGTACCTCGGCCGTTTGCTCGACGACCCCTACTACGTCGTGCGCTTCAACGCAGCGCGTTCGCTGCGCTCGATCGGCGGCTACGGCGGCGTGCTCAAGGGCTACGACCACCTCGCGGCGCCCGCGGCCGTGCAGCCGTTCGTGGACCGGGTCACCAAGGTCTGGCAAGCTCGCTACACGGGCGGCGAGCGAGCGGCCGTGCTGATGCGCGCGCGCGTGCTCGACCGCGCTGTCTTCCAGAAGCTCTACGCACGGCGGGACGACCGCCCGGTCTTCATCCACGAATGACGAACTCCGTCGAACCCGGGAGCCTGCGGGCCCGCCACCTGCGCTTCGGTTGGGGGAGTCTGCTCGTCTTCGTCGTGCTCGGCGGCGCGCTCGAGGCGATGCACGGCTTCAAGGTCGACTGGTACCTGGCGGTCGGCAACGAGACGCAGCGTCTGATGTGGCGGCTGGCGCACGCGCACGGCACCTTCCTCGCGCTGGTGCACATCGCGTTCGCCGCGACGGTCGCCGCTGCGCCGGTCGCCCCGCGGGTCGCCTCGGCGTGCCTGCTCGGCGCGTCCGTCGCCCTGCCCGGCGGGTTCCTGCTCGGCGCCTTCGGCGGCGCCGGCGGCGACCCGGGGCTCGGCATCGCGCTCGTCCCGGTCGGGCTGGTGCTGCTGGTCCTCGCGTTGGTCGGCTGCTTGCGTTCGCTGCCGCGCTGAGGGCAACATGCCCGCATGAACCAGGCGCCGACCCCAGACGAGCTGCGCGCGAAGATCCGGCCGCTCGACGACCTCGACCGCAAGGTGCTCGGCGGCATGGTCGCGCTGTGGATGGCCGAGCCGACCAAGCTGCGCGACCAGGAGTGGACGGCGCAGCAGTTCGTGCACGTGGCGACCGTGGCGCACGGCTTCGACGCCGAGCATGGCCCGGCCTCGAGCGAGGACGTCGAGCGCGTCCAGGGCTACGCGCGGACCCGCATGGCCGACGTGCTGAGGGTCGGCCTCGCGCTGTTCGTCCGCGTCGCCGCCGACATGCAGGCGCGCGAAGGCGGCTTCGACTTCGACGACGCGCAGGAGTGCGTGCGCGGATACCTCAGCGCTGAGGGCTGAGGGGGAAGGGTGGAGCGCGGGTCGTGGGCGCTTGTCGGGGCGCGAGGCGCGGGCTCGAGGCGCGGGCTCGAGGCGCGCTGCTCTTAGTGCGCTTAGCGCACCGCCGCAGCCCTTTTCGGGGCGCGCAGCCCCCCCATACACGCCCGCCAACACCCCCCGGGGGGGGGTGTGGAAAAATTGACAC
>JBMHDP010000435.1:0-20276 GCA_049889335.1 Planctomycetota bacterium
CTCTCCGAGGAGCTCGGCGGGGCGCGCTGCTGGCGGGACACCGAGCCGCTCCCCGCAGGGCCGACGACGCTCGCCGAGCAGGGGCGCGCCGACGACCTCGCGCGCTACCTGCCGCGTGACCTGCTGCCGAAGCTCGACGTCGCGCTGCTCGCAGCGGGCGTCGAAGGTCGGTGCCCCTACTTGGAGGCGGGGGTCGAGGCCTTCGGCGCGAGCCTCGACGCGCTCGGCAAGCGGCCGCTGCGCGACGCCTTCGCAGAGCAGCTCCCAAAGGAGGTGCTCCGCCTGCCCAAGCGCGGCTTCTCGCTCCCGCTCGACGCCTGGTTCCGCGGCGACCTCGAGGCGCTCGACGTGCTCGCCGAGGCGAGGACACGCGGCCGACCGCACCTACGCAGGGGAGGCGTCGCTGCGGCCGTCGACCGACACCGGCGCGGCGCGGCAGACCTCGGCCACGGCCTCTACCTGCTCTACGCCTACGAGCTCCACCTGCGCGAGCAGGAGTCCGCGGACCGCTAGCGCGCCTCGGGGAGCAGCCGGCGGAGGACGTCGGCGCGCGCCGCGAGCGGGACCTCGTCGCGGTCGCGGAACGCGCCGCTGCCGCCGGCTCCGTCCTCGCGACCAGCCGCGACCCAGCGGGACAGCAGGCGCTCGGCCCCGGCCCGGTCCCCCACCCGACAGGCGAGCGCGTACGCGCTGAGGAGCATCTCGCGATCGCGCGGCCGCGCGCTCAGCTGGTCACGGAGCGCCCCGAGCGCGCCGACGGCGTCCTGTCGCGGCGCCGGGACGCCGCGGAGCACCGGCACGACCGGACGGCTGAGGGCTGCGTCGAAGGCCTCCCCTGCCGGCAGGTACGAAGCCACCAGCGCCAGGATCTCTGCCAGCCGCCCCCTGGGAGCGCCGGCGGCCACCAGCGTGTTTTGTCGGCCGAAGCCGCGCCACGCGATCGAGAGGCCGAGCGGGCCGTCCCCCGCCCGGTCCGGCGGCACCCAGTCGGCGATCTCGAGGCGCTCCAGGCTGCGCGCCAGCGCGCGCACCGAGGTCGGCTCCAGCTGGTAGATGCAGAGCCGGTCGAAGACGGGGAGGCTGGCGCCGGAGGCTTCCTCGACGAGCGGCGAGGTCGAGGTGCCGTAGAGCACGACGCCCCGATCGTCGAATCGGACCCGGCGGAGGACGTGCATGGCGTCGCCGTCCTGACGGACTTCGTCCACGACCAGCGAGAAGTCCTCGGGCGGCCAGATCGTCGCGGGCCGCTCCCGCGTGACGCATCCTGCCGTCAGACCAGCCGCGACCCAGAGCACCCACTGCGCGCCTACCACGCCCGCATCGTAGCCGGTCGAGCGGGATTCGGTTCGCCCCAATACGCTGTCGCCGGGCCGCATCGATCGCGCCTCCAGCGCCCAGAATCCGGCGCCACCATATGTTTGACAGGTTTGGTTTGCACACCTCCGTATTCGGCGATACCGTCCGCGCCGTCGGGCTTTCGAGCCACAACGGTCAGCGACGAAGCGAACTATGGTGCTCATCCACGAGAAGATCACGGCCCTGCTCGATCAGCGCCGCCTGAAGAAGCGGGACCTGGCCAGAGCCTTGGGGGTGTCACCTCAGACGGCAACGGACATCTGTAAGGGGAGGTCGGCGATCACGCTGCCGCACCTGCGCAACCTCGTCGCGTTCTTTCAGGTGCGATCGGAGTTCTGGCTCGATGAGACGCGCCTCGCGCCGGAGGACGTCGACCACGTCAGCCGCAAGGACACCGCAGACGCGATCCAGCGCACCGGCCTGCTCGCGGCCGAGGACCCGGGCCGTCTGATCAACCGCCTCACGGCCTTCGCCCAGTCCAACCGCGAGGCCTTCCTCGCCAAGTTCCCGGACCTGACGGTCGGCGACCGCACGCTGCTGGGCATCGGCGAAGGCATCGCAGGCGGCGCGGCCGTGCCCGCCCCGATCCACACCGCGACCGCCAGCGAAGCGGCCGGTGACGCCGCAGGGACGGCGCACGCGCAGGCCGCCGACGGGCAGGCCTGATCCCTGCTCGCCGCGACGCCCCCGTTGCTTGATCGCAGCGCAGCGGCCAGGATGTCGCGATGCGCCTGCATTCCTTGCTGCTCCCGCTCGCCGCGTTCGCCGCGTGCGACGCGCCTCAGAACGACGACGCCTCGAAGAGCGCCGGCCTGGTGATCCGCGCCGGGGAGCCGGTCGCGTCGCTGCCCAACGAGCCGCACCTCAAGAACGTGCGCATGCTCACGTTCGAAGGCGAGAACGCCGAGGCCTACTGGTCGAGCGACGGCACCAAGCTGGTGCTGCAGCGCAAGGGGCCCGACATGCCCGCCGACCAGATCTACGTGCTCGACCTCGCGACCGGCGAGATGGAGCAGGTGAGCACGGGCAAGGGCCGCACCACGTGCGCCTACTTCATGGACGGCGACCAGCGGATCGTCTACGCGTCGACCCACCACCAAGGAGAGGCGCCGCCGGTCGTCAAGATGACCGGCCGAGGCTACCAGTGGGCCGTCCACCGCGAATACGACGTCTTCACGGTCGGCGCGGACGGGGACGGCCTGAAGCAGCTCACCGAGACCGAGGGCTACGACGCCGAGGCCACCGTGTGCCCCCAGACCGGGGACATCGTGTTCACCTCGGTGCGCGACGGGGACCTCGAGCTCTACACGATGAGCGCCGACGGCGGAGACGTGAAGCGGATCACCGACCGACCGGGCTACGACGGCGGCGCGTTCTACTCACACGACGGCAGCAAGTTCGTGCTGCGCTCCGCCTTCCCGGACAGCGACGAGCGCGCCGCGGAGGACGCCGCGCTGCTGATGCAGCAGCTGGTGAAGCCGTCGCAGATGGAGATCACGGTCTGCGACCGCGACGGCTCGAACTTCCGGCAGGTCACGAAGAACGGCGCGGCCAACTTCGCGCCGTTCTGGCTCCCCGACGACGAGCGCATCATCTTCTCCAGCAACTTCCGCGGCATGGAGAAGATGCGCGAGACCGGCGACCACACGCAGGCGCGCAACTTCGACCTCTTCCTGATCAACGAGGACGGGACGGGCGTCGAGCAGGTCACCGACAACCCCGAGTTCGACGGCTTCCCGATGTTCTCGCCGTGCGGCAAGTACCTGGTCTTCGCGAGCAACCGCTACAACCGCACCAAAGGCGACACGAACATCTTCATCGCCGAGTGGGTCGAGTAGCGCTCGCCTGCGCCTGAAGCTGCTGGCGCGCTCAGGGCGCCAGCCGATCGACGCGCCAGCCGTCTCCGGCGCGCAGGTAGCGGAAGCGGTCGTGCAGCCGCCCGTCCCGACCCTGCCAGAACTCGACGCTGCTAGGCTCCACGGCGTAGCCGCCCCAGTGCCCGGGCCGCAGCACGTCGCGGTCGCGGTGCTCCTCCGCCAGCTGGTCCACGAGGCCTTCGAGCGCTCCGCGGCTCTCGATCACCCGGCTCTGCGGCGACGCCGCGCTGCACAGCCTCGCGTGCCGAGGACGACGGAGGAAGTAAGCGTCCGAGTCGGCCTCCGGCAGCTCGACGACCCGCCCCTCGACGCGCACCTGACGGGCGCGCGGCGCGACCCACCAGAACGTCGCTGCGGCCTTGGCGTGGTCCCGGAGCTGCGCCCCCTTGTCGCTGCGCTTGTTCGTGAAGAACCCGAAGCCGCGCTCGTCGAGCTGCTTCAGCAGGACGACGCGGCAGTGGGGTTGACCGTCCCGGTCACACGTCGCCAGCGCCATCCCGTTCGGCTCGCGCACGCCCGCCCCGGTCGCCTCGTCGAGCCACTGGCGGAACAAGGCGATCGGATCCGCCGGCAGGTCCGCCCGGCGCAGGGCGACGTCGCCGTAGTCCATCCTCAGCGCTGCAAAGTCGTCTGCTGACATCGTCGGGATCATAGGACGCGCCAGCAGGACACAACCAGGGAGCCGATCACCCTCCCGAAGATCGACGCGCCCGCCCCGACCGGATCCCGAAGACCCTGCGCCCTCCGGCCGCCGGACGCCGACCCCGCGCGCCCGCGCCGAACGTGCTTGCGCGCAGCGCCGGGACGCCGAAGACTCCTGGAGGTGAAGAGCGAAGACCTCCTGCGCGCGAACGGCGCCGGCCTCGCCGCGCTGCTGTCGTCGGACTACGGCCTCGACGGCGCGTGGTCGGCGCTGGACGGAGAGCGCGACGGCAACCTCCGCCTCGCGACCGCCGCAGAGAGCTTCCTGGTCAAGGTCGCAGCGGACGACGACCCGAACGCGTTCGCGCTCCAGCTCGCGGCGATCGACCACCTCGCGGCGTCCGCGCCCCACCTCCCGACGACGCGGACGGTCCCGACCCGCGCCGGGGAGCCCTGCTCCCAGCTGGTCGTAGACGGCGCCGAGCGGCGCGTCTGGGTGAGCCGCTGGCTGCCGGGAGACGTGCTCGCGGCGGGCGGGCGCGTCGATCCCGAGACCTGCGAACACCTCGGCCGGACGCTCGGCGAGCTGGATCGCGCGCTGCAGTCGTTCGACCACCCGCTGGCCGAGCGCGCGCTGAAGTGGGACCTGCTGCAGGCCGACTGGATCGCTCCCCACCTGGACGCGCTCCAGCCCGGGTGGCTGCGCGAGGCCGCGTGCGAGGTGCACGAGTGGTTCCTGTCCGCGCGCAGCGGGCTCGCCGCGCTGCGTCGCTGTGTCGTGCACAACGACGCCAACGACCACAACGTCCTGCTCGGCGGCGCGAGGGGCCAGGAGGTCGTCGGGCTGGTCGACTTCGGCGACATGTGCCGGACGGCGCTCGTCAGCGAGCCCGCGATCGCGGCGAGCTACCTCGCGATGCACGCGCGCGACCCGCTGACGGCGATCGACGCGGTCGTCCGCGGCTACCACGACGTCCTGCCGCTCCGCGAGGACGAGGTCGCCGTGGTCGTCCCGCTGGTCGCGCTGCGCCTGGTCGTCAGCGCCGCGAACGCCGCGGTCGAGGCCGCCGCGAACCCGGACGACGCCTACGTGACCGTCAGCCAGCGCGGCGTGCAGCGCGTGCTCCGCGCGCTGCACGGCAGAGACCACCACGTCGCCGACGCGCGCCTGCGCGCGGTCTGCGGCTGGCGCCCTCCCGCGGCCCCCGGTCGCGTCCGCGGCTACCTCGAAGATCGCCGCGGCGCGCTCCCCGCGATCCTGCCGACCGTCGGTGAGCTCGACCGCGCGGCCGTACTCGACCTCTCGTTCGACTCCGTCACGGGCGGTGACGATCCGACACGGTTCGACGCCGCGAGCGCGGCGGCGCGCATCGAGGCGGCGCAGCGCGAGCGCGGCGCGGACCTCGCGCTCGGGCGCTACGGCGAGCCGCGCCCCATCTACACCGACGCGGCGTTCGGCGACGACGCACCGACCGGACCGCGCCGCACGGTGCACCTGGGCGTCGACGTGTTCGCGCCGGCGGGCGCCGACGTCGCGACCCCGCTCGACGCGGTCGTGCACGACGTCGACGTCTGCGAGGGGCACCTCGACTACGGAGGCCTCGTCGTGCTGCGGCACCGGACGCCGGCGGGGGACGCGTTCGGGACCCTCTACGGGCACCTCGACCCGGCCAGCCTGGAGGCCCTCGTGCCGGGGCAGCGGCTGGAGGCCGGCGACGTGTTCGCGACGCTGGGTGAGCCCGCCGTCAACGGCGGCTGGCCGCCCCATCTGCACCTGCAGGTGCTCGCCGCGGATCCTCGCACGCTGCCGCCCGTGCCGCGCGGCGTCGCGGACCCCGACGACCTCGCCTCCCACCACGAGGTCTACCCCGACCCCTCTGCGCTGCTCGGGCTGCCGGACGACCGCGCGGCGTGGCGCGACCCCCACGCAGAGCTCACGTCCGGCCGCGAGGCCCGCTTCGCGCGCAACCTCAAGACCAGCTACGACCGCCCCCTGACGCTCGTCCGGGGCTGGCGGCACCAGCTGTTCGACAGCTACGGGCGACGCTACCTGGACGCCTACAACAACGTCCCGCACGTCGGCCACGCCCACCCGCGCGTCGCGCGCGCGGTCGCCGAGCAGACCGCCAAGCTCGCGACCAACACGCGCTACCTGCACGGCGAGATGCAGCGCTACGCCGAACGGCTGCGCGCGCTGCTGCCCGACCCGCTCGAGGTGTTCTTCTTCACGCCGTCGGGCAGCGAGGCCAACGAGCTCGCGCTGCGCCTCGCGCGGAGACACACCGGTCGACTGGATGTGTGCGTCATGGACCACGGCTACCACGGGCACACGACCGCGACGATGGAGCTGAGCCCGTACAAGTTCCGGCAGGCGGGCGCGCCGCCGCAGCCCGAATGGGTGCACGTGACCGCGCAGCCCGACGTCGTCCGCGGCGAGCACCGTGGCGAGGACGCGCCCCGCCGATACGGACAGCAGGTCCGCGCGGAGATCGCCGCCGCGCAGGAGGCGCGCGGCGGCATCGCGGCGTATCTCTGCGAGTGCCTGCCCAGCGTCGGCGGCCAGCTCGAGCTCCCCGACGGCTTCCTGCAGGCCGCCTACGACGCCACCCGCGCGGCGGGCGGCCTGTGCATCGCCGACGACGTGCAGACAGGGCTCTGGCGCACCGGCGACCACGCGTTCGGCTTCGAGCGGCACGGGGTCGTGCCGGACCTGCTCGTGCTCGGCAAGCCGCTGGGCAACGGCTTCCCGCTCGGCGCCGTCGTCACGACCCGCGCCGTCGCCGAGTCCTTCGCCGACGGTCCCGAGTTCTTCAGCACGTTCGGCGGCAGCACGGTCGCCATGGCCGCGGGCAACGCCGTGCTCGACGTGCTCGCGGACGAGGGCCTCGCCGAGAACGCCCGCGTCGTCGGGGGTCGGCTGCTGGCGGCCCTCCGCGCGCTGCAGGAGCAGCACACCTGCATCGGCGACGTGCGCGGCCGCGGGTTCTTCCTCGGCGTCGAGCTGGTCGAGCCGGACACCGAGCGTCCGGCCCGCGCGCAGGCCGCCGCTGTCAAGAACCGCCTGCGCGCCCAGCGCGTGCTGATCGGCACCGACGGGCCGCACGACAACGTGCTCAAGATCCGGCCGCCGATGACCTTCGACGCCCCTGCGTGCGAGCGGCTGGTCGCCGAGCTCGACGTCGCGCTCCGCGCGCTGCGCTGACGCCACGCCCCGTTACAGCGTTGGCAGCGGCCGCTCGGGTCGCCATGCTCCGGGGCCGCGCTGCGCCGCGGACGACAAGGACCACCTCATGCCCGCCGCCGTGACCCGCCTGCTCTCTCCGCTCCTCCCGCTCCTGCTGCTGCTCGGGGCCCTCCGCAGCCAGGATGACACCGCCCGGACCGCCGACGACCCCAAGATCGAGCTCGCGGCGCTGCACAAGGTCGTCAAGCCGCTGACCAAGGACGAGGCGCTGGTCGAAGCGCGCGCCTGGATGCAGCTGCTGGCGGCCAAGAACCGGGAGATCGCGGCCGCTCCCGACGACGAGGTCCTCGCGCTGACCCTCGAGCAGTCGGCGCTGGTGACGCGGTTGACCCTGGTGACGACCGCGCTGACCGCGCTGGGCGGCGACGCCGACGAGTTCGACCGCTACGTCGCCGCGTCGACCAGCCCGGAGATCGCCGACGTCGGCGGGATGTTCGGCTTCGCCGTCGAGTGGGCGAAGAGCCCGGAGGGCGGCGTGCGCTTCGCGGTCAACCTCGGCCTGTTCCTGCTGACCCTGCTCGTGGCCCGCATCGTGAGCGCCGTGGTCGCCGGCGTCGTGCACAAGGCGCTGCAGAAGATGCGGGGGAGCAGCGACCTGCTGCGGGACTTCTTCTCCAACGTCGCGCGCCGCGTGGTCTTCTTCATCGGCGTCGTGATCGCGCTGTCGATGCTGGGCATCGACATCACGCCGTTCGTCGCCGCGCTCGGCGCCGCAGGCTTCGTGATCGGCTTCGCGCTGCAGGGCACGCTGTCCAACTTCGCCTCCGGGCTGATGATCCTGATCTACCGACCCTACGACCTCGGCGACCTGGTGACCGTCGCCGGCACGACCGGCACGGTGGCCGCGATGACGCTGGTGTCGACGACGCTGAAGCTCGCCGACAACCAGCGCGTGGTGATCCCCAACAACTCGATCTGGGGCGACGTGATCACCAACGTCACGGGCCAGACGACCCGACGCGTCGACATGGTCTTCGGATGCGGCTACGGAGACGACCTGCAGAAGGCCCAGCGAGTGCTCGAGGAGATCGTCCGAGCGCACCCCAAGGTGCACGCCGAGCCCGAGCCGGTCGTCCGGGTCCACGAGCTCGCGGACTCCTCGGTCAACTTCGTCGTCCGCCCCTGGGCCGACGCGGGAGACTACTGGGACGTGAAGTGGGACGTGACCCGCGCCGTCAAGGAGCGCTTCGACGCCGAGGGGCTCAACATCCCGTTCCCGCAGCAGGAGCTGCACGTGCACCAGGTCGAGGGCTGAGCGGGCGCCCTGCGCCGGCTCACGCGGCGCGCCGCCGCCGTCGCCACGCGCGCGCCAGCAGCGCGGCCGCGCCCACCGCCAATGCGCCGACCGCCAGCTGCGCCCAGGCCGCGATCCGGACGATCTTGTGCACCAGGGTGGCGTGCTCCTCGGCGTCGACCGGCACCGCGCCCAGCATCTCCCCGACGTGGTGCATCGCGGAGACCGCGAGGTCCCCCGCAGGCAGCGTCTGGTGGCACGCGACGCACGTCCCCTCGCGCTCGAGCCGCGCGCGCTCCCGCGCGTTCAGCGGCCGCGAACCCGACAGGTGGTGGCCGACGGTCTGCAGCTGCTCGCCGTCCTCGGTGACGAAGCGGGACCAGTCCGCGCGCAGGCCTTCGGTCTTCCTCGCCTGCGGCTCCGCGTCGTCCACCAGCAGCGCGCCGTCGCCGTCCATCAGGTCGACGAAGTAGCTCAGCGACGGGTCGACGTCGTTCTTGCCGCCGTCGATGCCGTATCCCGCGGCCTTCGGGTTGCCGTGGCAGCTCTCGCAGCTGCGCGCCTCGCGCCGCGTGGTGTGCGGCTGCAGCGGCGCGTGGTCGACGCCGACCTGCCCTTCGGGGCCCGCGCCTTCGACGTTCGGGATCCGGAACGCCGCGTTCTCGACGAGCGGCGCGCCGTCCGGTCCGAGCACGGTCGCGGTCGTCTGACAGCCCGGGACAGCGGGCGCGATCCGCCCCTCGCCGTTAACGGCGAGCGCCGGGTCCTCCCAGCGCAGGTACGCGCGCAGCTCGGAGATCTTGCCCGGGATCCGGTGGGCGTCCGCGCGCTCCGTGAACTCACAGGTCGTGCCGTCGGCGAGGTGGTCGTGACCGACCGCGACCCAGTCCACCGGGTTGTCCGACGAGGAGTAGTCGATCTTGACGTGACAGCCGTAGCACTGCGGCGCCCAGGTCGCGTGGCACGCGTAGCACTCCATGCGCTCCATGTGCCGACCGACGTCGACCATCGCGACGCGCGCCTTCTTGGAGAGGAGGTCCTGCTCGACCATGCCCTTCAGCGGGATCAACTCGTGCACGGCGCCGCTGGCGAGGTGCACGCGCACGTTGTCCCCGTGGCGGACCACGTTGCCGAACGGGTTGCCCCTCGCGGTCCGCAGGTAGCCGTCCCCGGGCTCGGGGTGATCGCTCGCGTCGAGGTAGGCGGGCAGCGCCTCGTCGGTCCCGCGGGGCGCGCCGCGCGCGGGCGCCTCGTCGTATTCGTCCATCGCCCCCAGCGGCAGCTCCCAGGGGAACGCCGTCGGCGTCCCGTGGCAGTCCGAGCACTCGACCTCGACGGCCGCCGTGATCGCGCCGATCAGCTGGCCGGAGCTGTGCACGTCGATCGAGGTGTGGCAGTCCTGACACAAGAAGCCCTTTTCGGCGTGCAGGTCGGCGTGCAGCCGTCGGTAGTGCTTGCCGTGCAGCTTCTGCTGCTCCGCGCCGTCAGCCCCCCACGGAGACGGGTAGGGCGTCTCCATCAGCCCCTGGTACGAGACCCCGATCCTGCGACCGCGGTTGTGGCACGTCGTGCACGTCTCGACCGGGATCCCGGTCCAGGTGTGGCCGTTCGCGGTCACCGGGGCGCCGACGCCGCCCTGGATCGAGTGGACCAGCGGCTTGCCCGGCGCCTTCGACTGGGTCGGGTCGCCGCCCTGGTGCACGCCGCTGTTCGCGTAGGGGACGTGACACGCGCTGCAGCCGAGGCCGCGGTAGTCGCCGTGGCGCTGCGCGCCGCCGACGGCGAGGTGACAGCGTTGACACTCCCCGCGCAGGTAGGTGAACGCCGCGAGCCGCGGGTCGTCCTCGACCTGCGCGGGCGTCGGCGCCTTCGGCAGCTCCTTCATCGCCTCGAGGAACACCTGCGGCTCCTTCTCCATCAGGGCGCGCATGTAGGCGTGGTGGTCGTCGCTGCCGACGCGCTGCTCGATCGGCAGGGTCGCGACGTCGTAGTTGCCGTACTGGTGCTGGTAGCCGCTGAGCCCGCCGAAGCCCCAGAGCGTGCCCTGGATCTTGCCCGCCTCGGTCATCATCAGGCTCTGCCACTGCGTGCGGACCTGCCACTCGTGGCACACGCCGCACGTGTGCTCGTTGATCCACGGGCTGCCCGGGTCAGGGTAGAAGCCCTTCGGGCCCTTGTGGTCCTGGTAGTAGGCAGGCGTGCCCGCGTGCGCGCGCTCGGCGACCGCGAGCCACTCGGCCGAGTCGCGCTCCATGTCCGGGGTCGCCCGCGCGTCGACGTCGCCGCCGTGGCAGACGACGCAGCGGTTCTCGTGCCCGGCGGTCTCCGCGTGGTCCAGGATCGCCAGGAACATGCCGGAGTCCGGGTTGCGGATCGCCTCGATGCCCTCGTGGCACGTCAGGCACGCGTTGTCGGCCGCGCCCGGGTCGTCCACGTCAACGACCCGCTGCGGCGAAGGCTCGACGATGCGGCGACCGCACCCTTGACGCTGGACCGCGTCGGTTCCCGCGGCCGCGACCTGACGCTCCTCGCCGCTGCACGCGAAGCCGAGCGAGAGCCAGGCGACGACGCCGGCGGTGGTCCAGACGAGGCGTCGGATCATGCCTCCATCTTGCCGCAGCGCGCGCCGCGACGGAACCGCCGTCGACGGCGGGGTTCAAACGGCGACGACCGCGTCGCCTGCGATGACGTAGGTCTCGCCGTCCTGCGGCTCGACGCGGACGCCGCTCGACCACGAGGTGAACGCAGGCAGCAGCCCGATCCGCGGACCGAACTGGAAGCAGGGCAGCAACAGCTGATCGCCCGCGCCGCGCAGCTTCGTCATCGGGTGCAGATGGCCGCAGAGGGTGTAGGGGTCGCCGTCGCCGCCCTCGGGTTCGTGCCGCAGCGCGAACGGTCCGAGCGCCGCCGTCGACGCGTGGACCTCGAATCCCCACGCCGGCGGCAGCTCTTCGAGGTGGCGGTCGTGGTTGCCGCGGACGACGTGGAAGTCGACGCCAGCGTGGCGCGCCCGGAGCCGGTCCAGCCCGTCCGTGTCGAGCGCGTCGCGGTCGTGCACCAGGTCGCCCAGCACCCACAGCGAACGCGCGGCGCACGCGTCCAGCAGCGACGAGAGCCGGTCGAGGTCCGCGTCGCCGACGCCCGACGGCACCGGCACGCCGCGCCGCTGGAACGCCTCGGCCTTGCCGACGTGCACGTCCGCGACCAGCAGCGCGCCGCGCGCAGGCAGGTAGACGCCGCGCTCCGGGCGGAGCTGCAGGGGCTCGCCGCGCCACGTGATGTTCACGCCTCCACCTGCTCCAGCCACTGGGCCTTGATGCGCTCCACGCGGCGCAGCTCGCTCTCCGTGGAGATCCGCGCCTCGACCCGGTTGAGCAGCAGCGGGAAGGCCAGCGGGGACGGCTGCTCGGTGCGCACGACCTCCAGCCCCTCCGCGGCGATCCGCCGCAGCGCCGACGCGAGGCGGTCCCGGTCGAAGTGCCGCTGCAGGACCTCACGGCGGGCCTGCGCCAGCAGCATGTGGTCGGGCTCGTGCTGCGCGAAGACGTCGTAGAGCAGCCCCGCCGACGTCTGCAGCTGCCGCGCGCCCTTGCGGAACCGACCGAAGCCCTCCTGCACCAGCCCCGCGACGCGCGCGATCTCGCGGAACTGCCGCCGGCCGAGCTCGGCGCCGTTGACCGCGTCGACCGCGTCCTCGTCGAGGCGCGCGACCGACCACAGCGAGGCGTCTGCCAGCCGCGCGCCGAAGTCGAAGCCGCCCGCCGCCATCAGCTCCAGGCCGTAGTCGTTGGCCGAGAGCGCGAACGTCACCTCGCCGACCGCGCCGAGTCGCGCGGCCAGCAGCGCCGCGAGCCCTTCGTTGGCGAGCTGCCCGCCGAACGGGAACAAGAACAGGTGCGACCCCTCGCGCGTCTCCGTCAACTCGGCGAGCACGCGCCGACCGGGGAGCTGTGAGACCCCGGCCTGCCTGTGCAGCAGCTCGGCGGCGCGCGCGATCTCCGCGCCGAAGCGCGCGAGCTCCTGGCCCGCAGCGATCGCGTCGCGCAGCTCGCCGAAGAGCCGCTCGGTGGCGCCGGCCAGCGAGTCGGAGAGCGGCAGCCGGCCGCCGGTCCACTTCGGCACGTGGTCGGTGCTCCCGCGCGCCGCCCGCACGCGCACGTCCATGTCGCGGATCGACACCAGCTCGAGCACCCGTCCCGCGAACACGAACCGCTCGCCCGGGCGCACGCGGCTGACGAAGCGCTCCTCGACCATGCCGAGACTGCCGCCGTTGAGGTAGCGCACGCGCATGGAGCTGTCCTGGGTGATCGTGCCGATGGCCATGCGGTGCGCCCTGCCCGCCGCCTGGTCGACCACGACGACCCGCCCCGCGGCGCGCGTGACGCGGTGGAACCTGGGGTAGGCCGCGAGCGCCTCGCCGCCCGCCTCGACGAAGGTCAGCACGCGGTCGAAGGTCTCTCGGTCGAGCCCGCGGTAGGCGGCGGTCCGGTTGATCTCCTGGTAGAGGTCGTCCGGGCAGAAGCCGCCGCCGACCGCGCAGGTGACGAGGTGCTGGGCCAGCACGTCGAGCGCGCCGACGAGCGGCCGCTTCGCCTCGACCTCGCCGGTCTCCAGCGCGCGCCGCAGCGCCTCGATCTCGAGCAGCTGCATCGCGTGCGTCGGCACCATCCACACCTCGCTGCGCGCGCCCGGGCGGTGGCCTGAGCGGCCCGCGCGCTGCAGCAGCTGCGCGACGCCGCGCGCCGAGCCGATCTGCACGACGCGCTCGACCGGCGCGAAGTCCACCCCGAGGTCGAGCGAGCTGGTGCAGACCACGAGGGTGACGCGGCCGCTGTTGAGCCCGGCCTCGATGCGCGCCCGCTCTTCGGCCTCGATGCTGCCGTGGTGCAGCGCCAGCTGCTCGAACCACTCCGGCCGGCGCTCCAGCAGGGCCCGGTACCAGCGCTCGGCCTGGTGCCGGGTGTTGGTGAACAGCAGCGTCGACCGCGCCGGGTCGAGCGCTTCGACCACCGCGTCGAACATCGCGCCGCCCAAGAAGCCGAACCACGGCAGCTGCGTCCCAGGGTCCCCGAGCACCGAGTCGACCACGACGTCGGCGCGCGCGTCCGAGCGCACGACCGCAGGCGCGGACTCGGTCACTCCGGCGGCGGCGCGCGCCAGCTCCTCGACGTTGCCCAGGGTCGCCGAGAGCGCCCACGTGCGCAGCCCTGGCGACATGCCGCGCATGCGCGCCAGCGCGAGCTCGGTCTGCGTGCCGCGCTTGCTGCCGACCAGCTCGTGCCACTCGTCGACGACCACGGTCTGCACCCGCGCGAACTTCTCCGCGGCGTCCTCGTAGCTCAGCAGGATGCTCAACGACTCCGGCGTGGTCAGCAGCACGGTCGGCATGCGTTCGCGCAGCTTGCGCTTGCGATACGCCGACGTGTCGCCGATGCGCGAAGCGACGCGCACCGGCAGCCCGAGCTCATCGACCGGGCGCTGCAGCGCCGCCTCGATGTCCCGCGCCATCGCGCGGAGCGGCGTGACCCAGAGCACACAGAGCCCCTTGCGGCACGCCTCGGCGTCGGCGAGCGCCAGCGCGAGCGCGCCGAAGTAGGCCGCGTAGGTCTTGCCCGTGCCGGTCGGCACGCAGACGAGCCCGTCGCGGCCGTCGAGGCGCGCCTGCCACGCCTCCTCCTGGTGCGGCTGCGGCTGCCAGCCCTGGTCACGCATCCAGCCGCGCAGCCGCTCGAGGTGCGCGCCTGCGTCAGTCACCCTGGCCCCCGTCGATCATGCCCAGGACGTCCGCCAGGGTGTTGGCCGAGGCCGGCGCGCGCTCCCGCCGCCACCGCGCGATCCGGGGGAAGCGCAGCGCGACGCCGCTCTTGTGGCGCGCTGAACGCTGCGCCGAATCGAAGTGCAGCTCGAACACGTGCGCCGCCTCGACCTGACGCACCGGCCCGAACTTGTCGGTGGTGTTACGCCGGATCCACGCGTCGAGCTCGCGGATCTCGGCGTTGTCGAGCCCGGTGTAGGCCTTGGCGACCGGCACCAGCTCGTCGTCACGCCACACCGCGAACGTGTAGTCGGTGTGCAGCCCCGCGCGCCGGCCGTGCCCGGGCTGGGCGTAGACGAGCACGGCGTCGAGCTCCAGCGGCGCGACCTTCCACTTCCACCAGTCGCCGCGCACGCGCCCGGTCCGGTACGGGCTGTCGAGGCGCTTGAGCATCATGCCTTCGACGCCGCGCGCGCGGCTCTCGCCGCGAACGTCCGCCAGCTCCGTCCAGCTCGCCGCCGTAACGCGCTCCGAGACGGGCAGGTCGGCCGCGGCTGCCAGCTCCTCCAGCAGCGCGCGACGCTCACGCAGCGGACGCGCGCGCACGTCCACGCCGGCCGCCTCGAGCGCGTCATAGCAGAGGAAGGTGCAGGGGAAGTCCGCGAGCGTCTTCTTGCCGACGCGCTTGCGGCCGAGCCGGCGCTGGAGGCTCGCGAACGGCATCGGCTGACCGTCCCGCCACGCCAGGATCTCCCCGTCCAGCGCGGTCCCGTCGGGGAGGCGCTTGGCCTGCGCCGCGAGGTCCGGGAAGGTGTCCGTGACGAGCTCTTCTCCGCGCGACCAGAGCGCCACCTCACCGCCGCGGGCGATCAGCTGGCCGCGGATCCCGTCCCACTTCCACTCGGCCTGCCACGCGCCGATGTCCCCCAGCCCCTCGGGCCCGCCCTCGACCGGCGACGCCAGGAAGAACGGGTAGGGGCGCGCGAGATCGGCGTCGCGCGGGTCCTCGTCGAAGAGCGCGACGAACCGCGCCGCGGAGTCGACCGGCGCTCCCATCATGCGGTGGAACAGCACCGCCTTGTCGACGCCCGACCATTGCGCGAGCGCGCGGACCAGCAGCCGCTTGGAGACGCCGACGCGGAAGCCACCTGTGATCAGCTTGTTGAGCACGAACAGCTCGCGCAGGTGCAGACCGGCCCAGCGCTCCTGCAGCGCCGCGCGCTGCTCCTCGGCCTCCAGGTCGCGGAGACTCCGGACGAACGAGACCGCTTCGTGCAGCGGCGGGTCCCACGGCGTCGCCACGCGGCGATTGGGCGCAGCCTCGAGCAGCAGCGCGAGCGTCTCGGCGCGGTCCCCGACCTCCTCGTAGCAGACCTCGAAGGTCGGCCCGTCGACGCCGATCGAGGCGCAGGCCCACGCCGTCATCTCGCGCACCTTGACCGGCGCGCGCAGCCGCTCCCCGGACAGGAAGTAGACCGCCCAGGCCGCGTCCTCGGCCGGCGCGTCCTCGAGGTAGGCGAAGATGGCGGCGACCTTGTCGTTGGTCGAGTTGGTGCGGTCCAGGCGGTCGTACAGCTCGGCGAAGCGGCGCATCTGGCTACTCCTCCTCCATCTCGCGCTGCGCGCGGCCGTCGGCCAGCGGCGCCGCGTCGACGCCGCGCGCGCGCAGGTAGTCCACCAGCAGGTCCGTGCGGCCGTGGTGCGCCAGCACCCGGCGCGCGCCGGTCGCCGTGACGGTCTCGACGATGCCCGGCCAGTCCGCGTGGTCCGACAGCACGAAGCCGCGGTCCCAGCCGCGTCCCCGTCGACGCCCGCGCACGCGCATCCAGCCGCTCGCGAAGCCCGTCTGCATCGCGCCGAAGCGTCGCATCCACGGCGTGCGGCTCGCCGACGGCGGCGCGACCACCAGCTCGCCTGCGAAGCTGCCCTTGTGCTCGCCGACCGGCAGCGTCGGCAGCATCTCGACGCCGTCCTCGCGGTAGGCGTCGGTCAACGGCGCGACCGCGCCGTGCGCGAACACCGGCCGGTCGGTGTGCGCCCGCAGCCCGGCCAGCAGGCGCTGCGCCTTGCCGAGCGCGTAGCAGAACAGCATCGAGCAGCGACCCGCCGCGGCGTTCTCCTGCCACCACCCGAAGACCTGCTCCACCACCTGCTCGGTCGGCAGCCAGCGGTAGATCGGCAGCGCGAAGGTCGCCTCGGTCAGGAACACGTCGCACGGCACCACCTCGAACGGCGTGCACGTCGGGTCGGACTCGCGCTTGTAGTCGCCGGAGACCACCCAGACCTCTCCGTCGACCTCGACGCGCACCTGGGCCGAGCCGCGGATGTGCCCGGCGGGGTGCAGGGAGACCACCGCGTCGCCGAGCCGGAACGGCGCGCCCCACGCGTGCGTGACGATCGTCGCGGCGTCGCCGACGCGCCGGCGCGTCACCAGCGCCCCTTCTTCGGAGCAGTGCACGACCTTGGCGCCGGGCCGCGCGTGGTCGGCGTGCGCGTGGGTGACGACCGACGTCTCGGTCGGCCTCATCGGGTCGATGACGAAGCCGCCCGCCGCGCAGGCGAGCCCGCCGCCTGCCGATGTCAGCACGTCGCTCGTCACAGACGAGCGTTCGCGCTCGCGCGCGCTGAGGATGCGAGCAGCAGGTCAGTCCGGCTTGCGCCGCAGCGTCCGCTCCCGCCAGGCTGCCTCGAGCGCTCGGATCCGCGCTGCAGACAGCGGCTGCTGCCGGGGTGTGACCGACACCTCGCCGCGCTGCACCTGGACGTTGGGCGCGAAGTCTTCGAGGTAACCCGGCGGCGGCAGCCGCTCGTGCGCCATGAAGCGCAGGCCCTGCAGCAGCCCGTCGAGCTCGGCGAGCTCCGAAGGCGCGAGCGCCTCCGCGCCGGACGGCGCGAGCTGCAGCAGCAGGAAGTCGACGAGGCCCGCGGCCATCGCCGGGTCCCCGACCGCGGCCAGCGCCCCGACCATGTCCGCGCGCGGGTAACGGCCGGCGGCGTCGAGGGGGAGCGGAGCGAAGACGGCCTGGAGCTGCGCGGCAGACACCGGGAACGTCTGCGCGCCGCCCTTGGGGCTGCGCGCGACCACCCAGTCGTTGAGGCCGTGCTCGTCGAGCACCGCGACGTCGGGCAGCGTCCAGCCCGGCAGACCGACCCCGCGTTCGCGCATCACCGGGACGTCGGCTTCGTCGAACGTCGTGCGCTGTCGGCGCGGCAGACGCGCGCGCGCCTCTTCGAGCCACAGCGCGTGCACGCGCGGGCGGCCGCACAGCACCTGCGGCTTGAGCCAGGCCATCTGCCGGTCATGCCAGCGTGCCAGCGGCCGGAACAGCGCCGGCACCTCGGCCGCGATCGGCTGGTAGAACGGCAGCACCGACGGCCGGTGGTAGTAGAGGTGCCCCCACCCGACGAGGCCGGCGACGAACATCGACCAGGCGGCGGCCGTCGCGGCGCGCGCGCCGCCAGGCAGCTGGGCCGCCGCCGCCAGCACCCCGACGGCGCCGAGCGGAACCAGGTAGCTGAGCACCCGGTACTCGAACGGGTCGCCGCCGACCCGGAGGCAGTAGTAGCCGACGTGGAAGAGCACGGCGCACGCGGCCGCGACGGCCGGGAGCCGCGCCAGCAGGCCGCGCGCCGCAGCACCTCCGGCGCGGGCGAGCGCCAGGACCGCCCACGGCGCGAACACCAGCGGCCACAGCCACGCGCCCTGCTCGACCGCGAAGCAGACCAGGTAGCGCAGCCCCGCCTCGGGCCACGGCGTCGTGACCTTCGCGTAGTAGGTGTTGGGCAGCCACTCCCCGTAGGTGACGCGGCGCCAGGCCACGTGCGCGATCACCGCGAGCAGCGGCGCCAGCGCGGCGAAGGTCGCCCGCCACGGCCGGTCCCCGCGAACGGCCCCGACGAGCGCGGCCGTCGCGGTCGCGGCGACGAGCAGCAGGCCGTCGGGACGGGTCAACGCCGCCACGGCCGCCCACAGCGCCCACACCACGAGCCGCCGACCCGAGCGCCCGGCGTCTCCGCGGAAGGCGACGAAGACCCAGCTGACGAACGCGAGGTTGAACAGGGCGGTCTCGAGGCCGCTCGTGAACCAGTTGAGCGACGTGCGGTTCAGGGCGACGCAGGCGACCGCGACCAGCACCGTGCCGGCAGGCAACCGCCGATGCTGCCGGTCGGCGACCCGCGCAGCCGCCGCCGCGGTGGCCGCCACCAGCCCGACGCCGAAGCCGATCGAGAGCGGGTGGGCCGCCTCCGGCGGCGCGACGCCCAAGACCTCCCAGACCGCCCAGAGCAGCATCACCCAGGCGTAGCACGTGTAGCCCTCGACCGGCTCGAACGGCGCGCGGTTCCAGACCAGCCCGTGGCCGTCGCGCGCGTTGGAGACGTACCGGAACGCGATGTAGGCGTCGTCGCAGGTCCACGCGAGCGCCGCCGCGATCCCGACGGCCGCCGCGACGAGCGCGATCACCCCGATCCACAAGGCGCGGCTCTGCGCGGGCGAGCGGCCGACTTGGGCGGGAGCGACGGTCATGGCGGCGGTGCAGAACCCTACACCATCCCGAGGCGCGTCGGCCGCGCCGAGGGCGCCGTTTTGCCCGCGCCGGCGGCTGTTTCGCTACGCTGCGCGTCCATGGCTGCAAAGCTCCGCGCGTTCACGATCCCTGCGGCAGCCTCTGCGCTGCTCGCGCAGGCGCCCACGCACGTCCCGGTCGACGCCTTCGACGCGCCCGAAGGCCTCGAGGTGACGCTCTGGGCGAAGGCGCCGCTGCTGGAGAACCCGACCAACATGGACGTCGATCACCTCGGCCGGATCTGGGTGACCGAGGGCGTCAACTACCGCGGCAAGGCGCGGCGCCGGCCCGAGGGCGACCGCGTGGTCGTGCTCGAGGACAAGGACAAGGACGGCGTGGCGGAGACCAGCACGGTGTTCGTGCAGGAGCCCGCCCTCGTCTCGCCGCTCGGGATCGCGGTCTTCGACGACGTGGTCGTCGTCTCGCAGCCGCCCGAGCTGCTGGTCTACACTGACGTCGACCGCGACGGGAAGTTCGACCCCGCGGTCGACACCCGCGAGGTGCGGCTGGCGGGCTTCCAGGGGCGCAACCACGACCACAGCCTGCACTCGGTGACGGGCGGCCCCGACGGCCGCTGGTACTGGAACAGCGGCAACTGCGGCGCGGTGTTCACTGACCGCTCGGGCTACACGTTCCGCATCACCAGCTCCTACATGGACCCTAGACGCGTCGCCGGCACCGCCAGCGACGACGGCCACGTCTACGTCGGCGGCTTCACCGCGCGGATGCGGCCCGACGGCAGCGACGTGGAGATCATCGGCCACAACTACCGCAACAGCTACGAGCAGGCGATCACGTCGTTCGGCGACGTGTTCCAGAGCGACAACGACGACCCGCCGGCGTGCCGCGTGACGCACGTGCTCGAGTACGGCAACGCCGGCTTCTCGTCGCGCGACGGCCAGCGGTCGTGGCGCGCCGACCAGCGCCGGGGCCAGAGCACGCAGGTCGCCGAGTGGCGCCAGGAGGACCCCGGCACGATGCCCGCCGGCGACGTCTACGGCGGCGGCTCGCCGACGGGCGTCGCCTTCTACGAGAACGGCGCGCTCGACCCCAAGTGGCGCGGCCTGCTGCTGACCTGCGAGCCGGGCCGCAACACGGTGTTCGGCTACTTCCCCGCGCGCAGCGGCGCCAGCTTCGGGCTCGAGCGGTTCGACTTCCTGACGACCAACCGCGAGCACAAGTTCGTCGGCTCGGACTTCACCGGGGGGCGCTGGGACGGCCAGCTGCACACGCAGTTCCGACCCTCGGACGTCTGCGTCGGGAGCGACGGCGCGATCTACGTCGCCGACTGGTTCGACGGCCGCGTCGGCGGCCACCAGACGCTCGACGACACGCGCTCAGGCGCGATCTACCGGGTCGCGCCGCCGGGGTTCGAGCCGCAGGCCTCCGCGCCCGCGGTCGACCACCCGCTGTGGCCGGCGTGGGCGTTGTCGAGCCCGGCTGTCAACGTGCGGTTCGTGGGCCTGCAGCGCGTGCTGGAGCGCGGCGACGAAGCGGCGACGCTGGTCGACTGGGTCGACCAGTCGTTCGACAACGACTACGTCAAAGCCCGCGCCGTGTGGGCGCGCGCGATGCTCGGCGAGGACGGCCGCGCGGGCGTCGA
>JBMHDP010000436.1:0-7229 GCA_049889335.1 Planctomycetota bacterium
GCCGACCGCGGCCACCTTGCCCGAGCGGGACGGGTTGACGACCAGGTAGGCGCCGGCGACCAGCAGCGCCGCGATCGGCAGCCACCGGCGCCGCCCGGTCGCGTTCGGCAGCAGCGCGGCCGTCGCGGCGGCCGCGACCGCGGTCCACTCGGACGCGACGTTCAGGTTGCCGAGCGTCGAGACGGGCTCGCGCTCGACGCCGTAGCCCGCAATCTCGACGAGGCCGAGCCGCTGCAGCAGGCCGAAGGCGCTGGTGGCGAGGAGCAGGGTCGCGACCGGCGCGACCAGGGCGCGCGCGCCCGTCCGCGCGCCGAGCCGGGCGATCGTCAGCAGCGCGAACCAGTGGGCGACCCGATAGGCCGCCTCCCAGGGCTGGAACGAGCTCGTGGCGGTCGCGTCGGCGGCGAGCCATCGTTCGAGCCCGTGTCCGGCGGCCGTGAGCGCGAGCGCCCCGACGAAGGCCACGCCGGCGACGTCGCCGCGGACGCGGAGGAGGCCGGGCAGCGCGCAGAGCAGCCCGCCCGTCAGGGCCAGGAGCAGCCCCCTGCGCACCTGCTCGAAGTCGACCCACAGCGGGTGGAAGGGCAGCGTCAACGCGCCGAGGACCACCCACGCGAGCCACGGCGGGCAGCGGGCGGGGGCTCCGGCGGGCTCGGTCATGCGCTCGCCGACTCGTCGAACCTCAGGATCGCGTCGACGTAGTCCTGGGCGACGAACTTCTCGAGGTCGTCGATGCCCTCGCCGACGCCGAGGAACTGGACCGGCACCGGCAGGACGTCGCGGATGCCGAACAGCGCGCCGCCCTTGGCGGTGCCGTCCATCTTGGCGAGGATCAGGCCGGAGACCGGCGCGGACTTGGCGAACTCGCCCGCCTGCCGGATCGCGTTCTGGCCCGTGGTGCCGTCGAGCACGAGCAGCGTCTCGTGGGGGGCGTCGGGCAGCTGCTTCTGGACGACCCGAACGATCTTCTCGAGCTCGGTCATCAGGTTCTTCTGGGTGTGCAGGCGCCCCGCGGTGTCCAGGATCAGGTAGTCGACCTTGCGCGCGATCGCGGCCGCGGTCGCGTCGAAGGCCACCGCGGCCGGGTCGGCGCCCGAGCCCTGCTTG
This sequence comes from Planctomycetota bacterium, assembly GCA_049889335.1. GTDB lineage: Bacteria > Planctomycetota > UBA1135 > UBA1135 > UBA2386. The sequence continues at coordinate 1,108 of JBMHDP010000436.1, forward strand.
ACGATCTCGATGCCGAGCCGCTCGGACCAGAGCGTCAGCTGCTCGACGGCCGCGGCGCGGAACGTGTCGCCGGCGCCCAGCAGGACGGAGTGGCCCTGCTGCTTGAGGTGGTTGGCGAGCTTGGCGATCGAGGTCGTCTTGCCTGCGCCGTTGACGCCGACCACCAGGATCACCGTCGGGCCCTCGGCGGCTCGCGCCAGCTGTCCCTCGCAGCCGGCCATCATCTCCTGGAGCCGGGCGCGCAGGAACGCGGGCACCTGCTCGACGCTCTGCACTTCGCGCCGTCGGTACGACTCCTTGAGCTCGTCGACGATGCGGGTGCCGAGCGGGCCGAGGTCGCTGTTGTAGAGCACCTCCTCTAGCTCTTCGAGGAACCCGTCGTCGAGCTGCCGCCCCGTGAACAGCCGGGACAGCCCGGTCGCCAGGACCGCGCGGGTTTTCTTGAGGGCGCCGAGGAGCTTGCCGAAGACCATCGCGCGCGAGTGTCGGGCGCGTCGCCGCGTCCCACAATCAAAAAGGCGCGTCGGCGCGGCGCGCTCAGCGGCTCCCGCTGGCGGCGTCGTCGGCGTCGGCGCGCGCGAGGTCGATCCGGATCCGGTCGAGGATGCCGTTGACGAAGCCGCCCGAGTTGGCGGTCGAGAACTTCTTGCCGATCTCGATCGCCTCGTTGATCGCGACCTTGTGCGGGACGTCGTCGCACCACATCAGCTCGTAGACGGCCATGCGGAGCACGTTCCGGTCGACCACCGCCATGCGGCGGAGGTCCCAGTTCCGCGTCACCGACTGCAGCCGGGCGTCGATCTCGTCGCGGTGCTCGAGGGTGCCCTGCACCAGCTTGGCCGCGAACTGCAGGACCTCGCGCTCCGCCGCGTTCAGCTTCCGTCGGTCCGGGCCGCGCCGCTCCTCGGAGTTGCTCTCGTCGCCTTCGTCGCGGCGCAGCTCGGCGCGGCAGACCGCCTCGATCCGCTGCGCTTCGCTCGCGCTCTCCGGCGACGTCTGCGCCGACGGGGTCGCCTCGTCGCCGCCGGCGTAGTCGCGCCCGCGCACGTCGAACTGGAACAGCGCCTGCATGGCGATCTCGCGGGCGCGCGTTCGGCGTCGGATGGGGGCGGTCATGACAAGGAGCAGGAGCTGCGCACCGGTGCGGCGCAGCGGGCGGCCGAGCCTACCTCAGCCGCGCGCGTTCGTCCAGGTCGGCGCCGCGTGGAGCTGGGCGCGCAGGCCGACCATCGCGAGCGCGGCGGCGGCTGCGTCGGCCCCCTTGTTGCCGTGGTCGCCGCCGGCGCGCGCGAGCGCGAGGTCCATGTCGGCGCACGTCAGGACGCCGAAGCCCACCGGCACGTCGAGGTCGAGCTGGACCCGCATGGCGCCGTCGGTGACGCCGCTGCAGACGTAGTCGTAGTGGTCGGTGCCGCCGCGGACGATGGCGCCGAGCATGACCACGGCGTCGCAGCCGCGCTGCGCCAGCCAGCGACACGCCGTCGGCAGCTCGAACGCGCCCGGCACCCACGTCACGAGCACGTCGTCGTCCGCCACCCCGTGCGCGCGCAGCGTCGCGAGCGCCGCCTCGAGCATGCGTTCGGTGACGACCTCGTTGAAGCGGGCGACGGCGACGCCGATGCGGCGCCCCTCGCCCGAAGGTTGCTCGGTCAGGACCTTGGCCATCGGGGCGAGCCTACGAGAAGGCCGCGGCCGATGCACCACGATCAGCCGCCGGCGGCGGCGCCGATCGGCTTGCGGAAGATCGACGGCTTCTGGTACTCGAATTCGTGCTTCACGCTGAGCAGGCTCTCGGACTCCCCGACGACCAGCAGGCCGCCTGGCCGCATCACCTGGAACGCGTGATCCAGGACCCGTTCGCGGCTGGTCTGGTCGAAGTAGATCATGACGTTGCGCACGAACACCGCGTCGAACAGGCCCGGCTGCGGCAGGCGCTCCATGAGGTTGTGCTGGCGGAACTTGACGTGTCTCAGCAGCGCGCGGTCGAAGGTGAACTCGTCGCCGCCGCCGCTCTTCTCGAAGTAGCAGCGCACGAGCGCCTCGGGCATCTGAGCGAGCGCGTAGGGGCGGAACACGGCGCGCTCGGCCTCGGCCAGGATCTCGGTGGAGAGGTCCGTGCCGAGCACCTCGACCGGGACGCCGCCGAAGCCGTCGCCGAAGACCTGGTGCAGCACGATCAGCATCGTGCAGGCCTCGGCGCCGTTCGACGCCGCCGCGGACCAGATCCGCAGGCCGCGCTGCCGGACCTCGGGGTCCTTCTTGCGCTCGAGCAGCCACTCCTTGAAGTGGTCCCAGTGCCGCTGGCAGCGGAAGAAGTAGGTCTCGTTGGTCGTGATCGTGTCGAGGAACGCCTGCAGCTCCGGCTTGCCCGAGGCGAGGCCGATCCGCATCAGGTAGGCGTCGTAGCTGGTCTCGCCGATCGCGCGGATGCGCTTGCGGATCCGGTTGCTGAGCAGCTCCAGCTTCTCGGCGGGGTAGTGGATGCCCGCGATCTCGTAGATGAGGTCGTGGAATCGCTGGAACTCGGTCGTCGTCAGGTCGCGGTCCATGGCGACCAGGGAATCGGAGTCGGTGGACCTGAAACTTGCTACGCAAAGGGGCTTAGGCGGCGCAGACCAAGCCGTCGGGAATCGTCGAGGTGGCTTCCATCGGTTCGGTCCGCCGTGCAACATGCGGCCCCATGCCACCGACCCTGCCGTTCTGGATCGCGTTCGTCACGACCGTGCTGCTGCTGGTCGCTGCGGTCACGACCGGCGCGCTGCGTCGCCGGCGCGTGCACCTTTTCTTGGGGCCCGCGACGATCGTGTCCCTCGGCGTCGCCATCGTGCTCACCGAGCAGTTGCTCCGGAACTACACGTTTCCGCCGGACGAACTGGCCTTCCACCTCGTGTTCGCCAAGGCCGGCGGCCTGCTGGCGCTGCCCGTCATCGTCACCGGGATCTGGCTGGCGCGCTCCGAGCGCGCGCGCGTCTTCCACCGCGTCGCCGTGGTGGTGTGGATCGTCAGCGTCCTGTCCGCGACCGGGACCGGTCTGTGGATGTTCAGCCACGGCGCGCTGAAAGCGGGCTGATCCGGTCCGCGCGCCCGCTACAACGGCGCCATGGTCCGCCGCGTCGTCGTCACCTCCTCGCTGCTCGGGCTGCTCAGCGCCGGGGTCGTCGCCCAGTCCCTGACGCCCGCGATGCGCGCGGCGGCGGCGCGCGCCGGCGCGCGCGTCGCCGAGTTCGAGGCCGGGTTCGCGGACCTCGACGCGCCCGGCCGCGCGGCGTACGCGTTCTTGCTGCGGCACATGCCCGCGACCGACCTCGCGGCGCTCGCGCCGGGGCTGCTGATCGAGAACGTGGAGCTGGCGCAGACCGCGCGCGCGTCGGTGCCGTGGGGGCGCGGGCTCTCGGACGCGCTGTTCCACAACTACGTCGTCCCGTACGCGCAGGCCGACGAGACGCGGGAGTCGTGGCGGCCGCAGATGGTCGAGGACTTCCTGCCGCTGGTGGCGGGCTGCCGCACGCCGGGCGAGGCCGCCCAGGCGCTGAACCGGCAGATCTTCAACCTCGTCGACGTGCACTACTCGACCGGCCGCAAGCGCGCGCTGGCGTCCCCGAGCGAGTCGATCGCGCAGCACAAGGCGACCTGCACCGGCCTGTCGATCCTGCTGGCCGACGCCTGCCGCGCGTGCTGCGTGCCGGCGCGGCTCGTCTCCGTGCGCTGGCCGCACAAGGCCGGCAACCACACCTGGGTCGAGGTCTGGGACGGCGCGCGCTGGCGCTTCTGCGGCGCCGACGAGCCCGACCCCAAGGGCCTGGACCGCGCGTGGTTCGTCGGGGACGCGCAGCAGTGCGCCGACGCGGACCGGGAGCACCGCGCCTGGGCGGTGTCGTTCGCCGAGACGGGGGAGCGGTTCGTCCCGGGGTGGGGCCGGCGGCCCTTGTGGGGCGTCGACGTGACCCAGCGCTACGCGCCGAAGCCGTCGGCGGGGGGAGCGGTGAGCGGCGCCGACGCGCTGCTGGCGCAGATGGCGCGCTACTACGCGGCCGACGAGGCGCGCCGCGGCGCGTTCGAGTTCGACCTCAACCTGGACGCGGAGCTGCGCACCGAGGCGGGCGACGCGCGCCTGCGGGCGCTGGCCTGGCGCGCGCTGCAGGCGCACGAGCGGCCGCTGCTGCAGCCGAACCACGACGCGCGGGTCGCGCGCGCGGGCGCCGCCGCGCTGTCCTACTTCATCGAGCCGGTGGGCGCGCAGGCCGCCGTGGGCCGACCGCTGGTGATCGCGATGCACGGCGCCGGCGCTCCGGACGAAGCGCTCCGCGACGCGCAGCAGCGCTACCTGCAGTCCTACCGCCGAGACCATTCCGAACGACCTGGCTACCTCTACTGCGCGCTCCGCGCGCCGTCCGACGCGGGCGCCTTCGTCCCGCTGCTGGAGCAGACCGTCCGTCAGCTGCTCGTGTGCGAGCCCGTCGATCCGAACCGCGTCGTCGCCATCGGCTTCGGCGTCGGCGGCGAGCGCGCCTGTGAGCAGGCGAGGACGCTGCCGCATCGTTTCGCTGCGATCCACCGCTGCGTGGACGGGGATTCGATCGGCGAGCCCGCCGCCGGCGCGGCCCTGCCGGACCGGGATCACCTCGCAGACCTCCTGGGCGCGGTCCGCGACCCGTCGCCGGAGCGGTTGTCGTGGCGCGCGCCTTCGGGGGCTGTCCGAGATCACTACTGGCTCCGCGCGGTCGACGCCCCTGCGGGCGCGCGCTTCGAGCTCACCTTGGAGGACGGCGTGCTCCGCCTCGGCGCGTCCGCGCGCGCGGCCATGGAGCTGCTGCTGGACGCGCGCTGGGTCGACCTGTCCAGGCCGCTCCGGGTCGAGGGTGCGACGGCGGACCTGCCGGCTGCACCGTCGCTGCGCACCCTCTGTCGGACCATGGCGGAGCGGGGCGACCCCGCGCTCGCGGCGAGCTGGATCGTCCGGTTCGGCGAGGTGCGGTAGCGCCGCGCCCGCTCAGCCGACGCCGCGCATCACGCCGAAGCCGCCGTCGACGCCGAGGACCTGGCCGTCGAGCCAGTCGTTGGCGGGGTCCAGCAGGAACTCGATCGCGCGCGCCACGTCCCCAGGCGTCCCGATCCGGCCGAGCGGGTTCTGCTTGGCCGCCGCCTCGCGCATGCCGGCGCGCTCCAGCATCGCGGCGGTCATCTGGCTCTCGACCAGCGCCGGCGCGACGCAGTGGAACCGTAGGTTGCGGCGCGCGTTCGAGGCCGCGGCGGCACGGGAGAGGCCGATCAGGCCGGCCTTGGCCGCCGCGATCGCCTCGTGGTTGGCGAGCCCGAGCGTGGCGGCGACCGAGCTGCAGAACACGACGCTGCCGCCTGCCTTCATCAGATCAGGCGCGGCCATCGTGACGCCGAACGCCGACGAGAGGTTCGTCTCGAGCACCGCGTCCCACTCTTCGACGGTCGTCCGCCGCGCGGGCTTGAGGAGCAGCGAGCCGACGCAGTGGGCGATCCCCTGGACCGGGCGGCCGCCGGCCGCGGCGACGAGCGCGTCGCGGATCTCCGCGGGGCCGGCGCCGGGGAGCACGTGGCCGGCGGCCCCCAGCTCGGAGAGCAGGGGCGCGAGCCGCGCCTCGTCGCGGGCGAGCAGCGCCAGCTGCGCGCCGCGGGCGTGCAGGCGCCGCGCGACGTCCTGGCCGACGGCGCCGGTCGCGCCGAGCACGACGAAGAGACCCTGATCGGAGAGGTCGGGCATGGGAGCGATTTCGCCTGCCGCCGCGCTCGGGATGCGTCGGACTTGTCGACGCGCGCGCGGCCGGCGCCGTCGACGCGGTATACCTGTCCATCGCATGGCCCCCCGCGTCGACCTGTTCGTGTTCGACCTCGCCGGGACGGTCGTCGTCGACGACGACCATGTCCTGCGGTCGTTCGTTGCCGCCGCCCGCGCGTTCGACCTGCTGGTCGAGCCGGCCGCGCTGAACGCCTACATGGGGTGGCACAAGCAGCGCGTGTTCGCGGCCCTGCTGGAGGCGGCGGGCCGCGACGCGGCGCCCGCCGCCGCCATGGCCCGCCGCTTCGAGGCCGAGTTCGCGGCGCTGGTCGAGCGGGAGCCGCTGCGCCCGACGCCGGGCGCGCTCGGCGCG
>JBMHDP010000437.1:0-4922 GCA_049889335.1 Planctomycetota bacterium
CCGAGCATCTTGGCCGAGTTGCCCTCGGCGAGGTTCTCGAAGCCGGGCACGTCGGTGAAGAAGCCCTCGTGGCTGACGATCGTCGGGTTCCATCCCGACGGCTTGTCCTCCTCGAACTTCGCGAGCCGGTAGGTCGCAGGCACGCCGTCCGGGTACAGCGGCGAGGTGTCGCCGGCCGCGTAGTGCGCGGGCCGCTCGCGCTCGACCCAATCGAACTTCGCCTCGACCGGCGAACGGAAGATCTCGTGTTGCAGGGCCAGCCCGTGGCCCAGGTGGTCCATGCAGATTCAGACGTAGCCCGAGGTCATCGCGACGCCGTGGGCCTCGACCAGCTCGGTCCCGAAGAACCCGACCGCGACGATCGGCGTCGTCGTCTTCGGAAACGCCAGCACGTGCTCACGGACCTTGGCGGTCTCACGGAACCGCTTCGAGTCGCAGAGGACCACCTCCGCGCGCTCGCACATCGCGGCGGTCGCCTCGGCGTAGGTCGTGACGTCGACGTCGAGCCCGCGCGCCGCCAGGAACGCCGCCACCCGGCCCGAGCGCTCGTCCCGCGCTCCCGACACGAGCAGCACGGGGAAGCCGCCGGGACGCCCCGAGATCTCGACGCGCTCGGGGGCGTGGCACATCAGCTCGTCGCAGACCTGCAGCCACGCGGTCGCGCGCAGCTCGGCGTCCGCGCGCCGCGGCCGGATCGGCAGCCGCCAGACCGCCGCGCCGGACACCTTGCCGGCCTTGTCCTCGGGCGGCAGCAGCGGGCCGGTCGCCTCGAAGCCGCAGGCAGGGTCCAGCGCGAGCGTGACGGGCCCGCCGCCGCCGACGTCGCGCGTGTAGGCGTAGAACCCGTCGGCGAGGCGCAGCTCCAGCCGGAGCTCGCGCGCCGTCGCCGTCGCAGCGACGTCGCAGTCCTGGGCGTGCGGCACGGAGACAGCCATCGGCGCCTGCGCCGTCAACGGCGCGGCGGCGGCGAACAGCCAGGCGAGAGCAGCGGCGCGGGTCATCTGCGTCAGGATACCGCCTGCGACGTTCGGAACAGGAATGCACCCAGCGATCTGCTACCGTGCTGCGCCGAAACCTCACCCAGCGCACCCGCCAGCCCCCTTCCCGGCACCATGACCGACGCCCCGAAGATCATCTACACGCACACCGACGAGGCCCCCGCCCTCGCCACCTACTCGTTCCTGCCGATCGTGAAGTCGTTCTGCGCGGGCACCGGCATCGACGTCGAGACCCGCGACATCTCGCTGGCGGGCCGCATCCTGGCCAACTTCGCGGACGCGCTCACCGAGGAGCAGCGCATCGGCGACCACCTGAAGGAGCTCGGCGAGCTCGCCCAGCGCCCCGAGGCGAACATCATCAAGCTGCCGAACATCAGCGCCTCGATCCCGCAGCTGAAGGCCGCGATCCAGGAGCTGCAGGCCCAGGGCTACGCGCTGCCCGACTACCCCGACGAGCCCAAGGACGACGCCGAGCGCGCGACCAAGGCGCGCTACGACAAGGTCAAGGGCAGCGCGGTCAACCCGGTCCTGCGCGAGGGCAACTCCGACCGACGGGCGCCTGCCGCCGTCAAGGCGTTCGCCAAGGCGCACCCGCACCGGATGGGCAAGTGGGCGAGCGACAACAAGGCGCACGTCGCCTCGATGAGCCAGGGCGACTTCCGCGCCAACGAGAAGTCCGTCACCGTCGCGGCCGCGACCGAGGTGAGGATCGAGCACGTCGCAGCGGACGGCGCCATCACCGAGCTCAAGGCGGGCATCCCGCTGGAGGCAGGCGAGGTCGTCGACGCGACCTTCATGAGCCGAAAGGAGCTGACCTCGTTCCTCGCTGCGCAGGTCGCCGACGCCAAGGAGCAGGGCGTGCTGTTCTCGCTGCACATGAAGGCGACGATGATGAAGGTCTCCGACCCGATCATCTTCGGCTACGGCGTGCTCGCCTACTTCGCGCCGGTCTTCGAGAAGCACGGCGAGCAGCTGTGCAAGCTCGGGGTCAACCCGCGCAACGGCTTCGGCGACGTCGTCGCCAAGATCCAGTCGCTGCCCGCGGCCGAGCGCGCGCAGATCGAGGCCGACATCCAGGCCTGCTACGAGTCCCAGGGCGGCATCGCCATGGTCAACTCGGACAAGGGCATCACCAACCTCCACGTGCCGAGCGACGTCATCATCGACGCGTCGATGCCGGTCGTCGTGCGCGACTCCGGCAGCATGTGGAACGCCGCGGGCGAGCTGCAGCAGTGCAAGGCGGTGATCCCGGACCGCTGCTACGCCGGGGTCTACCAGGCGGTCCTCGACGACTGCCGCGCGCACGGCGCGTTCGATCCGACGACGATGGGCAGCGTGCCGAACGTCGGCCTGATGGCGAAGAAGGCCGAGGAGTACGGCTCGCACGACAAGACGTTCGAGGCGCCGGCCGACGGCACGATGCGCGTCGTCGACAAGGACGGCAACGCGCTCCTAGAGCACCGGGTCGAGCAGGGCGACATCTGGCGTATGTGCCAGGTCAAGGACGCGCCCGTGCGCGACTGGGTCAAGCTCGCGGTCAGCCGGGCCCGCGCGACCGGCGCTCCGGCGGTGTTCTGGCTCGACAAGGACCGCGCGCACGACGCCCAGCTGCTGCAGAAGGTCGAGGCCTACCTGCAGGACCACGACACCGACGGGCTGGAGTTCCACATGCTGTCGCCGGTCGAGGCCTGCAAGCTCTCGCTCGAGCGGATCCGCCGGGGCGAGGACACCATCTCGGTCACCGGCAACGTGCTGCGCGACTACCTGACCGACCTGTTCCCGATCCTCGAGGTCGGCACGTCGGCGAAGATGCTCTCGATCGTCCCGCTGATGAACGGCGGCGGCCTGTTCGAGACGGGCGCGGGCGGCTCGGCGCCCAAGCACGTGCAGCAGTTCAACCAGGAGAACCACCTGCGCTGGGACTCGCTCGGCGAGTTCCTGGCGCTGGCGGCGTCGTTCGAGCACATCGCCGAGCGCTACGACCACGCGCCCGCGCGCGTCTTGGGCAAGGCCCTCGACGAGGCGAGCGCGCAGTACCTGCTGCAGAACAAGGCGCCGTCCCGCAAGGTCGGCGAGCTCGACAACCGCGGCAGCCACTACTACGTGGCGACCTTCTGGGCCGCTGCGCTCGCGGCGCAGACGGACGACCCGGCGCTCGCAGCGCGCTTCGCGCCGGTTAGCAAGTCGCTGGCCGAGAGCGAGGACGCGATCGTCCGCGAGCTCAACGAGGTCCAGGGCCCGGCGTGCGACGTCGGCGGCTACTACCAGCCGGACCCGGCGCTCGCCGCGAAGGCCATGCGGCCGAGCGCGACGCTCAACGGCATCGTCGGCTGAGCCCGGGCGTCACCGGGTGACGCCGGGCCTGCCGCCGCGCCGCGCTCAGCGCTTCTCGATCGTGAGCGTGTCGAACAGGCGCCCCTCGAGGTCGTAGGCCTTCATCTCGAGGGTCTTGCCGTTGACCGCCACGTAGCAGAAGTGGTGGCCGTGCTTGACGGTGTTCTGGAAGAACGGCCGGATCGGCCCCGCCAGCTCGAGGCCGCCGCCGCCGCCGCCCGTGATCATGTAGACGGTCCCACCGCCGGGCCGGGTCGCCCGGTCCCCGCGCAGCGGCCACGTGCGCTCGTAGCTGTGGATGTGGCCGTTCCAGACGATGTCGACGCCGTAACGGTCGAACAGCGGCACCAGCTCGCGCGTGCGCAAGTCGCCGCGCGTCGACGGACCGTACCACGTGTTGCCGTAGTCGTTCTCGTCCGACGTGTAGGCAGGGTGGTGGTAGCAGACGATCTTCCACTCGGCCTTCGAGCGCTTCAGTTCCCGCTCCAAGAACGCGTACTGCTCGGATCCCGGCGCGACCTTGCGGTTGCTGTCGAGCATGAAGAACTGCGCGTTGCCGTACTCGAACGTGTAGTAGTACTCCGGGTCCGGCAGCGACATGTAGTCGTAGTAGAAGCGCGCGTCGCGCTCGTGGTTGCCGAGCACGGGGAACAGCGCGACGCGCTCGAGCAGCGGCTTCATGCTGGAGAAGAAGTGCTCGAGCCACTGCTGCTTGACCGTGCCGGTGCTGACGAGGTCGCCGGGGTGCAGCAGAAAGTTCGGGCGCAGCCCCCAGGCGTGCTCGGCTACGCGGCCCGAGACCTTCGGGTTGCCCTGCGTGTCGCTGATCACGGCGAAGGCGAACGGGGTGTCCGCGCCCGGCGCCGTCTGGAAGCTCAGCACCTCCCCCCACAGCTCGCGGCCGAGGTCGTCGACGGACTGCACGCGATAGTAGTAGGCCGTGTCGGGCTCCAGCCCGTCGATGCGCACCTCGTGCAGCCGGTGCGTGCCGTCCTGCACCTGCTGGTTGGCGAACGTCGGCTCGCGGCGGTCCTTGGGGCCGACCCACTCGACCTTGTCGGCCCAGTGCACCACCGACGTGCTCGGCCGGGTCGTCTCCCAGCGCACGGTCATCCCGGTCGTGGTCGCCCACTGCAGGTAGGGGTGGACCAGCCACTCGTGGTTCGGATCGAGCGCGACGTGCGGCGCAGCCTGCGTCAGCTGCGCGCCGTGCGCGAACATGTCCTTCACGGCCGCAGCCTTGGCGGTCTCGTCGAACAGGCGCACCGAGCGCACCCGCCCGTGCAGCTTGTAGTCCTCGTCTCTGTCCTTGTAGCCGCCGAGCACGAGCGGCGCGTGCGCGGGATAGAGGATCGGACCCGACTGGTCTCGCGCCTCGGCGTCGAGCGCGCCGTTGACGTAGAGCCTCATCACCGCGCCGTCGTAGGTCGCGCAGACGTGGTAGTAGCGGCCCTCGTCGTAGCGCGTCTTGCCCTTCAGATAGGTCATGCGGCCGTCGCCGTCGTCGGCGCCCTGGCTCGCCAGCCCGAAGGTGAAGTGCTGCTCGTCGTAGCCGAGCACCCAGCCGGCCTCGGCGTTGCCGTTGTCCTG
>JBMHDP010000438.1:0-17237 GCA_049889335.1 Planctomycetota bacterium
GCGATGGACCACGTGCTGTGCAAGGTCTCCGGCATGGTGACCGAGGCGAAGTGGAACGCTTGGCAGCCGGACGACTTCCGCGCCTACATGGACGAGGCCCTCGACGCGTTCGGGATCGACCGGCTGATGTTCGGCTCCGACTGGCCGGTCGCGCTGCTCGCGGCCGACGACTACCAGAGCGTCTACCAGCTGGTCTCGGACTGGGCGGCGGCGCTGTCCGACGACGAGCAGGCCAAGCTGTTCGGCGGCAACGCGGCGCGGTTCTACGGGCTCGCGTAGACTCCAACAGTGACGCTTGTTTCACGGCGCTGTGGGTTGGCTCCCACGGCACTTGCTAGCTTGAAACCACATGCGTCAAGCCCATTTGGCCTGACGATCCGCTGAGGGGCGTCGCTCATGCGATGCGTGGCTCACCCGCTTTTTATCGCGCATCCGTAAGGACACGTTGAGATCCAATACACGCAGCCACGGGCATGCATGCGCATTACACTCTTCGTCTCGACTCATCGCTGGCTGCCGTCGCCCGCGCAGGTGGCTCCGCACTCACCGCCAGCAGGTCATGGCCACCGCGGCCTCACATTGCAGGCATCACGCAACATTCGACACGAGGCGAAGTTGCCTCCCCAGACTGAGATTCGCGTCACAAATCCGGACGACTCCCCTTCTGCCCTTCGTGCTCAAACTTCCTCCGGTATCCCTCGTACTTGTCGCGTTGATTGCGTCTTTCCCTCTGTCCTGCAGCAGGGCGGGCGAGAAGTGCAGGGGAGTCATGACTGACTCCGCCTACAACGACTTCCAGCGCGCGCAGGCGGATGTCCAGAGAATCGACGATGACATGCAACGAAGGGCAGAAGAGGCCAGCGGAGGCGACCTCCGCGCTGCCGAACGCTACTACGCACAAAACAAGGCGAACTGGATGGCTCGGCGCGATGCAGCCATCGAGCGCATGGTGCAGGCAAGTCGCATCGCCCCTGTCTGCCGAGGGGACGGCGGCGCGCAGTGGGCATGGCTAGAACCGTTGAGTGGCGAGACTCTCTATTACTGCGACGCTTGCCGCAAGGCCTATGGCAATCAGTTCCCCGACCGCGAGTTCACTCGTCGGTAGACATGGTCGGGGAGAATAGAAAACTGTGGCGCTTCAACTCCGACCTGCGCCGCACGTGATAGCAAGAGTAGAAGGCGTGCTGCAACGGCTTGCTTGAGGGCGCGGACGGCAGACCCGCGCACGAAGAACAGGTCATTGCCTCTTGCGCCGTGCCGACACGGACGCAACCTCTGCTAGGATTGCGCGCGCGCCCAGCGCGCCCTCTCTGAAGTGAGCACTGCGACGCCAGAGCACATCTTCGGCGTGCACGTGAATCCGCAGGGTAGCGGCGCCATCGACGAGGTCTAGATCGGACGACGACAACAATTCGTCCATCGCGCCTGCGCGCACCAGTCGCTGGATCGCGGACCACGCTTCGTCTCCTTCGAACGAACGCTTCTGCGCTCCGACTCGCAGCGTGAGCGTCGTCTCGACGCCACTGTGATCCGCCAGCAACCGCGCGCCTTGCGGCTCCGTCAGCGCGAGGCGACACCACTCCGCGAGCGCTGAGTCGCGGTAGGCGCGGTCCCACGAGTTGTGCTGCACGCCGGGGTAGACCGTGAGGTGCGGCGAGCCGCCGGCCTTCTTCAGCTCGCCGCACAGAAGCTCCGATGCGCGCAGCGGCACCACGCCGTCGGCGTCGCCGTGGAACGCCCAGACCGGCGTCTCCTTGAGCGCGTCGACCTTCCAGCCGCCGAGCCGGTAGCCGCAGATCGGCGCGACCGCGCGCCACATGTCCGCGTGCCGGCTGCCGAGCTCCCACGACCCTGAGCCGCCCTGGGACAGGCCAGTCAGCACGCGGCGCGAGGTGTCGATCGCGTACTCCTTCTCGGTCGCGCGCAGCGTCGCGAGCACGAGGTCGCCGTGGTCGCCCCACTGCGTCTCCGACTCCGGCTTCTGCGGGAACACCACGACGAACGGCCAGCGCTCGGGCGCGCGTCGGAGCGCCGCGCCGAGGCCGACGGTGACCTGCTTCTTGCCGTCGCGGCCGCACTCGCCCTTGCCGTTGAGGAACACCATCACCGGCCAGGACTCCCTCCGGTCGTAGTCCTTCGGCAGGTAGACCTGGTAGCGGTAGGCCTCGCCGTCCAGCTCCACCTGCTTGTCGACGAACCCGGTCACGGTCTGCGCCATGCTAGGCAGCGCGAGCGAACACGAAAGGGCGAGCGTTCTCAGCATGGCCGGATCCTAGCCGACGGGCGTTCCGCGCGTCTTCCTGCTAGAACTCGCGTCCCCGACATGAGCAACACCTACTTCGTCACCGGCGCGCTCGGCTGCATCGGCGCCTGGGTCGTCAAGCACCTCGTCGACCGCGGCGACACGCCGGTCGTCTTCGACGTCGGCGGCGACCCGCGCCGCATCCGCGACATCCTCGACGACGACGCCTACGGCCGCGTGTCGTTCGTCACCGGCGACATCACCGACCTCGACGTGGTCAAGGGCGCGGTCGCAGACGCCGCGCCCCGCGCGATCGTGCACCTCGCCGGCCTGCAGGTGCCATTCTGCAAGGCCGACCCCGCCCTGGGCGCGCGCGTCAACGTGCTGGGCACGATCCACTGCTTCGAGGCCGCGCTCACGGCCGGCGTCGGGCGCGTGGTCTACGCCAGCAGCGCCGCGGTGTTCGGCCCGCCCGAGCCCGGCGAGGCCGCCCCCGACGAGCAGGCGGCGTGCGCGCCGACCACCCACTACGGCGTCTTCAAGCGCGCCAACGAGGGGACCGCTGAGATCTACTGGCGGGACAACCAGCTGCCGAGCGTCGGGCTGCGCCCGCTCACGGTCTACGGCGTCGGCCGCGACCAGGGCATGACGTCGGGGCCGACGTCGGCGATGAAGGCGGCGGTGCTCGGTCGCCCCTACCAGATCGGCTTCCGCGGCGTGACCGACTTCAACTACGTGGCCGACACGGCCGCCGCGTTCGTGAGGTGCGCCGACGACGCTCCGGCGTCCGGCGACGGCGCCAAGGTCTACAACCTGCACGGCGACGCGGTCCAGGTCGCCGACATCGTCGCGATGATCGAGCGACTGCACCCTGGCGCGGCCGGGAGGCTGGGCGTCGACGGCCCCGTGCTCGCGATCCCCACCCAGCTGGACGGCAGCGCGATCCACCGGGACTTCCCCGACCTCCCGGAGACGTCGCTCGAAGACGGCGTGCGGCAGACGCTGCGCCGCTTCACCGCGCTGCACGAACGGGGCCAGCTGGACACGCGCGACCTGCCCTAGGCACCGCCGGGCGACGCTGCAGGGCTCACGCCCTCGCGCCGCGCAGGCCCGCCCGCGCCGAGAGCACAGGCAGCGCCAGCAGGCCGAGCGGCCAGAGCGCAGCCGGGGACGCCGGCGCTCCGTCCGCCGCGTAGACGTCCACGAGCGCGCCGATCCCGGGCGCCAGCGCAGCCGCGAACAGCGCGCCCAGCTGCGCCTCGATGCTGAGCACGGTGGCCTGGTCCTGCTCGCCGCCGCGGTCCGCCAGCTGTCCGACCTGCACCGGGCGCCAGAGGTTGTTGCCGACGGCCAACAGGACGAACAGCCCGACCGTGAGCCAGCGTTGGTCGCTCCACGCCAGCGCCCCCACCAGCGCGAACAGCGCCGCGAACATCGTCGTCAACGCGCGCGCGGCCCGGTCGGCGGAGTCGAACAGCCGCTCGAAGCGGTGCGCGCGCAGCGAGGCCTGGCTCGCCAGCACGAACATGCCCGCGCCGACCAGGCCGACCAGGAGGCCCGTGCGCTGCTCGTCGCTCCACGCAGCGCCGACCGACGAAGACACGACCAGCGCCTGCAGGACCGGCTGCAGGTAGTCCTTGGCGACCTTGTAGCCGCCGCGCACGGCGACCCCGGCCCAGACGACCGGTCGCAGCCCGCGGTCGGCGAGCACCCGGCGGGTCGCGCCGAACAGCCGCCGCCACGTCGCGGTCCAGACGCCGCGCCCCCCGTCGACGACGCGCGCGTCGAGCGCGGCGGGGTAGGTCGCGAGGTTGACGAGGTTGACGAGCGCAACGACGGCGTAGGCCAAGAACATCGCGCGGTAGTCCGCGCCCGCGAGCAGCAGCGCGCCGCCCAGCGCGGCCGAGCACGCCGAGCCGAGCTGCGACCACGACCGCGTCCTGCCGTAGACCGCGGTCTTCTCGGCGAGCCGGCCCTGGCTGCGCAGCCACGACAGGATCAACGCCTTGTGCGTGCCGCTGCGGAACGCGTCGCCGACGCCGTAGCAGACCATGCCGAGCGCCAGCAGCCAGCGCGACGAAGCACCCCAGAACAGCAGGCTGAACGCGACGTAGGCCGCCATGCTCGCGACCATGCAGCGTCGCCGTCCGACCGTGTCGGCGAGGGCACCCGACGGGGCCTCGAGCAACAGCACCGCCACCTCCCGCACCGCGACGAGCGCCCCGATCGCCGCGAAGTCGAGCCCCCGGTCCCGCAGCGCCAGCAGCAGGAAGGCGTCGAACAGGCGCAGGTTCTTGAGGAACCCGTAGAGGCAGAAGCGGAGCAGCACGGCGCACGCGTTCTACCCCGGCACAACGGCGCAGGCACCGGCGATCGCAGACTCCGGCGCGCGCCTCTTGCCCCAGACGCCCGGAGCGGCTCCGCTGGCGCCCCCAAAGGAGCCCACCGCGTGAAACTCGTCGCCTTCTCGACCTCTTCGTCCCCTACCCCGCGCCCGGGCGCGCTGCTCGACGACGGCAGCGTGCTCGACCTGACCCACGAGGCCTGCGGCCTCCCCGCGCTGGGACACGACCTCGACGCGTGCGACCTCGCGCACCCGTTCCAGGCCGCCGCGCGCGCGCTCCTCGCCGACGCCGGCAAGGTCGACGCGCTGCGCCCGCAAGCGGCGCTGGCGCGGGCCGCGGTCGACCTGCACGCGCCGGTGCCCAAGCCCGGCAAGATCTTCTGCATCGGGCTCAACTACCGAGACCACGCCGAGGAGCAGGGCGCCGACCTGCCCGAGCGCCCGCTGATCTTCAGCAAGTTCCCCAGCTGCGTGCTCGCGCCGGGCGGCACGATCGTGATCCCCAAGGGCAGCACCGAGACGGACTTCGAGGCCGAGCTCGGCGTCGTGATCGGCCGGAGCGCGTCGCGGGTGAGCCGCGCCGACGCGATGGACCACGTGCTCGGCTACTGCAACTTCCACGACGTGTCGGCGCGCGACTTCCAGTTCGCCGACGGGCAGTGGCAACGCGGCAAGGCCTGCGACACGTTCGCGCCGTTCGGGGAGTTCGTCGCCACGACCGACGAGGTGCCCGACCCGCACAAGCTCGGCATCCGGCTGCGGCTGAACGGCGAGACGCTGCAGGACTCCAGCACCGACCAGCTGGTCTTCGGGATCCCCGAGCTGATCGAGGACCTGTCGACGTGGTTCACGCTGGAGCCAGGCGACGTCATCGCGACCGGCACCCCGCCCGGCGTCGGCTTCGCGCGCAAGCCGCCCGTCTACCTCAAGGCCGGCGACGTCTGCGAGGTCGAGATCGACGGGCTCGGCGTGCTGCGCAACCCGGTCGCCGCGTTCGAGGGCTAGGCGGCGCCCTGGCCGGGCGTCGCCGCGGCCGCTAGCGTGGGCGCCATGACGCGCTCCTCGCCGCTGCTGTCCCTGCTGCTCGCTGCGTCGCTGTCCGCGCAGGACCCGGGCGCCGAGCTGCGCGCCTGGCTCACCAGCTACATGACCGGCGCCGTGCGCTTCCAGAAGGACGGGCGCACCGACCAAGAGCTCGTGGACGACGCCGACCGCCTCATGGCCTCGGTCGCAGCGCGCGACACGTTCGCCGACGGCGAGCTATTGTTCGAGGTCGCGACGGTGCGGCCGGCGGTCCCCGGCGACCCGGCCGCGGCCGTCGCGTTCCAGCGCGAGGTCCAGCCGTGGCGCGTGCGCGGCATGGCGCAGCGCCACCTGCGCAGCATGAAGGCGCCGAGCCTGCTGCCCTGGCTGCTCAAGAAGCTCCGCGCCAAGGGGCTGCGCGCGGCCGAGGAGAACGACGACCAGCGCCACGCCCGCGCCGTGCTCAAGGTGCTCGCCGGCCACCCGAGCCTCGAGGCCAAGCTCGAGCTGATGCGCGCCTGCGGCGCGATGCCCAACGAGCTGCGGGTGCACGCCGTCAACGCGATGGCCGAGGACGTCGAGCTCGACCTCGTCCCCACGCTGCTGGACCTGCTCAAGGACCGCGAGCCCAACGTCCGCATCGCCGCGTGCAACGCGATCGGCAGGGCGATGCGGCCGCACGTCGACGAGACCGAGGGCAAGGAGCCGAGCGGGGACCTGCTCAAGCAGCGCGACCTCGCGATCAAGAAGCTCGCCGCGGTGTTGCGGCGCGACAAGGTCTGGCAGGTGCGCAGCGCCGCGGCGTTCGGCCTCGCCACCATGCGCTGCAAGGCGGTCATCCCGCCGCTGATCGCCGGCCTCGATGCCGAGCTCAAGCGCAAGAAGGACCCGTGGGCCATGGACGTGCGGCTGCACAAGCTGCTCGAGGGCCTGACCGGCCAGAGCGTCGCGCGCGGCGGGATCGCGCCGTGGAAGGCGTTCTGGAAGGCCGAGGGCAGCAGCTTCAAGGTGCGGCCGAAGCCCGCGCCGGGCCAAGAGCCCGCGCAGGACGACCGCTACGACAAGTTCTTCGACCTGACGATCGAGTCCGACCGGGTGCTGTTCGTGCTCGACTTCTCCGGCTCGATGGCCGAGCCCGCCCAGCTCCGGGCGGAGGGGACCACCGCGGGCGGGTCCGCCGGCAGCCGGACCACCAAGGCGAAGCTGGTGGTCGAGGAGCTCAAGAAGCTGGTGATGTCGCTGCCGGACGGGGCGCTGTGCAACTTCGTCGTGTTCAGCGAAGAGGTCCGCATCTGGCGCGCCGAGGGCAGCCGCCCCGCGCTGGTCAAGCTCGACGACGACGCCCGCGACGAGCTGCTCGGGAGCTTCCTAGACGGCCTGCGCCCGCAGGGGCCGACCAACCTCTACGACGCGCTGCAAGCCGCGCTCGGGTTCGGCGGCAGAGGGCTCTACGACAAGTACTACGCCGCCGGCTTCGACACGCTCTACGTGATCACGGACGGGGCGCCGACAGCCGGCCCGGTCACCGACAAGGAGGAGATCCGCCGGCGCGTGCGCGAGGCCAACCGCCTGCGCAAGGTCGCGATCCACTGCATCACCTTCGGCGACCAGAACGACACCGCGTTCCTCAAGCCGCTCGCCGAGGAGAACGGCGGCCGGCACATCCACGTGCAATAGGGCGCGTGCAGTCAGGCCGCCCGGCGCCGACCGCGGGGGCTACTTCAGCCGGTTCTTCTTGAGCCAGGCGCGCGCCTCGTCGGCGTTGGCGAAGTCCTGACCGGTGATCGCCTTCATGGCCTCCTTGACCTTGGCCTTCCAAGCGGCCCAGGCGTGCCAGCGCGCCTTCCAGTACTCGCGCGGCGGGTTGTCCGCGGCGTCGACGTTCGCCGCGCTCGGCTCGTCCATGTTGTTGAGCAGCAGCGGGATCGCCTGGACCTCCTTTTGATCCCGGACCAGCTCGAGGATCGCCTCGTGCACCGGGATGCGCTCGTTGTCGTAGTCCGCCTCAAAGACGTCGGCGATCTGCTTCCAGTCCTTCTTTACGTAGCCGGTCGCGCCGAGCGCGCGGATCAGCCCGGCCTGGACCTGCGGGTTCCCCGTGACGCGCGCGTTGGCGAGCAGCTTGAGCACGGCCTTCTTGGCGGGCTTGTCCGGCTGCACCGCGAGCATCGCGACGGCCTCCCGCTTGAGCACGATCGAGCTGTCCTTCTCGATGAACTTCTGCAGCGGCTTGACGAGGTGAAGGCTGACGCCGCCCTTCAGCTCGCCGAGCGCGCGCTTGCGGTCGGCCATGCTGACCTTCTTGGGCTTGACCGCCTTGTCGAAGGCCTTGACCTTCTGCCGCGCGAGCCGGTCCGGCCACGTCGCGTAGCTCTCGCTCGAAGAGCTCTGGCTCGACTTCTTCTCCTGGCCGCTGTCGACCTTCGGGGCCGGCGCCTGGATCGTGAGGAGACCGACGAGGGCAAGCGCGATCATGCTCGGCAGGATACCGCGACGGTCAGCCGACGTGCACAAGCACGCGCCGAGTCGAGCCGCGGCGGCGATGTTCCCACAGGTAAATCCCCTGCCACGTGCCCAGGGCGAGCCGGCCGTCGACCACGGGGACGGACACGCTCACCTGGGTGAGCGCCGCGCGCACGTGCGCCGGCATGTCGTCGGGCCCCTCGGCGGTGTGCGTCCAGAGCGGGTCGCCTTCGGGCACGAGTCGGCGGAAGAACGCCTCGAGGTCGCGCTGCACGTCGGGGTCGGCGTTCTCCTGGACGACGAGGCTCGCCGACGTGTGGCGCACGAAGACCGTGCAGAGGCCGTCCGGGACCGCGGCGGCAGCCGCGGCTGCGCGGACCTGCGCGGTGATCTCGGTCAGCCCTGGACCGCGCGTCGGGATCTGGAGCTCCGAGGTCACGCCAAGCGCCTATCGCCAGCGCATCGCATGCGCAGCGTGCGGAAGTGGCGGGAATGCATGGGAATCGAACCCACCGAGCCCTTCTCTAGGAAGGACCCCACAGGTTTTGAAGACCAGGCCGAACACCAGCTCGGATGCACTCCCGTGTGGGGATGGGGAGCATCTGCTGCGCCGCGGCCCCCGTCAAGGGCGCTCCCAGCGGAAGGGCCCCGGCGCACCGTCGATGTGCCCGGTCCGCACGACGGCAAGCCTGCCCCTCCGCACGCCAAGCCCCACGCCGCGCTGCCCGAACGCTCCCCGCCGCGACAAGACCGCGCGCCGCCCGGCCACTAGGGTCCGAGCGCCCTTCGCCGCGCGTTCACCCGAGCCCATGTCACGCATCACCAAGCCCATCATCTGCGTCGCGCTGATCGCCCTCGGAGCGATCAGCGTCGGGTGCTCCGCCAACGGCGCCCATTACCGAGTCGACGCAGCCGAGTTCGTGGAGGCTACCTCCGGGCCGGTCGCCACGATGCAGGCGTCCGCCTACATCGGCTGCACGGACACCCACGCCTTCCTCGAGGTCTGGGACGGGATGCCGCGATGGCTCGGGGGCGGCGTGCACATCTACAGCGTCCGGATCGAGGAGCTCCCAGCCGCCGACGCGGCGACGATCCGGAGCGGCGGCAATCCCTGGGCGCGCTAGCGGTCCAGGAGCGCGCGCCGAGTCAGCGGATGTGCGGCGCCGCGAGGTCACGGGCCATCGCGTTGAACTTCGCGACGTGGTCGCTGCGCGCGTCGCCGAACCTCGCGAGCTCGCGCCGGATCGCCTCGCTGAGCTGCGCTGCGACCTCGCGCTGCCCCCGGGTCGGGCCGAACTCGGCCCGGTTGGTCGCGCTCAGCACGCCCAGCAGCTTGTCGGTCAGCTTGATCGGGAAGTTCAGCGGGTCCTGACGGCTCTTCGACTTCGTCTGGTAGAGCGCCTCTTCGACCGCGGTGAAGGCGGCCTTCGCCTCATCGGCCGCGCGCTGCAGCTTGTCCTTGTTCTGGCCGTCCTCCATGCGGGCGACGACCGCGTCCATCTGATCCCGCAGGGAGCGAAGCTCCTCGATCGCCTCGTGGGCGTCGGTGACGAGCGCGTTGCCGTCGCGCACGAGGCGGTAGCGGGCCTGCAGCTCTTCGACCGACGCGTCGGTCCGCGGGTCGGGCTGGATGCGGCCGATCACGGTCTGCGAGCGGTCGCCGTAGGTCACGGTGATCGTGTAGTCCCCGGGCGCAGGGCGCGCCGCGCCGCCGCGTCCGCTCCACAGGATCATGCCGTCGAGGATCTTGGCGCCGTCGTTGCGCCACGTGACCGCGACGTCGTTCATGCCGCGGTGGACCTCGAGCTCGTGCGCCTCGTCACCGCCGTCGTCGCCCGCGTCGTCGCCGCCCTCGGCGGCCGCGTCGTCCCCTGCCTTCGCTGACGGGCAAGCGGCCTCGTAGACGACCTCGCCGTCGAAGTCCTTGACCACGATCTCGACCTCCTCGTCGACCGGGGCGTCCGCGTCGCCGCCGAGATAGAAGCGCACGTGCAGGTCGCCGTCGGGGTTGCGACCCTGGTCGTACTTCGCGGCGCCGCGCGACGGCCACTGCGCGACCGGCACGGGCTCGAAGACGTGCAGCTCACGCTGGGCGAGGTCGGCGCGGAGCTGGCGCAGGTGCGGGAGCCCGTCGAAGGACCAGAGCGCGCGGCCCTGCGTGGCCGCGACCAGCTGGTCGCCGGCGACGACGAGGTCCGTCACCGGGACCAGCGGCAGCTCGTTCGAGAGGCGCTGCCAGCGGCGGCCGTGGTCGTAGCTCATCCAGACCGTGCGCTCGGTGCCGCAGTAGAGCAGCCCGTCGACCTCGGGGTCCGGCCGGATGCAGCGCGTGAACCAGCCCGGGTCGAGGCCGCCCTCGATGCGGACCCACGTCTCGCCGTAGTCCTCGGTGCGGTAGAGGTAGGGGCGGAAGTCGTCGAGCTTGTAGCGGGTCCCGGCGAAGTAGGCGCCGCCGTCGCGGTGCGGGTCCGCGGCGATGCAGTTGATCTGCATCCACTCGGGCATGTCGGGCGGGGTCACGTTCGCCCACGTCTCGCCGCTGTCCCGGGTGACGTGCACGAGGCCGTCGTCGCTGCCGACCCAGATCGTGCCGGGCTCGCGCCCTTCGTCGACGGTGAAGATCGTGCAGTAGTACTCGACGCCGGTGTTGTCCTGCGTGATCGGGCCGCCGCTCGAGCCCATGCGGCTCGGGTCGTTGCGGGTGAGGTCCGGGCTGATCGGCTCCCAGCTCGCGCCCTCGTCCCGGCTGGCGAGCAGCACCTGCGCGCCGGTGTAGAGCAGCCCCTCCTCGTGCTCGCTCCACAAGATCGGGAAGTTCCACTGGAAGCGGTAGCGCATCGCCTCGACGCCGGCCCCCATCGGGTTGTCGGGCCAGACGGTGACCGTGCGCGAGATGCCGCGGCGGTGGTCCCGTCGCGTCAGGTAGCCGCCGTAGCTGCCGCCGAACACGATCTCGGGGTCGCCGGGCTTGGGCGCGATCCAGCCGCTCTCGCCGCCCGCCGTCGACTCCCAGTCGTCCTCACCGATGCCGCCGCCGGTCGCGCGGTGGCGGATGCGGACCGTGCTGTTGTCCTGCTGCGCCGCGTAGATGCGGTAGGGCCGGTCGTCGTCGACGGTGACCCGGTAGAACTGCGCCGTCGGCTGGTTGCTCTGCCGCGACCAGGTCTTGCCGCCGTCGGTCGAGACGTTGGCGCCGCCGTCGTTGCTCTCGATCAGCCGGTCCGGGTCGCGCGGGTCGATCCAGAGGTCGTGGTTGTCGCCGTGCGGCGGCCGCAGCCGGTCGAAGGTCTCGCCGCCGTCGGTCGAGCGGTGCATGCCGACGTTCAGCACGTAGACCGTGTCCTCGTCTTTCGGGTCCGCGAACACCCGCGTGTAGTACCAGGCGCGCTGGCGGAGGCTGCGCTCGTCGTTGACGCGCTCCCACGTATCGCCGGCGTCGTCGCTTCGGAACAGGCCGCCCTCGGCCGCCTCGATCTGCGCGTAGACGCGCGACGGGTTGGCCGGCGAGGCCGAGATGCCGCTGATGCCGAGCGTGCCCTCGGGCATGCCGTCGCGGTCGTGCAGCGCGTCCCAGGTGTCGCCGCCGTCGGTCGACTTCCACAGGCCGGAGCCGTCGCCGCCGGACTCGAGCGAGTACGGCGTGCGCAGGATCCGCCAGGTCGTCGCGTAGAGCGTGTCCGCGTCGTCGGGGGCGAAGCAGAGGTCCACCGCGCCCGCGTGCGGGTTGACGAACAGCACCCGCTGCCACGACGCGCCCCCGTCGCGGGTCCGGTAGACCCCGCGCTCCTCGTTGGGCCCGGAGATGTGCCCCATCACGGCCGCGTAGGCCACGTCGGCGTCCTCGGGGTGCACGCGGATGCGGCTGACGTGGCGAGAGTCGGGCAGGCCGACGAAGCTCCAGGTGTCCCCGGCGTCGGTGGACTTCCAGACGCCGTCGCCGCTCGACACGTTGCCGCGCACGGTCTTCTCGCCGCCGCCGACGTAGATCACGTCGGGGTCGCTGGGCGCCACCGCGACCGCGCCGATCGACCCGCCGAAGAACCCGTCGCTGACGTTGTCCCAGCGCTCGCCCGCGTTCGTGGTCTTCCAGACGCCGCCGCCGGCGGTGCCCATGTAGTAGGTGTCCCGGTCGCCGACGACGCCGCAGACCGCCGCGCAGCGGCCGCCCCGGAACGGCCCGACGAGGCGCCAGTCGAGCGTGTCGAACAGCGCGGCAGGCACCGGACCCGGCGGATCCTGGGCGAGGACGGGGCCGACCAGGGTCGAGCCCAACAACAGCGAGGCGGCGAGGCGGATGCGCATGTGCGCAGTGTTGCGCGCCGACCGCCCGGCGCAACCATGGACCCGGTTCCGGCGCGCGCGCTACTGGATGGGGATCGCGACGGCCTGCTGGAGCACCGTCCGCGCCAGCGGGAAGTTCGCCGGATCCGTGGTGAAGCCGCCCGCGAAGACCGTCAGGCCGCTCAGCTCGGGGACCGGCGGCACGTAGAGCGTCGCGCTGGCGGCGCCGTTGGCGTCGAGCGCGCCGACCGAGCCGACGAAGAACGGGTTGAGCGGGTCGAGCGTAACAGCCGTGAGCGCGTCGAAGTCGATCGGCAGCGTCTGGTTGCCGAGCGGGATGCCGACCTGGCTGGAGAACGAGAGCAGCAGCATGTAGGGCAGCCCTTCGTCGCCGGGCACCGACAGGCTCACCGTCGCCGAGCCGCCCACGGCCGCGGCGCCGGAGCCGGTCAGGGTCGGCTCGAGCACGTCGACGACCTGGTTGGCCGGGACGTCCGTCAGGAACTGGTGCTGCCCACTCGGCCAGACGACGTGCACGCGGTCCACGGTCGACGCCGCGCCCAGCCCGAAGTTCAGCCGCGGGTCGTTGCTGCTCTGGAAGCCGACCCCGCTGCGCACCCACTGGCGCTGCGTGCGCCCCTGCGCGGTGACCTCCACGCGCGCGCCCAGCCCGTCCCGGTTGCTGCGGCGGCCCACGGCGCGGAGCTTGAGCCAGTGCCCGCCGGGCGCGGTGTTGCGCAGCAGCTCGACCCCGTTGGGGTGGAGCAGCACGCCCAGGTTGTAGCGGTTGAAGATGTCGATCCGGCCGTCGTCGTCGAAATCGCCGACCGACGCGCAGTACTGCAGCCGCGGCTGGGCGAGCCCGACGGCGCCGGCGACGTCGGTCCACGGCTGCCCCGCGGCGTAGGCCGCGCCGGGGTTGACGTAGAGCTGGTTCGGCGCGCTCTCCTGGACCGTGTAGAGGTCCTGCCAGCCGTCGTTGTCGTAGTCGAAGAAGTGGCACGCCCAGACCACGCCGGCGCCCTGCATCCCGAAGGTTCCGGCGTCCTCGCTGTAGGCCGACGAGACCGGGTCCCAGACGTGGAAGAGGTTGGCCGGCGTCCCGTCGGTGCAGAAGAAGTCGACCCCGCCGTCGTTGAAGGCGTCCACGAAGTCCACGCCCATCCCGTCGACCGCGAAGTTGACGCCGACCTGCGCGCCGACGGCGGTGAACGTCCCGTCGCCGTTGTTGCGGAACAGCTCGTTGGGGAACGCGGCCGTGCCCTTGTCGCGGATCTCCAGCAGGTCGGGCCAGCCGTCCTCGTCGAAGTCCATGAAGGCGACGGCGAAGCTCAGGCCGTAGCCGGCGACCCCGGCCTGCGCGGTGACGTCGACGAAGTTGCCGCCGCCGGTGTTGCGGTACAGGCGGTTGACGCCCGGGTAGGAGAAGCTCGCGTCGAGGCGGTTGCCCAGGTACAGGTCCAGCCAGCCGTCGCGGTCGTAGTCGCCGAAGCTCGCGGCGTAGTTGTCGCCGGCGTGCACGATCCCCCGCGCGGCGGCCTGCTCGCTGAACACGCCGAAGCCGTCGTTGATGTAGAGCCTGCCGGGCACGAACTGTCCGCCGACGAAGACGTCCTGGTCGCCGTCGTTGTCGACGTCGGCCGCGACCACGCAGAGCGGGCTCGGGTGGCTGCCCAGCTGCGCTGCGGGGCCGACGCTGCTGAAGCTGAGCCCGCCGTCGTTGCGGAGGAACGTGATCGGCGCGCCCGGCGTAGGCGCGACGATCACGTCCATGTCGCCGTCCCCGTCGAAGTCCGCGACCGCCTGACCGGTGCCGAAGACGCCGGTGCTCCAGGGGACCTGCGGCAGCGGGACGTTGGTGTATTGAGCCGCGCAGCCGTCCGAGAGCTGGGTCGCGGCTGCGAGCAGGAGCGTCAGGGTGCGGGCAGCCATGCTGGTGGGACGCGGACAGACTACCACCGCCGCCGCCCTGCGGGAGCGCGGTAGGGCCGGTAGCGCCGATGACGCGGGACTGACGGTCGTCCGAATATCTGCGCCGACGACCGCGGCGCGTCTAGAGCGGGTGGGCGTCGCCGTCAGGGCGCACCGCCTCATCGACGGTCAGGGGCTCCAAACGGCGGAACGGGTGCCTGCGGACGGTGCACTCTTCCAGGTCGCACATCGCGCACCAGTCGCGCTCGCAGGGGTCGGTGTGGAAGTCGACGGCCGCCTGCCCGGGCAGCGCAGCGGCGACGTGCGCGCCCAGCGCCTCGGCAAGGTCGTGGGCCCGGTGCACGCTCCAGAACTCGGGCACGACCAGGTGCGCGCTGATGTGGCGGAAGCTGCCGGAGCGGATCGCCCGGAGGTGGTGCACGCGGATGACGCCGTCGCCGAACCGGCTGCGCAGGCTCTCGACGACCTGCTCGAGCAGCTCGGGGTCCTCGGCGTCGAGCAGCCCGCCGATCGCGCGCGTGACGATCCTCCAGCCGGTCAACAGCAGCCACAGCATCATCACCATGGCGATCGCCGGGTCGAGCCAGGCGACGCCGGTGACGCGCACGACGAAGAGCCCGAGCACGACGCCGACGCTGGTCCAGAAGTCCGACAGCACGTGCTGGCCGTCCGCGACCAGGGCCGGCGAGCCGCAGCGACGCCCGTAGGCGACCAGGAACCAGCCCAGCGCCCCGTTGGCGACGCCGGCAGCCAGCGTGACCAGCGCCCCGAAGTCGAGCTCCTGCGGCATGTCGCCGCGGACCAGCGCGCCCGCGGACTGCCACAGGATCACCAGCGCCGCGCAGAAGATCAGGCCGCCCTCGAACGCCGCCGAGAAGAACTCGACCTTGCCGTGACCGAACGGGTGGTCGCGGTCGGCCGGCCGGCCGGCGTAGCGCAGCACGCTCAGCGCCGCCAACGCGGCCACGACGTTCACGATCGACTCGAGCGCGTCGCCGAAGATCGCCTGCGAGCCGGTCCGCCAGTAGGCCCAGAACTTCGCCGCCAGCAGGACGACGGCGACCACGAACGACAGGGTCGCCGCGGCCGTGTGGCCGGCGCTTCCCTCGGTGCTGTCGGCGGCAGGGCCCACGGCGCTCATCATGCCCTGGCGCCCCCAGGATGCACGCGCCCCGGATCCGGACGACCGACCGGATCCCCCACAAGCTTGGGCCTGGAGGTGCCGATGAGCCTGACGGAGCGGGACCGATCCAGATGCGCGAGAACGACAGACAAGGCGGCCGCGACAGCGGCGAGCGCGGCGCGGCGCTGGTCCTGGCGCTGATGTTCACGACGATCGTGCTCGGCGTCGTGATCACGGGCACGCTGACGCTGAAGTCGCAGATCCGCCAGAACCGCACGCTCTTCATCACCAACTACCAAGCGGTGATGGCGGCCCGCTCGGGCCTGACGGAGGCGCTCAGCTGGCTGCGGCGACAGACGTCGCAGCCGGTGACCGAGTTCGCGCCGGTGCTGGACCCGACGCAGCAGCCCCCGGTGCTGGACACCGAGGACCCCGACATCGGGCTGGTGCGCGACTTCCAGATCTCGGGCAACCTGTGGGCCCGCTACGAGGTCTGGAAGGAGTGGGCGGAGGACCCGGAGCCGGCGCGAGCGGCCTGGCGGGCACAGTTCGAGTGCCGGGACATCTCCGGCCCGAAGACCGGCCGCGCCGAGGGCGCGGCGTGGCGCCTGCGGAGCGTCGGCTACGTCTACCGCCGCTACTCCGAGGCCCTGCCGTTCAACGTCGAGCCCAACCAGGTGCTGGCCACCGAGATGACGGAGACGGACGTCCTCCGCGCGGTGATCAACCTCCCCGGGGAGGCGGCGGTCAACGTCGGCGACGGCAACTCCTGCCACATCAACACCAACGGCCGGATCCGCGGCGGC
Source organism: Planctomycetota bacterium (assembly GCA_049889335.1). Taxonomy (GTDB): domain Bacteria; phylum Planctomycetota; class UBA1135; order UBA1135; family UBA2386. Next base: position 16,215 of record JBMHDP010000438.1, read on the forward strand.
AGCAGCGCCGGGATCTACTATCCCGAAGGCACCGGCCGGCCGACGACCGGATCGCGGCGGCGGCGACGGGTGACCGGCACGCCGCGCCTCTCGCAGGCCACCGTCTACGACGACAGCTACGAGGCGGTCTTCGGGCTGTCGTTCGCCGAGATCTCGTCGATGGCGGACATGATCGTCACCGACGAAGACGACTTCCCGAACCCGGTCCCGGACAACTCGCTGGTCGTCGTCGACTGCGGGACGACGCTGAACATCGACGCGTCGCGGCCGCTGACCGGCTCGGGCCTGGTGATCGTCCGGGGCAACATGGTGATGAACTCGGGCAACAACTCGCTGTTCAGCGGGCTGCTCTACGTCGAGGGCAACTTCACCATGCGCGCCCCCAGCGAGATCAACGGCTCGGTCGTCGTGACCGGCAACATGACGCTGCAGGGCGCGGGCGACTACGCGACGATCAACTTCGACGCCGACGCGCTGTCCTCGCTGATGAGCAACTTCGGCGCCTACCGGCGCGTCAACTCGATCTACCTGCCCCGCCGCAACCGCTGATCAGCGACCCGCCGTCAGCAGCAGGGCGTTCATCAGCATCAGGTTGAGGCCGTCGGCGAACGCGCGCACGTTCGGGTCCTCGGCGAACGCGACCACGTGGCCGCGCCCGACCGGCTGGTGCACGAGGTAGGCCTTGCCGGGCAGCTGCGCGCGGTTCTCGTCCCACAGGAAGCCGGCGCGGACCAGCCGGTCGCCTGCGGCGTAGCGCGCGACGTTCGTGCCGCGGTCGAGCTTGAGCGGCGTGAGGATGTTGGCGCTGTCGTGCACGACGCTCGCCTCGCCGTCGTAGCCGAAGCCGAGCCAGTGGCGGTCGTCGACGCGCACCCGCAGGATCGCGCCCGGCGTCGACGGCGGCGGCTCCTTCTCCGGGCGCACCGCCGCCTCGTAGTCGAACGCCGGCGGCTGGCCGCCGCTGCCCTCGCCGCTGCCGTCGCCGTCGCCCGCGGCCTCCCCGGACGCGCCGCCGCGCCGCGG
>JBMHDP010000439.1:0-11434 GCA_049889335.1 Planctomycetota bacterium
GGGGGGCGCGCGGCCCGCGCCCCGGCCCCGCCGCCCGGGGCGCGGCGGCGCCCGCGCGCGCCCCGGGGGGGGGGGCGGCGGCGCCCGCCGCCGCCGCCGCGAGCTGCTGCGCTCGGAGGGCCTCCTGCTCGGCGGCCTCGCGCTCCAGCTCTTCGAGCGTCGCGAAGCGACAGCTCCGCAGCGTCGCCGCGTCGAGCCGCACGAGACCGGTCGCGACCTCCAGCGACAGGTGGTCCAGGTCCATCTCGACGACCCTCCCGACGAGCCGCTCGCCGCCCTCGACCAGGACCGCCGCGTAGCGCTCCTGCGCCGACGCGGGAGAGACGAAGCCGCAGGCCAGCAGCATCAAGAGAGAGAAGACGCGGAGCATCACGAGGGTGGGATCGTCTGAGCTTCGCGGCGGCTTGAACCGCTCCGTCCCGACTCGGGACCGCCGCGCCCGCGGGCCGCGACTGGCCTGCGGAGCCGCCGCCTCCTACGCTGCTGCGCGCGCAGCCTGACGCCCACGACACCGCCATGATGGACACCCCGCGAACCCTGCCCCTCGCCGTATGCGCGCTGCTGGGCGCGCCGCTGGCCTGCCAGGCCGAGGAGCCGACGCAGGCCCCCTCGGAGCTCGAGGAGCTGGCGCGCGCGGTGGGCGCGGCCCACCGCCCCGACGGCCCGACCCCTGCGGTCGACGCGTTCCGCTGCCGGCTGGAGCTGCACCTGCTCGACGTGCGCGAACAGAACGGCGGCCAGGCCAACCTGGACGTGCGGTTCCTCCAGCAGTCGCGCAAGCCGCCCAAGAAGCCGCGCGCCTACATCCGCTACGAAGTGAAAGGCGCCGAGCAGGAGATCCGGCGCGGGTTCGACCGCGTCGGGCCCTGGCACGTCAAGCAGGGCAGGCCACAGGACCTCACGGCCGCCGGCGCCGAGAAGGACCTCGAGTCGCTGCGCGAGCACACCAACCTCGCGCGCCAGCTGGTGCGCTTCTTGTCACCCGAAGCCGTGATCCAAGCCCTCGACGGCGCGACGCGCGTGCTCGACGACGAGCTCCGAGTCGGCAGACGACAGGTCCCGGCGCGCAGCGTCAGCGGTCGCGTCGAGGAGTTCCCGCTGATGCAGGGCGGCGGCGAGGAGGCGCCCGCGTACGTCACCATCTACGTCGACGAGGCCACCCAGCGCCTGCTCGCGGTCGACGCGTGGCCGCTGAAGGACGGCAAGGCAGACCGCGTGCGCGGCGAGCGCATCCTGCTGTCGGACCTCGAGCTGCAGGACGGGCTGCTGATCCCGCGGACCCTCCGCTACCTGCGGCGCAACGAGAGCGGCATGCTCCGCAGCCACTCGACGGTCAAGATCCTGTCGCTCGACCTCCGCCCCGGGCTCGAGCTCGCAGACTTCGACCGTCGCTGACCCCGACAGGGTGGCTGCCCCAGACAGTGCGGCTGACCTTGAGAGGGCGGCTGACCCCGACGGGACGAACGCGCCTCAGCAGCGGCGGCGGAAGTAGCGCTCCAGCTCTGCGGCCGAGAAGGTCAACGTCGTCGGGCGTCCGTGCGGGCAGTTGTGCGGATGCTCGAGCGTCGCGGCCACGCGCAACAGCTCGGAGATCTCCTCGTCGGTCAGCCGGTCCCCGCTCATCACCGAGCCGCGGCACGCCATCGAGTGGAACCGCTCGGCGATGTGCTCGCCGACCGAGGCGCGGCCGCCGTCGGACTCCCCGGTCGCCAGCGCCCGGACCAGCTGCTTGGGGTCGGTGCGCGCCAGCACGGCCGGCATCCCCTGCACGGCGATCGCGTTGGGCCCGAACCGCTCCACCAGCAGCCCCTCCTCGGCCAGCTCGTCGGCGACCCCCTCGAACCACCCGAGCTCTGCGGGCGTGAGCTCCACCACGGCCGGGACCAGCAGCCGCTGCACCTGCACGTCGCGGGCGGCGTGCTGCTGCTTCAGCTGTTCGTAGGTGACGCGCTCGTGCAGCGCGTGCTGATCGACGACCAGCAGGCCGTCGTCTCCTTCGATCAACAGGTAGAGGTCCATCACCTGTAAGAACCGGCCCGCTGCGCGGCGGAAGGGGTTCGGGCGCTCGACGGCGCCTGCGGGCGGCGGCTCAGCGGGCTCGCGCACGACCGCCGGCTCCGACGCCGCGGGTGGCACAGCGCCAGGACTCGGCGGCGCCGCGCCCGCCGCCGCGCCCGAGGCGAACAGCGAGGGCGACTGCGTCGGGAAGCCGGACCGCGCGCGCGGGAGCTCGGGCCGGATCGACACGCCGCCTTGGCGCGCCGCGTCCGCTGCCCCCAGCGTGCGCTCGAGCAGCGCGCTGCGCACGGTCTCGTGCAGGCAGCCCGCGACCTTGCGGGACTCGACGAAGCGAACCTCGGCCTTGCGCGGGTGAATGTTCACGTCGACGAGGTCCGCAGGCAGGACGAGCTGCAGCACGTAGACCGGGAAGCGCCCGCCCATCAGGAACTCGCGGTAGGCCTGACGCACCGCGTGCAGCGCGCTCTTCTCCCGCGCCATGCGGCCGTTGACGTAGGTCAACTCCAGGCGACCGTCGCGCCGCGCGAGGTCCGGCTCACCGACCACACCCTCCACTTTGAGGCCGTCGAACTCGCGCTGGACCGGCAGCAGGCCCTTGCCGAGCTCCCGGCCGAAGCACTGCTGCAAGCGCTCGGCGAGGCTCGCGCCGCGCGGGAGCCGCAGCAGCTCCTTGTCGTCGCTCACGAGCGTGAAGTCGACGTCGAGGCGCGCGAGCGCGAGCTCGCAGACCAGCTGCTGGATCCGGGCGCGCTCGGCGTGCGGAGCCTTCAGGAACCGCCGCCGGGCCGGGACGTTGAAGAACAGGTCGCGGATCTCGATGCGCGTGCCCTGCGGGCACCCACACGGCTGAGGCGGCGTCTCCTCGCCGCCGTCGCAGCGCACCTCCCACCCCTCGCTGCCGTCGCGCCGCAAGCTCTGCACCCGCGCCTTGGCGACGGCCCCGATCGAGGCCAGGGCCTCCCCGCGGAAGCCCAAGCTGCCGATGTGCTCGAGGTCGTGGACGTCGCTGAGCTTGCTCGTCGCGTGGCTCGCGAACGCCAGCGGCAGGTCCTCGGGCAGGAACCCGTCGCCGTCGTCGATGACCGTGAGCTGCTCGGCGCCGCCGCCGCGCAGCTCGACCCGCACGCGCGTAGCGCCGGCGTCGAGCGAGTTCTCGATGAGCTCCTTGGCGACCGAGACCGGTCGCTCAACGACTTCGCCCGCCGCGATCTGGTTGACGACAGCGATCGGCAGCTTCTTGATCAAAGCTCCAGCTCCTCGCCGGCGGGCACCGGCAGCCCGTCGAACCACTGGCCCAGGAAGCGCTCCAGCAGCACCTCGCCGTCCTCGCCGGTCACCCGGCTCTCGCGCACGCAGGCGTGCAGCGCCAGCAGACCGCGGCGCAGCTGGCCCTGGTCGTTCGCACGAACGGCGGCCACGAAGCGGTCGGCGAACTGGCGCACGCCGCAGCGGGCCGGGATGTCACGCTGGGACACGCCCGCGTCGAGCAGGATGCGCCCCTCGTAGGTCGCGCCGATCTGGCGGTACAGCCAGCTGGTCGTGAACGGCAGCACGCCGCCCGCGTCCATGGCCTTGCCGTCCTGCTGCTTGACCCCGCGCTGGAACATGGCCGCGAGCGAACGCTGCGCGCCGCGCCGGTCACCCCCGAGCACCGCCTCGGCGAACTCGAACGGCGTCGACTCGAACCGCACGGACAGCTTGCCGGCGAGGTCCTTCGGGGCGAGGGGCGCGGCGATCGGGTCCGCGCCGAGCTGGTCGCGCAGCCGCTGCAGCTCGCGCATCAGCTCGGCCGGGGACTTGCCGACCTGCGAGATGACCAGCCACGCGCTCTCGGCCGTGAGCGGCACGCCGAGCGCCTTCCCCGCCGCGCAGACCCACTGACAGAGCTCGCCCTCGAGCGGACCGCGCGAGCGGTCGTACGGCATGTCGTAGAGCTCACGGAACTCGAACACCGCGCCGTCGGCGGCGAGCTGCTTGACCAGCGTCGCGACCGCCTTCTTGCGCTTCTCCAGCTTGGGCGCCTCGACCAGCAGGGACGAGCCGGGTTGGATCTTGGGCGCGACCTCCGCGACCGCGGCCCCGTGCTTCTTCCACCAGTTGGCGCCCCGCCGCACGGCCACGACCGTGGCGCGCGCGAACAGCCCGCCGCCGCGGAGGTCCTGCAGCGCCGGCGTCGTGACCGGGCCGGATCCGCGGTCGTCGTCGTCGCCGTCGGCCGAGCCCGCGCGCACCTCTCCGCCGTCGACGCTCCGGACTTCGGCGTCGTCCGACACGGCGGCCAACAGGCGCGTCATCGCGCTGCTGCGGAAGAACTCGCTCGGGCCATGGACGAGCACGATCGGCGGCAGGCCCCCGCGGACCAGCGCGCCGAGCCGCTTCAGCTCCTCTGTCGGCTTCGGGACCGCCATCCGCCTAGAGATACAGGTCGAGGCACGCCGCCGCGAACACGACCACGGCCAACGTGCCGTTCGCGGTGAAGAAGGCGGCCTGGATGCGGGACAGGTCGTCCGGCCGCAGCAGGCGGTGCTGCCAGATCAGCAGCCCGGCGGCCAGCAGCAGCCCGACCGCGTAGCCGGGCCCCAGCGGCGTCATCGCGCCGAAGGCCGCGAAGCCAGCGAGCGCGGCGACGTGGAGCACGCGGCTGATCCACATCGCGCCGCGGCGGCCGAGCGCGACGGGCAGCGACCGGAGCCCGCGCGCGCGGTCGAACGACTCGTCCTGACACGCGTAGAGCACGTCGAAGCCCGCGACCCAGGCGGCGACCGCGAGCCCGAGCACCAGCGGCGCCCACAGCCGCGCGCTGAAGGCGCCGTCCGCTGCGAACCAGGCGGCGAACGGCGAGACCCCGAGCGCGACGCCGAGCCACAGGTGACACAGCGCGGAGAACCGCTTGGCGTAGCTGTAGCCGTAGAGCCAGAGCAGGGTCGGGACGCCCAGGTAGAAGCAGGCCGGAGAGAGCAGCGCGCAGACCAGCAGGAACGCCGCCCCTGCGCCGAGCGCGAGCGACAGGGCAGCAGCCGGCGAGACCTTGCCGGCCGGGATCTCGCGTCCTGCGGTGCGCGGGTTCTCGGCGTCGAGGCCCCGGTCGGCCCATCGGTTGAAGGCCATGGCCGCGGTGCGCGCCGTCACCACCGCAGCGCAGACCAGCGCCAGCACGCCGGGCGACGGCGCGCCGTTCGTCGCGACCAGCAGCGACAGCAGCGCGAAGGGCAGCGCGAACACCGAGTGCGACAGCTTGATCAGGCTCGCGAGGTCGCGCGCCGCCGCGACCCCGCTCACTCCTCGCCCTCGTCCCACGGCGAGGACGCCGCTGGGGTGCGCCACCGCTCGACCAGATCGTGCCGGATCGAGAGGCGGTCGAGGATCTTGCCGACGACGAAGTCGACCAGCTCCTCGAGCGTGCTCGGGCGCTGGTAGAAGCCGGGCATGGCGGGCAGCACGACGGCGCCGAGGCGGGTCAGCTTGAGCATGTTCTCCAGGTGGAGCTCGCTGAGCGGGGTCTCACGCGGCACCACGATCAGCGGTCGCCCCTCCTTGATCGCGACGTCCGCGGCCCGCTCGACGAGGTTGCTCGAGAAGCCGTGGGCGACGCGCGCGAGGGTGCCCATGCTGCAGGGCACGACCACGGTCGCGGCGATGCCGGCGCTGCCGGACGCCGGCGCCGCCTCGACGGCCGCGAGGTCGTGCACGTGCAGCCGCCCCCGCAGCGACTCGTCGAACAGGAGGTCGAGCTGCGGGCGCTCCAGGTCGACGTCGTAGCCGCCCTCGTGGATCAGCACCCGGACCGCGGCGCCCGTCGCCGAGAGGTGGACCGTGTGGCCGAGGCGCAGGAGGACCTCGACCAGCCGCAGGCCGTAGACGCTGCCGCTGCCGCCCGAGAAACAGACGGCGAAGGTCTGGGGCGCAGGCGCTGTGGACGGAGAGGTGCTCACGGTCGCAGGTAGAAGTAGAGGTCGTAGACAGTGTGGGTGTAGACGCAGACGCCGTAGCCGCGCCACCACATGAGCAGCCCGAGCAGGACCCCGGCCATCGTGCGGAACAGGAACCGACCGCGCTCGAACGGCTCCCCGCACAGGTGATGGAACCACGAGAAGGCCAGCGCGCTCAGCAGCACCGCGGCGAGCGCGGCGGTCGCGCGCGGCAGCCCCCACTCGCGCACGGCGCGCATCCCGAGCCACGTCAGCGCCGACATCAGACCGAGCCGGAAGACCAGCTCCTCGAACACGCCCGCGCCGATCGAGCCGACGATGTTGGCGATGAGCGGCCCGCTGTCCGCCGGCCCCGACTGCGCGCCGATCGACAGCAAGCGGTCCGCAGACGACGTCATCGCCGACGCGATCGGCCCGAGCATGACGCCGTAGACGAGGCCCTCGAGCGCGATCACGGCCACGACCCGCGCCCACGGGATCTTGTGCTTGAGCAGCCACTTGGCGGCGGCCGCGATCAGGAAGACGAACGCGACGCTGACGACCAGGTGCGCGCGGCCCCCGAGCAGCTCCAGCTGCTGCAGCAGCAGCACCTCGGCGCCGTTGCGCTCGTCGGGCGCCAGCTGGCTGCGCAGCAGGATGTAGGTGATCCAGAGCGGCAGCACCGCGAACAGACCGACCGCGGGCTCGCGCGACCACGAGAAGTAGCCCCCCTTGGGGTTGGTGTCCTCGGACTTACGCGACTTCGGCACGGTAGATCGCGGCGATGCCGCCGGAGAGCAGCCGCTGGCGCGGCGACCGGAGCCCCGCTCGCTGCATCAGCTCGAGGAAGTGCTCGCGCTCGGGGAAGGCCTGCACGGAGTCGTGCAGGTAGCGGTAGGCGTCGCTCTTGTTGCCGCAGATCCACTTGCCGAGCCGCGGCAGCACCTGCCGGAAGTAGAAGCCGTACAGCTGCGCGAAGACCGGCAGCCGCGGCTTGCAGAACTCGAGCACGACGACCCGACCGCCCGGCCGGACGACCCGACCGAACTCACGGAGCGCCACGACCGGATCGGCGACGTTGCGGATCCCGAACGCGACGGTGGCGAAGTCGAAGCTGTCGTCGGCGAACGGCAGGCACATGGCGTCGGCGGCCAGGAACTCCGGTCGCGACGTCTGCGCCGGCTGCTTGGCGTGGGTGTGGGCCAGCATCGGCGCGCAGAAGTCCGCGCCCAACATCGTCGCCCCGGCGCGCTGCAGCGCGAAGCACAGGTCCCCGGTCCCCGAACAGACGTCGAGGCCTCGCTCGCCGGGAGAGAGCGCCACGGTGCGCACCGTGGCCCGCCGCCAGAGCACGTCGACGCCCAGCGAGAGGGCGCGGTTGGCGCGGTCGTAGCCGGGCGCGACGTCGGCGAACATGCGCTGGATCGTTACGGCGTCAGGCATCGGCTGCTGCGATCTTGCGCCACGCGCGGCGGGATCACAAACGAAGAACGCCCCCCGCCACGCAGGTGACGGGGGGCGTCCTCGTTCTGGCGGGCGCGCGGAGCCGCTACTGACGCCAGTAGTTCGAGACGACGCGCACGCCCGGGACCGAGATGGTCGCGATGCGGGTGCCCGTGTTGATCTCGAAGACGTCCACGTTGCCGACGTCCGAGAGCGCAACGAAGAGCAGGCGAGGCTGGACCGCGGGCGACGCCGCGCCGCCGACGGTCTTGACCGCGTGCTTGCCCGAGTGGAAGTACGGCGTCAGCGCCGCGGCGCCGAAGAACGGGCTCGCCTGACCCGGCGCAGCGCCGAAGTTGATCAGGTCGTCGTGCGCGAGGTCGATGATCGAGTTGCCGGACATCTGGTCGACGAACGAGCCGGGCGCCGGCGTGCCGCCGATCCGCTGCACGACCGTCCACTCCTTCTGGCGGTAGGTCGGCGGCAGGATGAAGCCGCCCGTCGCCGGGTTCAGCGGCTGCTGGCCGACCGGCGTGCTGGTCAGGTTGAGGCGCGAGACCTGAGCCAGGCCGGTCGCGTCGGTGTGACCGATCAGCACGCCGCCGAGCGCCGTGTTGTAGTCGAAGATCATCGCGCGGGCCCGCGGGAACGAGACGTTCGTCACGGAGCCGATGATGTCGTTGAAGCCGATGCCGTTGACGCCGTCCGGGCCCGACTCGTAGATGGCGATCGTGCCGTTCGCGTTGAGCACGTAGGCGTAGTAGACACCCGAGGTGTTGCCGGTCGCCTGGTAGCGCTCGGTCACGACGAGGTCTATCGGCTCGTTGAGGAAGCCGCCCAGGGTGCGCCGCACGGTGAAGTCCAGCGCGCTGATGACGGTCAGCTGGTTCGCCTCGGAGGAGACGCAGAGGATGTCCTCGCCGTCCGGCTGCCACGCGATGCCGGTCGGACCGGCCTGCACGCGCGTCTCCGCGACGACCTGGTGGAAGTTCGCGCTGGTCGGGTCGATGTCGATGAACGTGACCGACGAGCTGGCGAAGTTGGTGACCGCCAGGCGCGTCATGTTCGGCGCCACGGCCATGCTGACCGGGTCGGACAGCTGGATCGTGTCGAGCACCGTGAAGCGGTTGCTGTTGCAGATGACGACCTGACGATTGTCCCGGTCCAACACGTAGAGGAAGTGGCCGACCTGCTGCCGCGACGTGAACGGGCAGAACGGCGGCGGCGGCGGCGGCGAGGCCGGCGGCGGCTGCGGACCGACGAACACGCCCATGAAGTTCGTGCCGTAGACCCCGATCTCGTTCTGGACGTTGCTGAACGGGTTGCCGACCAGCAGCAGGTTGAGACCGACCGCGGCGCAGGCCGGCGGACCGGCCGTCACCAGGGCGCCCGGCGGACCGAGCGCGGACTTGACCGCGGGCTCCTCACCGAAGATCGCCCGGTTGGGGTTCGGCGGCGGGAAGACCAGCCGCGGCGGGTTCGGGATCGGCGGCTGCGTGATGGTGTTGCCCGACTGGACGAGACCCTGCAGCTCGTTGACCTGGTTGGAGCGAGACGCGTTCCGGTTGATGTTCTCGTTGTTGTAGATCAGGTCGAGCGGCGCGCCGATGTGGATGTCGGTCACGTCGCTGATGATCGGGTCCCGCAGCAGTCGGGTGCTGCCGTTGGTGTCCTGGGTCAGCGTCAGCACGCCGGCGCCGCCGGCGTCCAGGTTCGAGGTGCCCGGGGCCATCGAGGGCACCACGCCCGGCACGCCGATGTTCGGGTTGAGCGGCCAGCGCGTGTTATTGAGGTCGCCGGTGCCCTGCCCGAAGCCGTGCAGGTCGATGACGCTGACGCCCGGCTCGGCGCCGCCGATGCCCACGTAGATCGCCTCAGGGGCGACCGGCGCGTTGACGAGGCCCGGGCCGACGCCCGTCGTGTAGGAGCTGGTGACCGCGGTGCCGATCAGGTCGCCGTTGAGGCTGTTGATCGAGGTCGTCTGCACGGTCACGTCGACCTGCGAGTTGCCCGGCAGGTTGTAGGCGGGCCGGACGACGTAGTTCATCAGGTCGCCGAAGCTGACCGGATCCGCGTAGTAGATGACCGGGAAGGTCGAAGCCGCCGAGGTGACCTGCAGCGAGATGCCGCCCGTCGGCGGGGTGAACAACGACGGCTCGAAGAACGCGCCGACTTCCCCCGGCTGCACCGGCTTGTTGAAGCGGATCAGGATCGAGCCCGTGGGGTCGATGCCGGTCTGGTTGTTGCCGGGGCTGATCTGCGGGATCGCCGTGTAGCCGAGCACCTCCGGCGGGTCCGGGTCGGGGCCCACGGTCGTCGCGACGCCGACTTCCTGCTCGAGGATGTCGTTCTCGGTGTCACGCACGGCGTTGGTCACGATCAGGCGGAGCAGGCGGTCGTCCGGGAACGTCTCGAACGACTGCAGGTTGTCGTCGCTGTCGGCGATGAACGTGAACGACTTGTTCGACACCAGGTCGGCGGCGCCCGGGTAGCTCGGGAAGCCGGCTGCGCGAGCGTCCAGGACGTTCACGTCGTTGCCGTCGGCCTCCACCGCGCGGACCTGCACCAGCGTGCCGCCTTCGTTGTAGTAGGTGACGCCGTTGACGAAGCCGCGACCGCGCACCGTGGTGGTGGTCTCGGTCGACGGGTCGTAGGCCAGCACCGTCAGCGCGCCGCCAAGGCCCGAGTTCGCCTGGTCCGCCAGCAGGTTGCTGAGGATCGAGTCGACGTCGAGCTTGTGCGAGAACGAGAAGTGCAGGAACTGGTTGCCCGCCTCGCCGTTTGGCAGCACCGGCGTGAGCGGCAGCGTGGCGACCGGGAGCACGCCGTTGCTGCCGTTGACGAACTGCTTGAGCGTGGCCTCGCTCTCGATGTTCACGACGGTCGACGTCGGGTTGCCGAACGAGTCCGTGGTGCGGATCCGGTAGGGATACACGCTGCCCGAGCCGGTCGAGATGCCGGTCACGAGGAACGCGCCTCGGTTGTCGGGGTCGCCCTTGGTGCCGCCGGAGCAGCCGTGGAAGCTGGCGAGCAAGCTGACGATCGCGAGCGCAGAGAAGGTGCGGGCGGCGGGAGAAGCCGCGCGCGACCGATGCGAAGGGTTGGCTTTCATTTCGATGCGAGTCCGCCCTGGACAGGGGCGGCAGGGTCTACTCCGGGACGAGTCGAGCCAGAAGCCGTAGCACGTTACTTCGCCGACATTTCCATGCAAGCGAACTCCGAGCGCCGTGCGCTGGCTGGATCGCCCGGTCTCGCGTCCTGCTACGCAACTGCGGTGCCGCCCCGAACGCGCCGGTTCCGCGCCGCCGCCGAAGCCGCTGTCGCGCCCGGCACAGAGCAGCTCCAAAGCCTCAAACCTCTATCCACAAGTCTCTTGAGGCCTCTCGCAGCCGATGGAGCCGATGCAGGTGTGCGCGTTCGCACGAAGTGCGCGAACGCTCACCGGGCGCACGATCCCCGCGCGCGGCGAGCGCGCGCCTCGTTACCATGCCGCGATGCGCACCCCCCGCTCGGCGCTCGTCCTGCTCGGCCTCGCCTGCGCGCCGACGGCGACCTCCCAGGCCCGCGTCGCCTGCCTCGGTGACTCGATCACCTACGGCGCGCGCATCGGCGACCGGGCGCACGCCAGCTACCCCGCGCAGCTGGCCGCCCTGCGCCCCGCCGACGACGTGCGGAACTTCGGCGTCGGCGGCGCGACGCTCCTGGCGCGCGCCGACCGTCCGCTCGGGGCCACCGCGGCGTTCGCCGAGGCCCTCGCGTGGCGGCCGGACGTCGCCGTCGTCATGCTCGGCACCAACGATACGTGCCAGTCTGCGTCCCGACCGAACTGGGACCAGCGGGACGGCCTGGAGCGCGACGCCCGCGCGATGGTCGAACGCCTCCGTCGCGCCAACCCGGCCGTCCGCGTCGTGCTGGCGACGCCGCCGGCCATGTTCCCGGACCGCGACGGGCTCCTGCCGCCGCGGCGCCCGGCCCCCCCCCCCCCCCCCCCCCCGCGGGGGGGCGGCGCGAAGGGCCAGCCGCCCCCCCCCCCCCCCCCCCGCCGCCCCGACCACCCCCAGCGC
>JBMHDP010000440.1:0-18897 GCA_049889335.1 Planctomycetota bacterium
TGGCGCGCGGCGCCTGGCGGGTCGGCGCCGGCCGCGTGACCGACGGCCGCGTGCTCGGGCGCGACGGAGAGCGCGTTCGCTGCGCGGACAGGGGCAGGCTGACCAAGAGGCCGAGCAGCGCGAACAGGAGGGGTCGTCGGGTCGTCATGGTTTCTCGCGGCGTATCGCCGAGCGTCCACAGCAAGAACGATACCGCTCTGGATCCCGATCGATCCGGCAGGAACGGCTCAGATTCTCGGTTGAGATACGCCAAAGCGTATCAGATCGAGCGCTCGCGCCGCGGCGTGTCCCGCGGCCGCTACATGGGCGCATCGGCGCGGAGATCGGACCCTCGCCCGGCCTGCGAGGCACCTCGACGCGCGCCGGGGCGCGGGCCGTCGTCGCGGCGCCGTCCAGGAGTTGGGCCGGTGGGCCAAGTTGGCGCGGTCGTCTTTGACCCGCTGGCGCGCGGCGCGCTGCGGCGGAGCGCGGTCGCCGCGCGCGGGCGCGAGACGCTTTGGCCTCGCGGAACCTGGAGCCAGGGGTCTCGCGCCGTGGGCAACCTTCGTAAGATCGCGAGCCGAATCATGCGGACCTCTCACGCTGTTGCCGTCTCCCTCCTGAGCGTCGGGTCGCTCGTCGCACAGGAGCCCTCGTGGCCCTACTCGATGGACTTCGGGCCGAGCCTGATGACCACGTTCGCCGGCGGCGGTCGCTGCGGCGACGTGGAGAAGGGGCTCGTGGTGCGCCTCGGGGACGCGGGCGCCGTGGCGTTCGACACGGAGCTGCTCCGGATGGCGGTCGCCTGGAACGACGGATGGCTGACCCTGCGGGGCACCGCCTACGACGGCTCGCACGGCCCGTTCCCCTCGCGTCGTGGCTCGGCGCTCGCAGAGACGCGGCCGGGTCCGGGGTGGTACCGCGGCGACGACAGCGCCGACCCGCGCCCGATCCCGCACGGGCCGCTGCCGACCGACTGGGGCCGCTTCGGCGGCCACCGCCGCGTGGGCGACGAAGTGCTGATCGACTACCGCGTCGGCGGCATGGACGTCCACGAGCACTACGCGCTCGAGCAGCGCGAGCTGCCGGTCCTGCTGCGCACGCTGGAGTTCGGCCCGTCGAAGGTCGCGCACACGATGGTCGTGCTCGACGGCCCCGAGGGCAGCCAGGGCGCGTCGGTCGCGGACGGCGGCACGCGCATGGCCGTGCTCAACTGGACGCCGACGCGGACCGGAAAGGTCGAGTACGAGGGCACGGCGGGCGGCTGGGACCGCCTCTCGCTGGGCGGGCCTTCGGGAGACGACGTGGTCGGCGCGTCGGCGTCGATCTCGTTCGTCGACGGGATGGCGACGGCTCACGGCAAGTCCTCGGACGACCGCGCGCTGCCGACGCTGTGCGACGGCGCGGGCGCGAGCAGCGACGACGACTGGCAGGGGAGCGTCTGGTTCGACAAGCACAAGGTGGGCAAGCGCAACACGGACCACGGCCGCTACCTCGTCGAGCTGGCCGGGCGCGCGCCGGTCACGCGGATCCACACCTACTCGTGGCACAAGAGCCAGCGCGCGGTGCAGCGCTACACCGTCTACGGCAGCGACGGGGCCGACCCCAAGGCCGACGACCTGGAGAAGGCCGGCTGGACGCGCGTCGCGACCGTCGACAGCAGCGCGCTCGGCCGCGGCGACAAGCACGCCGTCGCGATCTCGGACCCGGACGGCCTCGGCGCGTTCCGGCACCTGCTGTTCGACGCGCGCGACGGCGGCACGTTCTTCTCGGAGATCGACGTCTACGCGGGTGACGTGCGCGCCCGCATCGACACCGCGGGTCGCGCGGCGGAGCGGCTGGTCGCGGTCGCCCACGGCGACGCCGGCCCGGAGCTGGTGGCGGACGCCGGCCGAATCGTCCTGCGCGTGCCGCCGCACGACCGCGCGCTGCGCGTCCAGGTCGCCGTGGTCGCCGGCCGCGCGGGCGCCGAGCTGGGCAAGGTCACGACCGAGTTGATGGCGCCGCGGGACGTCGCCGCGCTCCCCGAGGGCCCTTCGAGCAAGCGCTGGGGGCAGCCGCACGTGACGGCGGGCGTGCTGGGCGACGACGACGGCCCGTTCGCGGTCGACACCATCACGATCCCGTTCGAGAACCGCTACGGCTCACGCATGCGCACCGGCGCGTTCGACTTCTTCTCGGACGGTCGCGCCGCGGTCTCGACCTGGAACGGTGACGTGTGGCTGGTGTCGGGCATCGACGAAGACCTCGACAAGCTGGCGTGGCGTCGCTTCGCGACGGGCCTGTTCGACCCGCTGGGGCTGCGCATCGTGGACGACATGGTCTACGTGCACGGCCGCGACGGCATCACGCGGCTGGTGGACACCAACGGCGACGGCGAGGCCGACCGCTACGAGAACTTCAACAACCAGATCTACATCACCCCGGCGTTCCACGAGTTCGCCTTCGACCTGCAGACCGACGCCGATGGCAACTTCTACTTCAGCAAGGGCGCGCCGGTGAACCCTGGCGGGCGCGGCTTCATGAAGATCGTCCCGCACCACGGCACGATCCTGAAGGTCAGCAAGGACGGCGGGACGATCGAGGCGGTCGCGACCGGCATGCGCGCGCCGAACGGCATCGGCGTCTCGCCGACCGGGGTGCTGACCAGCGGGGACAACGAGGGCACCTACATGCCCCGCTGTCGCCTCAACTGGATCGAGGAGGCGGGGTTCTACGCGGGCGTCAAGGACACCGCGCACCGCGCGCCGGTCCCCGAGCAGCCGGACCTGCCGCTGTGCTGGATGCCGATGGACGTCGACAACTCCAGCGGCGGGCAGGTCTGGGTGACGGGGGCCGCTTGGAAGGACCTCGCCGGGCGCCTCCTGCACAACTCCTACGGCCAGTGCTCGACCTACCTGGTCCTGCCCGAGCGCGTCGAGGGGCGCATGCAGGGCGGCGTCGTCCGGCTGCCCGTCAACTACACGTCCAGCGCCATGCGCGGCCGGTTCTCCCCGATCGACGGCCAGCTCTACACGATCGGCCTGAAGGGGTGGCAGACGTCGGCTGCGCGCGAAGGCGGCTTCCACCGCGTGCGACGCACGAACAAGCCGCTCGACCTTCCGGTCGCGCTCCGCACCTGCGACGAGGGCGTCTACCTGACGTTCTCCGCGCCGGTCGACGCCGAGCTCGGCGCCGACCCCGAGAGCTACAGCGTCGAGGTCTGGAACTACCTCTACTCGCAGAACTACGGCTCTCCGGAGCTGTCGGTGCTCGAGCCCGAGCGCAAGCGCGAGCGCGGCAAGGAGAACCGCGACCCGCTCACGGTCCGGTCCGCGAAGCTGTCCGAGGACCGCTGCACGGTGTTCCTCGAGGTCGAGGGCATGCGCCCGGTGCACCAGATGAAGATCACCTGGGACCTCGACACCGAGGCGGGTCGTCCGCTCCGCGGTGAGCTCCACAACTCCATCCACGCCCTGCAGAAGAACCCGGGTTTCCCGAAGAAGTAGATGCACACACGCAGCTTGTTGGCAGCCGGCTGGCTCGGCGCCGTCGCGATGCTCACCGCGGCCGGCTTCGCGCGGGTCGACGCAGGCGACGAAGCGGCGCCGCGCGCGACCGTCCAGGGGGCGAAGGTCACCTTCTCGACGGTGCGCGGCGAGAAGGCCTCGCACACCCAGCGCGCGCGGCTGCTCTCGCTCGCGGTCGAACGCGGGGAGACGCCGACGCCGTACCTGCCCGTCGGCGCGTTCCGCGCGCGCTTCGACGCGATGGTGACGCTGCCGGCGCGTGACCGGATGAAGTTCCGCGTCGACGGCCGCGGCAAGGTCAAGCTCGTGGTCAACGGCAAGGTCGTGCTCGACGGGCGGCTGCGCGGCCGCGCGCCGCTCGAGACGGAGAAGGCCGTCCGGCTGAAGAAGGGCGAGAACGACCTCCTCGTCGAGTACGAGAGCGCGGCGCGCGGCGACGGCGAGCTGCGCGTCTTCTGGTCGGGCTACGACTTCGGCTTCGAGCCGGTCGCGCCCGAGCTGCTGAGCCACGACCCCGCCGACGAAGCGCTCCAGCGCGGGGAGCGGCTGCGCCGCGGCCACGCGCTGTTCGTCGAGCGCCGCTGCGCGCGGTGCCACGACTACGACGACCTGCGCGTGACCGAGTCGGCGTACCTGGAGCTCGACCGCGCCGGCCCGGACCTGCGCCGCGTCGCCGCCCGGGCCAAGGCCGGGTGGCTCGCGAAGTGGATGCGCGATCCGCACGCGGTCCGGCCGGACGCGAGCATGCCCAAGCTGCCGCTCTCGGAGTCGGAGGCGGACGACGTCGCCGTGTACCTCGGCGGCCTCGGCGCGGCGCCGCCGGCGGTGACGTTCACGGCGGCGCAGCGCGAGGCGGGCGCGGCCCGCTTCCGCGAGCTCGGCTGCGTCGCCTGCCACACGCGCACCGACGAGCCGGCCGAGGCGGCGGCGATCGGCGACCGGATCCGCCTGGCGTTCGTCGAGGAGAAGTGGCACGGCGCGGCCCTGGTCGCGTACCTGCGCGAGCCGAGCGCGCACTACCCGGACGTGCGCATGCCCGACCTCGACGTCTCCGCCGAGGACGCCGAGGCGCTGGCGGCCTACCTGCTCGCCGCCCCGCGCGAGCTGCCGGCACCTCAAGGCGACGCCCAGCGCGGCCGGCGGCTGGTCCAGAAGCACGGGTGCGTACTCTGTCACGCGTTCGACGCGGACATCCCGCCAGCGGACCGGGTCTTCCCGCGCTACCGCAACCTGAAGCCGGCGCGCGGATGTCTCGCGGACGAGCCGAGCGGCCGCGCGCCCGACTTCGGGTTCGACGACGAGGAGCGCCGCGCGCTGCGGGAGTTCCTGCCCCACGCGGAGCAGGCGCCCTTCCGCCAGGCGCCGCTCGACTACATCGCCCGACACATGACCTCCGAGCGCTGCGTGGCCTGCCACGCGGTGGACGGGCACCCGTCGACCTGGGCCCAGCTCGCCGAGCGGTGGTCCGAGGACGAGCCGCTGCCGCCGGAGCAGGACCCCGCGGCGCAGGGGCTGCCTTCCCTGACCTGGGTCGGGAGCAAGCTCCAGCCCAGCTGGATCCGCGAGTTCGTCACCGGTCAGCTGCCTTCGCCGCGTCCGTGGCTGACGGCGCGCATGCCCAAGTTCGAGCGTCACGGCGCGGCGATCACCGACGGCCTCGTGCGCGAGCACGGCTACGGCGCGAAGGACGAGCCGATCCTGGCCGGCAAGGCGAACCTGGCGATGCACGGCCAGCGCCTGCTGGGGCAGGGCACCGGCTTCGGCTGCGTGCAGTGC
The DNA here is from genome assembly GCA_049889335.1 of Planctomycetota bacterium. Lineage (GTDB taxonomy): Bacteria > Planctomycetota > UBA1135 > UBA1135 > UBA2386. The sequence continues at coordinate 5,265 of JBMHDP010000440.1, forward strand.
CACGCGGTCGGGGACCAGCAGGCCACGCAGGTGTTCGAGCGCGAGGGGATCAACCTGGTCACCGCGCGCGGCCGGCTGCGGCACGAGTACTACACGCGGTGGCTGGCGGACCCGACGCGCCTGGACCCCGACGCGCGCATGCCGAAGTACGCCGACGACCGCGGCAAGACGGCGTTCACCGACGTGCTCGGCGGCCGCGCCGCCGAGCAGTTCGAGGCGATCTGGCAGCACCTCGGCGACAAGGCGCGGAAGTGAGCGCCGCGCTCGACGCGCTGGGCGTCGAGGCGGCACCCGTAGAGGGCGGCGGCCTCGAGCTGCGCTCCGACCGCCGGGACTGGCTGCTGGCGGTCTTCCGCGCGTTCGCGCTGCGGGCCGACGCGCACGGCCCGCACCTGCGCGTCGGCGCGGCGGAGCTGGCGGTCGTCGAGCGGGTCGTCGGCGCGGCGCTTGCCCCGGACGCGCTCCTGTTCGACCTCGACGGCGTGCTCGCGGACATCGCCGGCCGCGCTCGCCTCGCCGAGGTCGAGGACGTCGCCGCGCTGTCGCAGGAGCACGCGGTCGGGGTCGTCACCACCTGCCCGCGTCGCCTCGCCGAGTCCGTGCTCGAGCGGCACGGGTTCCTGCCCTACGTCGACGTCGTCGTCGGCAGCGAGGACGGCCCGTGCAAGCCGGACCCGTTCCCGGTGCAGCACGCGCTGCAGCAGCTCGGACGGCAGCGGGCCTGGATGCTCGGCGACAACCCGAGCGACGTCGTCGCGGCGCGCGGCGGTCAAGCGGTGCCCTTCGCGGTGAACCCGCGCGGGGCGGGCGCGGGGCTCCAGGTCGAGCGGCTGCGGGGAGCGGGCGCGCTGCAGCTTGTCGACGGGGTCGCCGGTCTGCGCGCCCTGCGTGAGGGCGGCGCGACCCCTCCTACTTCCCGTTGAGCTGTCGATAGCGCGCGCGGTACTTGCGCGCCAGCTCGGTCTGCTTGTTGCGCAGGTCGATGTTGCGGCCCTGGATCCACGCCATCGAGACCTTGGTCGTGAGCTCGAACGGGCTGCCGTCGGCGACGAACAGCGTCGCGTCCTTGCCCGCTGCCAGCGTCCCGAGGCGGTCGCCGACGCCGAGGATCTCCGCGGGCGCCCGCGTGATCGCTGCGAGGGCCACGTCGGCCGGCAGGCCGAACGCGGCCGCCGTCGCGGCATGGTAGGGCAGGTTGCGGTCGTTCGAGAAGTCTTCCCCCGTCGCGATGCAGAAGCGCACGCCCGCGGCGTGCAGGTCGCGCGGCAGCGTGAACGGTTCGTCGTAGGGCGCGTCGTCGCGGCTCGGGAGGCGGTGCACGCCGTCGATCACGACCGGCACGTCGTGCTTGCGGAGCAGCGCGGCGCAGGAGCGGGCCTCGCGGCCGCCGACGATGACGACCTGGAGCGACCGGCCCGCAGCCCAGAGCACGGCGGACTCGATCGCCTCGACGGCGTTCGCGAGCACGAACACGGGCCGCTCGCCGCGCAGCGCCGGCAGCAGCGCCTCGTGGCGGATGTCGCGCGCGATGCTCGGGTCGCTCTGCCGCGCGGCGCCCCAGGCGGCGGCGGCCGCGAACGCGTCGTCGATCCGCTGCCGCCGCTCGGCGACGCTCGGCCCGCTGCTCGACGAGCTCCTGCGGAAGCGGAAGCGCCCGCTGCGCTCTGCGGGCCAGGAGACGACCGGGCCGGCGTCCCGGCGGAGCGCCATGTCGGCGTTGGTCCAGCCGTCCAGCTGGATCACCGAGGCCCGACCGGGCAGCGAGCCGCCCGCCGGGAACGTGAGCGCGGCGAGCACGCCGTTGCTGCGGGCGACCGGGATCGCCGCAGAGTCCGGGTTGACCGCGGTCGCCGCGATCGCCTCGGGAGAGAGGTCCCCGAGCTCGTCGGTGTCGACGGACTGCGGGACCGCGCCGATCTCGACGAGCCCCAGCGAGGTGTGCGACGAGATCAGCCCGGGGAACACGTGGAGCCCCTGCAGGTCGAACCGCACGCCGTCGCCGAGGTCTGCGTCGGGGACCCGCCGGCCCGCGGGCAGCACCGCGCGGATCTTGCCGTCGGCGAACCAGATCGAGCCGTCCTCGATCGTGGCGCCGGCGACGGTGTGGATCGTCGCGTGCTCGAGCACGACGGCCGCGCGCTGCGGCGCGGCCTTGTGCAGCAGGTCCTGGGCGACGGCGGGAGAGAGCAGCGCCAGGGCTGCGAGGATCGTGCGGGGCATCATCGGCGGCCTCCTTGGGCGTCGCGGCAGCAGTAGTCGTCGCGGACCTCCTCGGCCCGCCAGTAGGCGTCCCGCGGGTCTCGCTCCTTGGCGCGGCGGCCGCTCTTGCTGCCCGCGTCGAGCGCGAGCTGCAGCAGCCGTCGCCGCTCGGTCCGGATCTCGGCGCGGGCCGCCGCGTCCCGCTCGAGCGAGAACATCAGGCGGCCGTCGACCCACGTCCGCTCGCACCGCGCCGCGTAGCGGAGCGGGTTGTCCGACCAGAGCGCGATGTCTGCGTCCTTGCCGGCGGTCAGCGAGCCGGTCCGGTCGAAGATCCCGAGCTGGATCGCCGGATTGCGCGTGACGAAGTGCAGCGCCTCGGACTCCGACAGGCCGCCGTACTTCACCGCCTTGCCGGCCTCGGTGTTGAGCCGGCGGGCGTGCTCGTTGCTGTCGCTGTTGAACGACGCGACCACGCCCGCCTCGTGCAGGATCGCGCCGTTCTCCGGGATCGCGTCGTAGACCTCGAGCTTGTAGGCCCACCAGTCGCTGAACGAGGAGGCGCCCACCGCCGAGCGCTTGATCGCGTCGGCGACCTTGTAGCCCTCGAGCACGTGCTGGAACGTGCCGATCTTGATGCCGTACTCGTCGGCGAGGCCGCAGAGCATGAAGATCTCGTCCTGTCGGTAGCTGTGGCAGTGGATCCACCGCTGCTTGCCGAGCACTTCGGCGAGCGCCGCGAGCTCCAGGTCGACGCGCGGCGGCAGCGCCGCGACCCGCACGGTCGCCGGCAGCGCGTCGAAGGCCGCGTGGGCCGCGGCGTAGGCTGCGGCCGCGGCGAAGCGGTCGCGCAGCACGCCCTCGACGCCCATGCGCGTGCTCGGGTAGCGCGTGCTGGTCCCGCTGCGGCGGTTGACGCCGCGAGGGTTCTCGCCGAGCGCGAACTTGATGCCCGGCATCGAGCCCGAGAAGAACATGTCGTTCGGCTCGGTCACCCCGTAGCGGACCTTGACGGTGTTCGACTGGCCGCCGATCACGTTGGCCGAGCCGTGCAGCTGGTTGACGGCGGTGACGCCGCCCGCGAGCTGGCGGTACCAGTTGACGTCGTCGGGGTCGAGCACGTCCTGGATGCGGACCTCGCTGGTCACGGCCTGGCCGCTCTCGTTGACGCCGCGCGAGATGCCGGTGTGCGAGTGGCAGTCGATCATCCCGGTCGTGACGTGCTTGCCGGTGCCGTCGATCACCGAAGTGCCCGGCGGCAGCGCGGGCATGCCGTCGAGCGCGCCGGCGTAGACGATCCTGCCGTCCGTCACGTAGACGACGCCGCGCTCGATCTTGCCGCGGCCGTCACCGGTCCAGACCGTCGCGTTGGTGACCGCGAAGGTCGCCTGCTCGGGCAGCGCCGTGACGCCGTAGCCTCCGAGCGGCGTCGGCAGCGGCCCGAGGGCGGCAGGCGCCGCGGCCTCGGTCGCCGGTGCATCCTCGGCTTCGGCCTCGGACTGCGCCCGCGTCGCGGCGACCGGCAGCGACCGGCCGTCCGGGGTGGTGCAGACCCCTTCGAGCCCGCCGGCTTCGACCCGCAGGCGGAGCCAGGAGACGCCGTCGCCGATCGCCTCGCCCGAGAGCTGGCAGGTGAGCGAGCCGGGCTCGCGCTGGACGGCGCGGACCTTCAGCTCGTCGTCGCCCGCAGCGCACGTGACCTTCTCGCCGCGGATCGAGAGCGTCACCGCTTGATCGCCGGTGTCACCGGGGAAGCCCGCGGTCCACGACCAGGTGCCGTCCATGCCGAGGTCTTCGGGGCGGTTGACCACGTGCCGGACGCCGCCGACCCAGACGTCGCGCACGACGCGGCCTTCGCCGAACAGGTCGCCGTCCACCACGACGAGGTTCGCGAGCTTGCCGGGCGCGATGGTCCCGCAGAGCGCGTCGACCCCGAGCAGCTTCGCAGGCGTCGTGGTGACGGCCGCGAGCGCCTGGTCCTCGGTGACGCCGGCGCGCTGCGCGTCGCGGACGCGGGCCGCGAAGTCGGCGCGCTTCTCCATGCGGGCGGTGGTCCAGGCGACGGTGAGCCCGGCGTCCAGCAGCCGCCGGCTGTTGCTCGGCGCGTGCTCCCAGCTCTGCAGCTGCCGGAGCGACACGCGGTCGGCCTTGGCCGCGGTAGAGGCGTCCGGCGCGTCCGGGAGCTGGAGCGGGACGACCAGCGGCGCGCCGCGCTTCGCGAGGGCCGCGAGGCGGCGGAACTCCATGCCGCTGCCGACGATCACCGGGTCCCGTCCGAACTCCTCGGCGACCCGCAGCGCGCGCAGCGCCTGCAGCTCGTTCTGGGTGTCGAACCAGAGCGGCATCGCGCGCTGTTCGGCGATCGCGGCGAGCACGCGCGAGGGCTGCGGTGCGTCGGCGGCGCGGGCGGGGTCGGCGGCGACCGCGCGTCGGCAGGTCTCGTACCATTCGCCGTCGCTCAGCGACTGGCGCAGCAGCGCGATCGCGCCCATCTCGCTGTTCGGGTAGCCGCCGCGGTTGGTCTGCAGGCTGGCGGCCGCGTAGGCGTGGCTGCGCAGGACGCGGGCGGGGTCGGTGTCGGTCGACTCGTCCAGCAGCAGCACCGCGCTGGTGCCTTTGAGGATCCCACCCGACGGCGCGGCGGCGACCACGGCGTAGCCGAGCGCGCGGAGCGCCTCGCGGTCGTCCTCGCCGACGAGCGCGCCGTCGAGCGCGTTGCGCTGCGGCTGCACCATCACGTTCCAGTGCTTGTCGGTGGTGTCTTCGTCGAGCGCCGGGACGTCGGAAGCGAAGAACGGCTCGACGAGGCCTGGGTAGATCGTCAGGCCTCGGCAGTCGACGACCGTGGCGCCGGGCGGCGTGACGTCGCGCCCGACCGCGGTGATCTTGCCGTCGCGCAGCACGACGGTGGCGCCGGTGAGGCTCTGCCCTGGCTCCGGCACGACGCGGGCGTTCTGCAGGGCGAACCAGCCGGGATCCACCGGCCGCGGCCCGTTGTGCGGCGGCCCTTGGGCGATGGTCGTAGCCGTCAGGACGGCGAGAACGACGACGTGGTCGAGTCGCATCCCGACAGCATAGTGACGTGCCCGAGCCGCGCGCACCGCTTTCGCGCGCGGATCAGCGCAGCGCGGGTTCGCGTACGAGCTCGGCGAGCGCCTCGACCCACGGCTGCTCGGCGTTCACGCAGGGGACCGCGAGCAGGTCTTCGCCGCCTGCCTCGACGAAGGTCTCCTTGGCCTGCATCCCGATCTCTTCGATGGTCTCGAGGCAGTCGGAGATGAACGACGGGCAGAGTACGGCGACGCGCTTGACGCCTTCCTTGGGCAGCTCTTCGAGGCGCACGTCGGTGAAGGGCTGGATCCAGCGCTTGGTCAGGCGTGACTGGAAGGCGACCTCGTAGTCCGCCGGCCCCAGCCCGAGCCGCTCGGCGACGCCCCGCGCGGTCGCGTAGCTCTGCGCGCTGTAGCAGAACCGGTTGGCGTGCGTGATCGTCTGGCAGCAGTCCTTGGCCTGCAGGCAGTGCGCGCCGCTGGCGTCGCTCTTCTGCACGTGCTTCTCGGGGAGGCCGTGGAAGCTCATCAGCACGCGGTCCGGACGGAACGCGTCGAGGTGCGGGCGCGACACCGCGGCGACGGCGTCGAGGAACGCGGGGTGGTCGAAGAACGGCGCGACGAATCGCAGGTTGGGCGTGTTCTGCATGCGGCCGGCGACCCGCACCACCTCGTCGTAGGCGGACGCCCACGCAGCCTGCGAGTACTGCGGGAACAGCGGCACCACCACCACGTCGTCGATGCCGTGCGCCGCGTACTCCTCCAGCGCGTGCTGCACGGACGGGTTCTGGTAGCGCATGGCCAGGGAGACCCGGACGGCGTCGCCGAGCTGTCGCTGGAGCCCCGCGACCAGGTCCTGGCCGTGGAACAGGAGCGGCGAGCCCCGGTCCGTCCACACCTTCTCGTAGGCCTCGGCCGACTTGCGCGGACGGGTCCGCAGGATGATCCCGTGCACCAGCGCGGCGCGGCCGGCCCAGGGGATGTCGATGACCCGCGGATCCATCAGGAACTGCGCGAGGTAGCGGCGCACGTCCGGCACGGAGGTCGAGTCCGGCGTGCCGAGGTTGACGAGCAGCACGCCCGTCGGGCGGTCGGGGGAGGGGTGGACGTCAGTCATCGTTGCTCCAGCAGCCGCGCGTAGCCGGCGCGGTAGTCGGGGATGTCGAGCTGCATGCCGCTCTGCTGCAGCAGCGTGCTGCGGCAGCGCTTGTCGCCGCCGCGACCGGCGAACCCTGGCTGCGGGGACGGGAGGTCGACCCCCAGCCTCGCCGCGATCCAGGCGTAGACCTCGCGGAGGTCCGCTGGTTCGTCGTCGGAGACGACATACACCGGCGCAGGGTCTTCGAGCGTGAGCGCATGCACAACGGCCTTCGCTGCGTCGTCGCGCCAGATGCGGTTGCCGTGCACGGCCCGCAGCGGGGGCGCGAGCTGCCCCGACGCGATCCGGTCGATCAGCCACGTGCGGCCTGGCCCGTAGATGCCGGACAAGCGCAGCGCCACCGACTGTTCGGCGACGCTGCGCAGCGCGTGCTCGCCCGCGAGCACGGCTTCGCCGCGCCAGTCCGCAGGCGACGGCGGCGTGGTCTCGTCGACTTCGGCGCCGTCGTCGCGGTGCCAGACGCTGGTGCTGCCGACCAGGACGGTCCGTCGGATCCGGTCGCCGCGGCGGTCGAGGTGCTCCAGCAGGCGCCGCGGGCCGTCGACGTAGGCGCGCCGGTAGCCCTCGGGGTCCGGGGTCGGCGACACCGCCCACACCACCGCGTCCAGCTCGGGCGGCAGCGCGTCGAGGTCGCCCGCGATCAGGTCGAGCGCGACCGGCGTCGCCGTCGGGTGGCGGAAGGAGGCGGTCCGACGCGCGGCGAACACCTCGGCGCCCTGTCGGTGCAGCAGCGAGGCGGCTTCGCTGCCGACGTAGCCGCAGCCGGCGATCAGCACGCGCGCGCGATCGCTCACGGCCGACTCCCTGCCTCGGCCCACTGGCCGACGACCGAGATCTTGCGGTAGGCGTTGCCGATCAGCGCGAGGCCCGGGTGGCTCGCGGCGCGCTGCGCGATCGCGGCGACGCGGGCCGCGTGGCCGCGCACGTACTGCGGGATGGCGGCGCGGGCGCGGCAGACGTGCGTGAACGTGGGCGGATGGTAGACGCCGAGCAGATCGCGCAGCGTGTCCGTCGCCTGCTGCAGGAGGCTCTCGTCGCTGCGGTCGACCTCGTGCGGATAGGCGTGGCCGCCCGACATCACGCGAAACAGCGCGTGGCCTTCGGGCGCCTGGTGGGGGAACACCGAGGAGACATAGATGGCGCCGAGCACGCTGCCGAGCTCGTCCTGCGGCGCCAGGAAGCCGAACCCCTCGACCGCGGGCGGGACGGCCGCGCGCTCGAAGCCGACGTAGCAGCTGGCGACGGAGACGGCAGGGATCTCGGCGAGGTAGTCGGACAGCGTGCGGTCCAGTGACTGCAGCAGCTGCGCGGCCGGGCGCGGCGGGATCGCGACGCAGACCTCGGGCGCGGCGAGCTGGGCGCCCTCCCAGCGGACCTCGTAGCCGTCGCTCGTCCGGGCCAGCGCGTGCACGCGGGCGCCGGTCGTGACGCAGCCCGCGAGCCCGGCCGCGAGCGCGTCGACGCTCCGCTGCATCCCCTGCGGAAACGAGCAGACCGCCGGTCGGGACGGGGTGCCCGCTTCCCTGCGGGCCCGCGCGCGCGCGCCCATCCCCCGCAGCAGGCTGCCGTGCTCACGCTCCAGCTCGGTCGCGACCGGCAGCGTGGCGCCGACCTCCAGCGCGTGGGCGTCGCCCGCGTAGATGCCGTGCATCATGGCCTCGGCGACGGGCACGGCGGCGCGGCCGAAGCGTCGCCCGACGAGCCCCGCGACCGACTCACCGGACGGGCTCTTCGAGCGGACGCGCGGCTCCCACAGGAGCCGCAGCTTCGACCACCACGGGAGGAGCTTCGAGCGGAGCACGGCGCCCGGCGTCGTCGGCAGCTCGTGCAGGCGGCCGCCGCGCGCGACGAAGCGTCGCTGCGCGCTGTCGGCGCACGTCACGACCTCGTCTCGGAGGCCGGCGGCCTCGAGGAAGGCGTCGACGGCGTCATCGGGCCGGAACCCCTGCGGCCCCTCCTCCAGCTGGAACCCGTCGCGCGTCGTCGTGCGCACCCAGCCGCCGAGCTCGTCCGCTGCCTCGAGCACGCGCACCCGGAGCTCGGGCTGCCGCCGCTTCCGCCAGAACGCGTGGGCGAGCCCGGCGGGGCCGCCGCCGACGACGATCAGGTCGCACGCGGTCATCAGACCGTGCGAGAGAACTTCGGGCCGCCGCCGTCCTGCTGCTGGCCCGGGAGGTAGGCGTCGAAGGCCATCGCGAGGTTGCGGATCAGCAGCTTGCCCGGCTCGGTGACCGTCAGGCCGTCGTCCGTGATCGCCAGCAGCCCGTCCGCGGCCAGCGGCTCCAGCCGCGCGAGCGCGTCGGCGTAGGTGGCGCGGAACGCGTCGGCGCCGCCGTGCTCCGCGAAGTCGAGGCGGAACCGGCACATCAGGTCGAGGATGATCCGTCGGCGACGGTCGTCGTCCTGGCTGCGCCCGTGGCCGCGGTGGGTCGGGAGCTCGCCGCGCTCGATCGCCTCGCGCCAGGTCGAGACCTCTTTGTGGTTCTGGGTGAACGCGCCGGCGACCTCGCCGATCGAGGTCACGCCGAAGCTGAGCATGTCGTCCGCGGCGCGCGTGGTGTAGCCCATGAAGTTACGGTGCAGCCTGCGCTCGCGCGCGGCGACCGCGAGCTCGTCGGTGGATCGCGCGAAGTGGTCCATGCCGATCGGCTCCATGCCGTCTTGGATCAGGCCCTCGAGGGCCTGACGGAACAGCGCCTGCTTCTCCGCGCCGGTGGGCATCGCTGCCTCGGGCATCAGCTTCTGGTGCTTCTTGAGCCACGGCACGTGCGCGTAGCTGTAGCAGGCGATGCGGTCGGGGGTGAGCTGCGCGACCTGCTCGAGCGTGCGCGCGAAGCCGGCCTCGTTCTGGTAGGGCAGCCCGTAGACGAGGTCGAGGTTGACCGAGTCGAACCCGAGCGCGCGGGCGTCGTCGACCAGGGTCTTGGTGGTCTCGAACGACTGCACGCGGTGGATGGCCTGCTGCACCTTCTCGTCGAAGTCCTGCACCCCCATGCTGATCCGGTTGAAGCCCGCGCCCGCCAGCGCTTCGAGGTGCGCGCGGGTCGTCACCCGCGGGTCGACCTCGACGCTGACCTCGGCGTCCGGATCGAGGGGGAAGCGGGCGCAGAGCCCCTCGAACAGCCTGCGGCACTCCTCGGGCGGCAGGAACGTCGGCGTGCCGCCGCCCCAGTGGTGCTGCACCACCCGCCGGCCGCTGTCGCCCAGGTGGCGCGCGACCAGGTCTGCCTCCTGGAGCAGCGTGTCGACGTAGCTGGCCGCCTTCGACGAGTCCTGGGTGATGACGACGCTGCAGGCGCAGTACCAGCACAGGCTCTCGCAGTAGGGGATGTGCACGTAGAGCGAGAACGGCTGGTCGCGGTGGCTGCCCGCCTCGGCCAGCCTCGCCGCGTAGTCGGCGGGCCCGAAGCTCTCGGTCCAGACCGGCGCGGTCGGATAAGACGTGTAGCGCGGCCCCGGCCGGTCGTATCGCTCCAGCAGCTCTCGGTCGATCGTGTCCATGTCTACGCCTCTTGTCGGGCGGCCTCGAGCACGACGTGCAGGCTCTCCGGGTCGGTCTGGGGGAGCACGCCGTGGCCGAGGTTGAAGATGTGCCCGGCGCGCCCGGCGCCGGAGCAGATGCTGCGCACGCGCGCCCGGAGGTCGTCGGGGCGGCAGAACAGCGCGGTGGGGTCGAGGTTGCCCTGGAGCGCCTTGGCGCCGCCGAGCTGCGCGCGGAAGGCGCTGAGGTGGTGCCGCCAGTCGACCGCGAGCACGTCGGCGCAGGAGCGCTGCATCGAAGCGAGGTGCTGGAACGCGCCGTTGACGTAGTTGATCGCCAAGGACGAGCGCTCCTTCGCGGCGCGCAGCAGCCGCTCGGTCGCCGGCGCCGCGAAGCGCTCGTAGCTCTCCTGGTCGAGCACCGACGCCCAGCTGTCGAAGACCTGGATGCCGTCGCAGCCGTTGTCGACCAGCGCCTGCGCCAGCGGCGCGAGGCAGTCGCCGATCTTCGCGAGCAGCCGCTCGAACCGCTCCGGCGCCTCATGCATCATGCGCCGGGTCTTGCTCCAGTCCTTGCTGCCGCGCCCCTCGGTCAGGTAGCACGCCATCGTGAACGGCGCGCCGACGAAGCCGAGCACGGCCTTGTCCGTCGGCAGCGCGGTGCGCACCTTCCTGGCCGTCGCGAGCATCGGCGCCAGGTCCTGCTCGGGGGCCGGGACGCGCAGCGCCTCGACGTCCTCGTCCGTCTCGACCGTGCGCTGCAGCACCGGGCCAGGCTCGTAGTCGAGGCCGATGCCCATCGGCGGCACCGGCACGAGCAGGTCGGTGAACAGGATCGCCGCGTCGAGGTCGTAGCGCCGGAGCGGCTGGAGCGTCACCTCGCAGGCGGCGTCCGGCGTGTTGCACAGGTCGAGGAACGACATCTGCGACCGCAGCTCGCGGTACTCCGCGAGGTAGCGGCCTGCCTGGCGCATGATCCACGCGGGGCGCCGCGAGGGCTCCTCGCCCCGCGCCGCCGCGACGAACGGGGCGTCGTCGGCCGCGCGCTGCCAGCCCTCCTCGCCGAAGGTCGGGAGGCTCATCGGAGCGCCTCCCGCAGCGAGTCGGTGAAGACGCCGACCGCCCGGTCGATGTCGTCTTCGGTGTGAGCGGTCGACAGGAACCCGACCTCGTAGGCAGACGGCGCCAGGTGCACGCCGCGCTGCAGGCACGCGTGGAAGAACTTCGCGTAGGGCTCGGCGCAGCTCGCCGGGATCCGGTCCGCGCGGCGCGGCGGCTCGGCGCGGTCGAAGGAGAACCAGAACAGCGAGCCGACGCGCACCATGCGCACGGGCAGGTCCTCGTCGCAGAGCACCTTCTCGACGCCCGCCTGCAGGCGCGCGCCGAGGGCCTCGAGGCGCTCGTGCACGGACCCGTCGGCGAGCTCCGAGATCTGCGCGAGCCCCGCCGCCATCGCCAGCGGGTTCCCGGACAGGGTGCCGGCGTGGTAGGCCTTGCCGAGCGGGGCGAGGTGCGACATGACCTTCTCGGGGCCGCCGAAGGCGGCGCAGGGCAGGCCGCCGCCCAGGATCTTGCCGAACGCGACCATGTCCGGCTGCACGCCGTAGTGCGCTGCGGCGCCGCCCGGGCCGACGCGGAAGCCGCTGATGACCTCGTCGAACAGCAGCATCGCGCCGTGCTCGTCGCACAGCTCCCGCAGCAGCTGCAGGAACTCGCGGCGCTGGACCAGCAGGCCGTTGTTGGCCGGGAGCGGCTCGATCGCGACCACCGCGACCTCGTGGCCGCACTCCTGCATCAGCGCGCGGATCGCTTCCTCGTCGTCGAGCGGGACGACGCTCGTCAGCCCGGCGACCTCGTTGGGGACCCCCGCCGACGAGGGCTCGCCGAACGTGATCGCGCCCGAGCCCGCCGCGACCAGCATCGCGTCGCAGTGGCCGTGGTAGCAGCCGTCGAACTTGACGATGCGGGACCGGCCGGTCGCGGCGCGCGCGAGGCGGAGCGCCGACTGCGCGGCCTCGGTCCCGGACGACGTGAACCGCACGCGCTCGGCGGTCGGGTAGCACGTCCGGACCAGCTCGGCGAGCTCGAGCTCGGCGACGTGGGGGGCGCCGTAGGTCGTGCCGCGCGAGACCTGCGCGGCGATCGCCTCGGTCACCTTGGGGTAGGCGTGACCGAGGATCAGCGGCCCCCAGGACATGACGAAGTCGAGGTAGGTGTTGCCGTCGGCGTCGGTCAGGTGCGCGCCCGCGGCGTGGTCGACGAAGAGCGGCGTCCCGCCGACGGCGCGGAACGCGCGGACCGGCGAGGACACGCCGCCCGGCATCGCCTGCAGCGCGCGCTCGAACAGCTCGGAGGAACGGGTGGTGGCGTGCGTCATGGTCTAGTCGAGCCAGCCTTCGCGCAGCGCGCGGCGGGCGTGGTAGGTGATCAGGATGTCGGCGCCGGCTCGACGCACGGCCGTGAGGTGCTCGTGCACCAGCGCGGCGCGGTCGGCGAGGCCTTTCTCCGCGAGCGCCTCGACCGCCGCGTACTCGCCGCTCACGAGGTAGGCCGCGACCGGTCGGTCGACGGCGCCGCGGATGGACTGGATGACGTCGAGGTAGGCGAGCGCCGGCTTGACCATGATCACGTCGGCCCCCTCTTCGACGTCCAGCACCGCCTCCCGCACGGCCTCGCTGCCGTTGCGGTAGTCCATCTGGTAGGTCTTGCGGTCCTTCGGCCCGCTGCCGCCCTTGGGCGCCGACGCCGCGGCTTCGCGAAACGGGCCGTAGAAGTTCGACGCGTACTTGGCGGCGTAGCTCATGATCGAGCAGTCGGCGTGGCCGCGCTCGTCGAGGGCCTCCCGGAGCGCGAGGACGCGACCGTCCATCATGTCGCTCGGCGCGACCATGTCGGCGCCGGCGGCGGCCAGCGAGACCGCCTGCTCGGCGAGCAGCGGCAGGCTCTCGTCGTTCTCCACGCGGTCGCCGCGCACGACGCCGCAGTGGCCGTGGTCCGTGTAGGTGCACAGGCACACGTCCGTGATCACCTGCAGGTCGTCCCCGAAGCGCAGCTTGAGCGCGCGGACGGCGCGCTGCACCGGGCCCTCCGGGTCGTGCCCGTGCGCGCCGCGCGGGTCCTTCGTGTCGACCACGCCGAACAGCAGCGCGGACGTGATGCCGAGCTCCAGGTCCTGCTCGACGGTGCGCAGCAGCGGCTCGACGCCCTGGCGCGAGATGCCCGGCAGCGCGTCGACCGGGACCTCGGCGGCGTCATCGGCGACGACGAAGTGGGGTTGGATCAGGTCGCTCTTGTGGACGCGCGTCTCGGCGACGAGCTCGCGGACGGCGCGCGACTTGCGCAGGCGGCGGGGGCGGTCGTGGATCATGAGGAGGGCAGGGCGGCGACCGCCGCGACCAGCGTCGCCGGGGTCGGCTCGGAGAGGGTCGTGACGCGCTCGAAGGACCGCGCGCGCAGCGCGGCGGCGGTCGTCTCGCCGATCGCGATCGCGGGGACGTCGACGCGGCCGCTGGTGGCGTCGGACCACGCCTCGACCGCGGACGGAGAAGTGAACAGGAAGGCGTCGAGGTCCCGCGGCACGTCTGCGGCCGCGCGAGGCGCGTCGACCAGCCGGTAGACCGGGAGGGCGAGCACGTCGAGGCCTGCCGCGGCCGCGCGCTCCTCGAACCCGCCGTGCCGTCGGACCGCGCACGGCATCGTCACCTGGCGCGCGCCCTGTTCGGCGCACACGGCCGCGAGCGCCTCG
>JBMHDP010000441.1:0-9835 GCA_049889335.1 Planctomycetota bacterium
CGCCCGCCGCGGGGCGCGCGCGGCCGGCCGAGGCCGCGGCGGGCGCCGCGGCGACGGCGACCGCCGTGCTCACCGCCAACCACCCGGCCGCGACCGTCGCCCTGCTCGCCGGCACCCCCGTGGTGCACACGGACGGCGCGCTCTACCAGCTCGAAGGGGTCACCCGGCGCGCCGACGCCGCGGCCGCAGCGGCCGCCGTCGAAGCGGCGGCGTCGCAGGACCGGCCGGCGCTGCGCCGACGCTTCCTCACGTGGCTGCTGCGCTACGGCCACGTCTGGTGTTCGCCCACGGCGCCGACCTACAACGGGCTGCTGGGGCTCGCCGAACGCATCGAGCGGGCCGCGCACGCGGCGGAGGACGCGGCCCGGGCGGGCTATCGGCCGGGCCCTTGCTGGCCGCTCGCCGCGCCGGTGTGAGCGGTCTCCAGGCGGCGGCCGGACGAGCGACCGCCGGGGAGGGGTCGCTGCGCGGCGAGCGCTACGAGCTGACCGCTACTGGGCGATCGCGTTCTTGATGACCGCGCTCTTGGCCACCGGCTTGTTGCGCGGCTTTCGCTGCGCGAGCAGCTCGCGCATCAGCGTCTCCTCGAGGTCCTTGTCGGAGGACTGGGCAGCCTCGGCGAGGCGCACCTCGAGCTCGTCGGCCGCGAGCGCGTTCGGACAGGTCATCCGCTGCGGCTGCGCGGCGGCGCTGTAGCTGCGCGCGCCGGACTGCATCGCGACGAGGCGCACGCCGTCGTGCGTCGTGACCATCGCGCCTTCGGGCACCTCCATCCAGTCGCCCAGCGCGATCACGTTCTGCCGCTCCGACCAGCGGTCGCGGGCCAGCGGGTCGATCGGGCGCGTGTCGTCGAGCAGGTAGGTCGGGGTCACGTCGTAGTGCTTGCAGAGCGCGAGCAGCATCGGCAGCGTCGGCTGCGAGCGGCCCTGCTCCAGGTGCGACATGGTGGCGGGACGCACGCCCAGGGTCTTGGCGGTGACACCCTGGGCTTCGCGCTTGATGCGGGTACGGAGATAGAAGAGCTTGAGATGCAGGCGCCGCATGGAGGGAGGAAGGGAGGTTTCTGAGGAAAGAGCGACCGTCCGGCGTTACCGCGCAGGGCAACGGAGAAACGGTCTGGGCAACTCTACCACCTGATCCGAGGTGTGGACTTTCCGTGGACAGGTGGAGATTCTCACAGCAAGGCAGCCGGGCCGGGCGGGCCCGCTCCATCGGCCGGACCGTGACCGGGTTCTGCTCGGCTGCAGAGGAACTCCGCAGGACCGATACAGGCCTGGCACAACTCCATGCCCGAGCTACCAGAAGTAAGGCTGGCGCACGGTGCGCTGGAATCCGACCTGTCGCTAGCCGAGCACTTCGGACTCGACCTGACAACCACCCCCCCCGCCGGCGCATGGCTGCTCGAGCGTGGACCGTCCGGGATGCAGCTGCGAGCGCCACAAGACCAAGGTGGGTATGAGCTTGTAGTTCGTGCGGGCGAAGGCCCCATGGCACGGAGGCTGCGCACCGCGCGCCGCACGGATCCGCTGCCCCGGGCGGTCGGCATGCACCGCAGAACCGTCGAGCGGGTCGTGGACGCGACGGCGGGGATCGGGCGCGACGCCATGGTCTTGGCGCACTTAGGGTGCGCCGTAACTGCGCTCGAGCGGGTCCCCGCGCTGTGCCTGCTGCTCCAGACCGCGGTCGAAGAGAGCGGCCTCGACGTGGAGGTCGTGCGGACCGACGCGGTCGCGTGGCTCCGGGCTCACGCGGCGACCGCGCCGGCGCCGGACGTCGTCTACCTCGACCCGATGTTCGCCGAGCGCGGCAAGGCGCAGGTCAAGAAGGAGATGCAGGCGTGCCGCGCGCTGGCCGGCCCCCCGGACGACCCGGGCGCGCTGCTCGCCGCAGCGCCCGCGGCCCCGCGCGACCGCGTCGTGGTGAAGCGGCACCCGCAGCACGACCCGATCGCAGCGGGCGTCTCCTTCGAGGTGCCGGGCGACCGCGTCCGGTTCGACGTGTACCTGTGCGCCTGACATCGGTGCACCGGAGCGACGCGACGCCCCGGCCCGAGCCGACGCCGCCCCAGCCGCTCAGCCGGGCAGGAACGCGACCGCCGTGAACTCACCGACCGAGACCCGATCCGCGATCGGGCGCGCGACGCACGACGCCACCGCCGCGACCTCGTGGGCGCGCATCCCGCTGAAGATCATCGGGCCGGGCCCGCGCCAGAGGCGCGCGAGCGCGGGCGCCGCGCCGAGCAGCTCGGCCGCGGTCATGTTCGCGACGACCGTGCCGCACGGCGCGAGCCGGTCGGCCTCCCCCAGATACACGCGCGCGCCCGGCAGCAGCGCGCGCGCCGCGCGCACGGACGGCTCGTCGATGTCGCAGGCCTCGATCCGCGCGACGCCGCGCACCTGGGCGTAGAGCGCCAGGATCCCCGATCCGCAGCCGACGTCGGCGAAGCTCTCCGCGCCGCACCACGTCCGGTGCAGCAGCACCAGGGCCGCCTGGGTGCTGGCGTCCTCGCCGCTGCCGAACGCGCCGCCGCGCGGGACGATCAGCTCGACCCCGTCGAAGTCCGCGGGCCGCTCGACCCACGGGGGCCGCACGAGCAGATCGCCGGCGACCAAGATCGCGTCGTCTTCCTCGAGCCCGGTGATGGTGAAGTCCTCCTCGACCACGACGCGCTCCACCACCTCGACGGCCAGATCGGACGGGAGCGAGGGGGCGTCCCCCACCAGCCAGACGACGTGGCCGCCGTCCTCCTCGAGCGCGCCCTGCACGTCGGCGTGCACCTGCAGGTAGGCGAGCGCCGCGTCGGCGTCGACGCCGCGCAGCGCGAGCGCGTGCCAGCCGTCCGCGCTCACTCGACGCCCAGCAGGGACGACAGCCGCGCCACGATCTGGTCGGGTTCGACCATGCGGCCGATGGCGTCGTAGCCCTCGGCGAGGTGCCCCTCGACGGGCCCCAGGACCTCCAGGCCGCGGGCCTGCAGCGCGGCGACGTTCTGCTGCACGGAGTCCTTGCGCCACATCGCGTCGTTCATCGCCGGACACAGCACGATCGGGCACGTCATCGTCGTCGCGAGCAGCGCGACCGGGTCGTCCGCGGCGCCGCTCGCCAGCTGCGCCAGCACGCCCGCCGTGGCCGGGGCGATGCAGTAGACGCCCGCGCCGCGCGCCGCCTCGATGTGCGGCACGCTGCCGTCGGCGTCCACCTGGGTGGAGGACAGGATCGGCTGGCTGTTGGTCAGGCCTCCGAAGGTCGACGGCCCCACGAAGGCGAGCGACGAGGGGGTCATCGCGACGCGCACGTCGACGCCGCGCTGGACCAGCCGGCTCGCGACGAAGGCCAGCTTGTAGGCCGCGATGCCGCCGCCGACACCGAGCACGGCGCGGGGTTTGCCGGCGCCCGTCACGGCCACAGCAGCTCCTGGACGCGCCCGATGGTCTCCTGGAGGTCCTGGTTCTCCACGAAGTGGTCGTAGAGGGGGCCGCCCTCGCAGACCTCGCGCGCCGCCGTGATCTCCTGTTCGGCGATCGCCACGCGCTGGGCGATCTCGTCCGCCGCGTTGGTGCCGCGGCGCTCCAGGCGCTGGCGGAGCTCTTCGATGCTGGGCGGCTCGATGAACAGGTAGAGCCCCTCGACGCCGCGGCGCCGGAGCTGACGCGTCCCCTCCACCTCGATCTCGACCAAAAAGGTCTTCCCCCGCGCGAGCGCGTCGTCCATCGGCCAACGCGGCGTGCCGTAGAGGTTCCCGTTGTACTCCGCGTGCTCGAGGAACTGATCGGCGGCGAGGCGCTGCTCGAACACCTCGCGCGTGAGGAAGTGGTAGTCCACGCCGTCCTGCTCGCCCGCGCGCATGCGCCGCGTCGTCGCGCTGACGGAGAACTCGACGCCCGGGTCGCCCTTGAGGACGCGACACACCGAGGTCTTGCCCGCGCCCGAAGGCCCGGAGATCACGACCAGCTTGCCCTGCTTCTCGCCCATCGTCTCGGCCCCCGTGGCGCCCCGCGTCCCGACGACGCGTCGCGGCTATTCGAGGTTGGCCACCTGCTCCTTGATCGTGGCGATGCAGCCCTTCATCGCAACCACCGTGTGCGCGGTCTGCGCGTCCGGCGACTTGGAGCCCAGCGTGTTCGTCTCACGCAGCAGCTCCTGCATCAGGAAGTCCAGGCGCCGCCCGACCTCGCCGCCGCCCTTGAGCACGGCGCGCACCTCCGCCGCGTGGGTCCGCAGCCGCTGCAGCTCCTCGGCGACGTCGACCCGATCGGCGAACACCGCGACCTCGCGGACCAGATCGGCGGCCGGCGGCGGCGCCGGGACGTGGGCCGCGACGAACTCCTCGACCCGCGCCAGCAGCCGCTCGCGGTAGCCGGCGACGATCGCCGGCGCGCGCGCCGCCGCGGCCTCGGTGTGCTGCTCGAGCTCGTCGAGCTGGCCCTCGATCGCGCGCTTCGTGCCCGCGCCGTCGACGCGCCGGTGCGCGACCAGCGCAGCCAGGGCCTCGTCGACGAGCGCGCCGAGGCGCTCGGGGAGGGGGCGGGACGTCATCGCCTCGACCCGGCCGCCGGCCGAAGCCGCGTGGACGACCTCCACCAGGCTCGGCCGGTCGAGACCCAGCTCGTCCGCCGCGCGGACCATCTGCTCTGCCGTCGCCCGCAGCCGGTCCGCGTCGGGGAGCGCGGGGCTGGGCGCGGTGCGCTCCATCACCACGACGACGGAGCCGCGCGCGATCTCCGCCCGCAGCCGCTGGTCGACCGCGCTCTCGAAGCCGCTGCAGGCAGCGGGCAGGCGCAGCTTGACGCTCAGCCCGCGACCGTTGACGGAGCGGACCTCGACCCGGACGGGGCCGATCTCCGAGTCACCGGCCGCGAAGCCGGCGCCCGTCATGCTCGCGATCGCGGCCATGCGGGCAGGCGCGGATCAGATGTTCCAGGTGGCGCTGATCAGGATCGCCGAGCCGCAGAAGATGCCGGCGAGCAGGAACGTGAAGCGGCTGATGCCGCCGCTCTTGACGCCGAACGTCTCCGCCCCGGTGCCGCCGAAGGCCTCGGCGAGGCCGCCGCCCTTGGACTCCTGCAGGAGCACGACGACGGTCATCAGGACGGCCGAGAGGAAGAACAGGATCCAACCGAGGTAGTGAAGGAAGACCATGGGGGTGTGGGGTGTGGGTAGGCGCAGCGGAGAGCGGGCGCGCAGTCTACATGGAGTCGTATTCGATGATGGGCAGGAAGCTCTCGGGCGCGAGGCTCGCCCCGCCCACGAGCAGGCCGTCGACGCTCTCGACCGCCATCAGCTCGCGCGCGTTCTCGGGCTTGACGCTTCCGCCGTAGAGGATCCGGACCGCGTCCCCGTCGAGCCCGAGCTTGCCCAGCACCCAGCGCCGGATCCACTCGTGCGCCTCCTCGACCTGGTCGAGCGAGGCGGTCTCCCCGGTGCCGATCGCCCAGACGGGCTCATAGGCGATGGTGATCCGGTGCGCGTCCTCCGGCTGGACCCGGTCGAAGCCCGCGTCGAGCTGGCGCTTCAGCACGCGCTCCATGCGGTTGGCCTCGCGCTCGTCCAGCTTCTCGCCGACGCAGTAGATCGGCAGCAGGTCGGCGTCCAGGGCCGCCCGCACCTTGCGCCCCATCCAGTCGGCGGGCTCCCGCATGATGTGGCGGCGCTCGCTGTGCCCGATCAGCACGCGGTCGGCGCCGACCTCGCGCAGCATCCGGGGCGCCAGCTCGCCGGTGAACGCGCCGTTCTCCTCGAACCAGACGTTCTGCGCGCCGACGCCGAGCGGCGAGCCCTGCGCGACCGCGCCGACGTCGGCGAGGTAGATCGACGGCACGAACACGGCGACCTCTCGGTCGTTGCCGTCCCCGATGCGGCCCTTGACCGTCTTGATCAGATCGAGCGACTTGCTGCGATCCAGATTCATCTTCCAGTTGCCTGCGATGTAGGGCTTGCGCGAGGGCACGGTCACGGAGTGATCACCTTGTCGTCAAAGGAGCGGGCGTCGGCGGCGTCGCGCTGCGGCGCCGCGAGACTGGCAGCAGGGACCTGCTTGCCGAAGGAGGGAGCGAGCTGACGCAGCTCGGCCATCAGCTTGGCGAAGCGGGCCGGAGTCAGCGCCTGGTGCCCGTCCGAGAGGGCCTCGTCCGGGCGCGCGTGCACTTCGATGAGCAGGCCGTCGGCGCCGACGGCGAGCGCCGCCTTGGCCATCGGCGCGACGTAGTCGGCGACGCCGGTGCCGTGGCTCGGGTCGACGATCACCGGCAGCGACGTGCGCCGCTGGAGGACCGGCACGGCGGCGAGGTCGAGCAGGTAGCGCGTCGAGGTGTCGAAGCTGCGCACGCCCCGCTCGCAGAGCACGACGGCTTCGTTGCCGCCCTGCAGGATGTAGTCCGCTGCGTGCAGCAGCTCGTCGATCGTCGCCGCCGCGCCGCGCTTCAGCAGCACCGGCTTGCGCTGCCGCCCCACCTCCCGGAGCAGAGGGAAGTTCTGCATGTTGCGGCTGCCCACCTGGAGCATCGCCGCGTGCTCGGCGACGAGGTCGACGTCGCGCGGGTCCATCACCTCGGTGACGACCCCGAGCCCGGTGCGGCGGGAGGCGTCGGCGAGAAGGCCGAGGCCCTCGGCGCCCAGCCCCTGGAACGACGTCGGCTTGGTGCGCGGCTTGTAGGCGCCGCCGCGGAGCATGGCGGCGCCGGCCGCGGCGACCGCGTCCGCGGTCTCGTCGAGCAGGGCGCGGGTCTCGACCGCGCACGGACCCGCCATGACGACGAAGTCGCCGCCGCCGATTTGCAGGTCAGGGCCGATCGTTAGGGTCTTGCGCAAGGGAGGAACGGTCCAAAATCCGCCGAGGAAGGGTAGGGCGTCAGACCCAGGTGGTCAACGTCGCCGGTGACGCAAGCCCGCAGGAATCGAGGAGAAGCGCCGCTCCGACGGAAACGTCCGCGAACCCGCGTTCTTTCTCCGGGCGAGGTGCCCCGACCCGGCTCGCGCGGCGCGTCAGGCGCCGTCCGGCGCGTGGAGGATGGTCTCGGCGCGCACCGCCTTGAGCGGGACCTGGACCACCGGCCGGTCCATCACCCGGGCCCCATCGCCGGTCGCCATCGCCTGCAGCGACGGCCCGCAGATGCGCGCCTGGCACGGCCCCATCCCGGCGCGGCAGCCCAGCTTGATCGCCCGCATCGAGTCACCGTGGAGCGACGCGGCCTCCTGCGCCCGGAGCCGCGTGACGTCCTCACAGCGACATACGACCGTGTCCGGGCGCGCGAGGTCGCTCAGACCGGGCAGCGGCGCGAAGGCGCGCAGAATGGTGTCCGCGGCGCGGCGCTCGGCGCGCGCCGCCCGGACCAGCCGCGGCTCCAGCGGCGCGCCGCGCAGCTCGCGCAGGATCGCCGCGGCGCAGAGGGCGCCCTCGGCGGACGCCACCTCGGCGCCGCCGATCCCGCAGATCTCACCGACCGCGAAGACCGTCGGCGTGGCCGTGCGCTGCTCTTCGTCCACGACCAGACAGTGCCCGCCGCGCTCCGGCACGTAGCGCGACGCCGCGCCTAGCCGCAGCCCGAGCTCCGTGGAGGGCACCAGCCCGAAGCCGGCGCCGACGACGTCCACTTCGATCGTGCGCTCGGTGCCGCGTCGGGGGCGCCCTCCGGCGTCGACGCGCCCGATCACGGCCCGCTGCACGCGGCCGTCCCCCTCGCAGGCGAAGACGGTCCACCCCCACTGCAGCCGGACGCCGTGGCGCCACAGCTGCTTCATGTACCAGACAGCCTCGCGCCGCCGCGCCGCGTTGCCGATCACACCGGGGGCCGCGCGCAGGGCGCGCCAGCGCGACGAGGCCTCCAGCGCCGCTACGACCTCGACGCCCGCGCCGAGCAGCGCGGTGACGGTCGGCAGCAGCAGCGGCCCGGAGCCGACCACGAGCGCCCGCTTGCCGGGGACGACGCCGAAGCCTCGCACCATCACCTGCAGCGCGCCGGCGGTCACCACGCCCGGCAGCGTCCAGCCCGGGAACGGGACGCAGCGGTCGTAGGCGCCCGGCGCGAGCACCAGCCGGTCGCACCGCAGGAGCTTCGACTGCCCCTCGTGCTCGAACCAGAGCCGCCCGGGCTTGGCGTCCCAGACGGTCGCGCCGTGCACCCTCGTCAGCGACGCGGCCTCGAAGCCCTCGATGAGCTCGTGGCCGTGGTCGTGGCTCGGGGGCTCGGCGATGCCGGCGGCGTCGCCGACGCCTTCGGGCAGCTGCCGGTAGATCTGGCCGCCTGCGCGCGCGCCCTCGTCGAGCACCGTGACCCGGAGCCCGGCCGCCGCCAGGCGGGTGGCCGCGGCCATCCCGCCGGGGCCTGCCCCGACCACGCCGACGTCGGCGTCGAGCACGTGCCCGCTCACCGCGCGCCTCCGCGCAGGACCCGCATCCCGGCGCGCACGGGGGTCGTGCAGGAGCGCACGCTCTCGCCGTCGACGACGACCAGGCACTCGTAGCAGATCCCCATGTTGCAGAGCACGCCGCGCGGCTCTGCCGCCGTGCTGCTGCCGCGAACGAACGTCGCGTTGGCCGCCCACAGCGCCATCGCGATGGAGTCGCCCTCGTAGGCCGTCACGGTCTCCCCCTCGAACGAGAACTCGACGACGCTGCGCGCGCCCACGCCCTGCAGTCGACCGCTCACGCCACGAACCTCGACGGCAGGTAGGGCGTCACGTCGAGCGCGGTCTCGACGCCCGCGAGCTGCTGCGCGAGCAGCAGCCCCGTGATCGGCGCCATCGAGATCCCGAGGCCCTCGTGACCCGCGGCGATGTAGAAGCCCTGGACCGGGTCCCACGGGCCGATCAGGGGGTGGTTGTCGATCGAGTAGGGCCGCAGGCCGACCCAGGTCCGCACGATCGGCGCCGCGGCGATCCCCGGCGTGTAGCGCTCGGCGCGCAGCAGCGACCGGTGCAACAGCTCCCGGTTCAGCTCCTTCTGCATGCCGCAGAACTGCCGCGTGCTGCCGATCAGGCAGCCGCCGTTGCGCTGCGGCTGCATGTTCACCGCGTGCCCGCCGGGGTCGGTGTCGGTGCTGGTCGGGTCGATCTTGCTCGCCGCGTGCGCGAAGCGGAGGTAGCTGATCTCGAGCAGCTGAGTGCGGATCGGCGACACGTGGTGGCCGGTGATCGCGAGGTTGCCGGCCCGCGGGTAGATCGGCAGGCGCTGCTCGCCGAGCCGCTCGCTGACGTCCGGGGCCCAGACGCCGCAGGCGTTGACGACGGTCTCGGTCGCGATCCGGCCCTGCTCCGTGTCGACCGCCGTGATCCGGCCGCCGTCGCGCTGGAAGCCCGTCACCGCGCAGTGGGGACGCACCACGACGTTCGGGTTGCGCTGGCGCGCGCCGCGCAGCATCGCGCCGCAGGCGAGCATCGGCAGCACGACGCCGTCTCCGGGGTAGAACAGCGCGCCCGGGACGTCCTCGGCGAGGCCGGGTTCGATGTCCCGGAGCTGGTGCGGGTCCAGGACGTCGGCGCGGTCGCCGTTGGCCGTGAACTGCTCCATCAGCACCGAGAACATCGCCTGGTCCTCGTCGTTCTCGGCGAGGTAGAGCGCGCCGGTCGGGTTGTAGTCGAACCCGCCGAGCTCCTCGTTCAGCGCGCCCCACAGCTCGACGCTGGTCTTCGTGAACGCGTAGTCCTGCGGCGTGTCCGGGGTGACCATCAGGTGCCCCATGCACGAGCCCGAGGTCGCGCCGGCGACCGGTCCGCGGTCACAGAGCACGATGCGCGTCGACGGATCGAGCAGCCTGCTGAGGTGGTAGACAACAGACGAGCCGATCACGCCGCCGCCGATGACGACGATGTCCGCGGTTTCGGGCATGGTTCCGGGCCG
>JBMHDP010000442.1:0-3462 GCA_049889335.1 Planctomycetota bacterium
TCGGCGGCGACTCCGTCCGGCGTACGCGCCGCCCACTCGTCGAGGCGCGCGAGCCACGTGGTCCCCGGCGGGGGCGTCTGCGGCGCCCGTCCCCCGCCCGGGGCGGCGGGCTCGGAGAGCTGCAGCGTCGCGACCGCGTCGGTGGGCCGCGCCGCCGCCGCGAGGACGAGCCGCTCGAGGCTCTGCAGCCACGCCGCCACGGTGGCGCGGTCGAAGAGGGCGCGCTGGAAGGTGGCGTCCAGGACCATCCCGTCGCGGTCCGGCGCGACGTTCAAGAAGATCTCGAACGCGTCCGCTGACCGCATCACGCCGCGCACGACCCCGGCCGCGTCGCCGAAGCGGAGCTCGCCGAGCGGTTGGTCGACGTTTACGACGACGGGCGTCAGCGGCACGCGCGAGGGGTCCCCGCTCAGGCCCAGCTCGCGGACGAGCGCGCCGAAGCCGAAGTCGTAGTGCTCGGTCGCGTCCAGCACGGCGGAGCGCGCGTCGGTCACGAGGTGGGAGAGCGGCGCTCTGCCGTCCACGGCCAGCCGCAGCGGCAGCAGCTGCACGCAGTGCCCGACGAGGCCGGGCCGGTCCTCGATGCTCTGACGCGCCACCGGCATCCCCAGCGTGAGGTCCGTGTTGCCGGTGATCCGGTGCAGCAGCGCCGCCACCGCTGCGAGCAGCACCGAGACCGAGCTGGAGCGGGCGCTCGACGCGAGCTCGTCGATCTTCTCGACGACGTGCGGGGCCAGTCGGTGCGACGCGGTGTCGGCGAGGAAGCCGCGCAGCGGCGGCCGCGCGCGGTCCGTGGGCAGCTCGACGGGGGTCGCCGCGGCGCCGCGGAGGTGCTCGCGCCACCACGCGGCCGACGTGGCGGCGCCGTCACGCTGCTGCAGCGCGGCGTACTCCGCGAAGGAGGGCGCGGGTGGCATCGCGTGGTCGGCGCCGCGCGCGAACGCCCGCTGCAGCTCTTCGAGGATCACGTGGAACGACCAGCCGTCGCAGACGGCGTGGTGCGCGAGCAGCATCAGCTGCGCGTGCTCGGGCGCTAGCTGCAGCCAGAAGGCGCGGAACAGCGGCCCGTGGGTCAGCGACATCGGCGCGAGCATCTGCCCGGCGCGCCACTGCTGCGCGGCCGCCCGCCGCGCGTCGACGTCGCCTTCCGGCAGCTCGACCCGCTCGAGCCGCAGGTCGACGTCGTCGCTGATGCACTGCTCGTCGAGGTCGGCAGAGAACGTCGTGCGCAGCGCGTCGTGGCGCGCCACGACCGCGCGCAGCGCCCGCTCCGTGCGGTCGGCGTCAAGCGGGCCCCGCAACGTCACGAGGACCGCCTCGTTGTAGGCGCAGTTCGCCTCGTCTCCGAGCGCCGCGGCCGCGAGGATCTCTCGCTGCTCTTCGGTCGTCGGCGCCAGCCTCGCGATCGGCGCGCCGGCGAAGGGGTCGTGTTCGGAAGAGGTCACGTCGTCCTGCGCGCGGCTCGTCAGCGGGGTTGGTGTGGTTGCGAGTACTCGCGGTACTTCCCGGGACGCTCGACGTCGGGAACGAACCAGGCGACGGTCCCGTCGCGCCGCCGCCCCAGGCGCGCGCCTGGCGCGGGCGCCTCGCTCCCCGGCGCAGCCTCGGCGTCGGGGGAGTCCTCGCTGGGCTGCAGGAGCCCCACTTCGAGCAGCTCGGCCACGATCTCCGCGAGCGCCGTGACGAAGCCGTCGATCTCCTCGTCGGTGTGGCTCGTGGTCAGGAAGAACGGGAAGCCCTCCCAGATATGGAAGCCGCGGTGACGGAGTCCGGCGTAGATCAGGCTCGCCCACCGCTGACCGGCCTCGGCCCGCATGAAGGCGACCGAGTAGAACGACTCGACCTGGAGCGGCGCGCGCAGGCGGCGCAGCCGCTCGTTGGCGTCGGCCGCGAGCCGCGTCATGCGCTCGCCCCGCTCGGCCTGGAGGCCGGGGCCCTCCGCGCGGAGGCGCCGCAGCACGGCGCGGGCAGCGGCGAGCGCGACCGGGTGACGGACGAAGGTGCCCGCGAAGAAGGTCACGCCGACCTCGGGCACGCTGTCGTCCCCGAAGCGCCACGCGCCGCCGTCCAGCGTATCGAGGAACCGCGGCGTGCCGGCGAGCACGCCGATCGGGTAGCCGCCGCCGACGACCTTGCCGTAGGTGCTCATGTCGGCGTCGATCCCGTAGAGGGCGCGGATGCCCGCCGGGTGGGTCCGGAACCCCGTGACGACCTCGTCGAGGATGAGCGCGCTGCCGTGCGCCGCGGTGAGTCGGCGCAGCTCGTGCAGGAAGTCCTTCGGCTGGAGGGCGGGGCGCCGGCTCTGGACCGGCTCGACCAGCACCGCCGCGAGGTCCGGACCCAGCTCCTGGATCCGGGCGAGGCTGTCCTCCTCGCCGTAGGGCAGCACGATCACCTCGCTGACGTGACTCCGCGGGATGCCGGGCGCGCCCGGGAGGCCGCGGCCGCCCGCTCCCGCCCGGGAGACGACCTCGTCGTTCACGCCGTGGTAGGCGCCTTCGAACATCACGACCTTGTCGCGGCCCGTCACGGTGCGCGCGACCCGCAGCGCGGCCATCACCGCCTCGGAGCCGGTGTTGGCGAACGCGACCCGCTCGTTGCCGGTCACCTCGCAGAACAGCTGGGCGACCTCGCCCGTCAGGACGGACTGCGGGCCGATCTCGATGCCCTTGTCGAGCTGCTCGCGCACCGCCTCGGTCACGAAGTCGGGGGAGTGGCCGAAGAAGATCGACCCGTAGCCGTTGGTGAAGTCGACGTATTCATTGCCGTCGATGTCCCACAGGCGCGACCCGCGTGAGCGGTCCGTCACGATCGGGTAGACGATCTCCTTCCAGGCGGGGTCGAAGCCCGACACTACCCGCGGGTCGGCGAGCCGGGAACGGTTGGCCTGCACCGACGCCTTGGAGCCTGCGGTCCGCGCGGCGTAGTCGCGCACGAAGGTCTCCAGGTAGGCGCGCTGCGCTGGCTCCAGGCCGTCGAGTGCGTCCGTCGAGCGCTCGATGCGCGTGCTCGGCCCCGCGCGCGTCCCGGACTCCTCCGGAGGGCTGTCCTGCGCCGCGGCGGTCGGGCCGTCGGTCGACGCGCTCGCGGCGCCGCCGCGGGCGTTGGCGCGCAGCCACGCGGTCAGCGCGCGCGGCGAGGTGTGCCGCTCCATCAGGTCCCGGAAGCTGACCTCTGCGTCGAACTCGCGGCGGAGCGCGATGGCGAGCTGCGTCAGGTCGAGGGAGTCGAAGTCGAGCTCGGCCCAGGCCGCTTCGGCGTCGCTGTCCAGCTCGACGCCGGCCACCTGCTCGACCACGGCGCTGAGCCGCTGCGGCACGTCCAGCGCGCCGTCCGCCGCCTCGGCTGCCTCGGCGGCCGCGGGCGCTTCGGGGCGCGGGGACGCCGCCGGCGCCGCGCCGGGTTCGATCCAGTGAGGGGTCCGCGCGAAGGGGTAGGTGGGCAGCGAGACCCGGCGAACGT
>JBMHDP010000443.1:0-9941 GCA_049889335.1 Planctomycetota bacterium
ACCGCCGCGACGACCGCGTAGCCTGCGCGCGCGCCGGCGAAGTCGGCGGCGAAGGCCGCGGCGGCGACGCTGCTCGCGCCGAGCAGCATCCCGAGCGCGAGCGGGCCCCGCCGCGGCCACGGCGCTACCGCGCGGGGCTGCTGGTCACCGCCGCCCAGGCGGGGCAGCACACCGAGCACCACGACGTAGTGCATCACCTGCAGGTAGGCAGCGGTCGCGAACAGGCGCGCGCCGAAGGCCGTGCCCAGCCACGGGGAGGGCACGAAGGCGCCGAGGTGCCGGGAGAGCTCGCCGACGCCTGGCGGTCCTGCCGTGACCTGCGGGAGAAACGGCGCGGCGAGCATCGCCGCGGGCACCAGCACGAACGCCACCGCGGCCGCGGCCAGACCGCGCTGTCGCGCGCGGCCGCGCAGACGCTCGGCCAAGAAGCCCACGGGCGTGAGGTTGTGCAGCAGGGCCATCGCGACGAGCGTCTCGAGCGGCGCGTAGACGACGCCGAACAGCAGGCAGACGGCGACCAGCGTCGTCAGCGCGGCGGCGGTCGGACGAGGTGCTGCGACCGCGAGCGGGGCAGCCACCGCGACGAGCCCGACGCCAAGCGCCAGCTCGGCGCGGGCCCACGGCCCGGTCGCGCCGGCGAAGGCGAGGAAGCGCAGCAGCGCCACGAGGCCGAGGCCGACGACGAGCCAGGTCAGCGCGCCGCGAGGCAGCCGCGCGGAGAAGCGCTCGTCGACGTAGCGCAGCTCGACCAGGACGTGGGGCAGACCGAACAGCGCCAGCGTGGTCGCGTAGACCCAGAGCGGCGCCGCGGCGGCGGCGCAGGCCGTCGCCGCGATCGCGGCGATCGCGGCGCAGGACGCGGCAGCGCGCGGCATCATGCCGTGGCGCGGGCGCGGCGCCGCAAGAGCGCGAGGAGGGCGCCGGCGCCGGCCAGCGAGAGCAGCAGTAGCGAGGCGTCGGCCTCGACGGGTCGGCCCGTCCCGCCGGCGACCTCGTCGCCCGACGCGTCGAGCCGCGAGACCCGGCACTTGACCGCGAAGCCGCGCGCGTCGCTGTAGGTGACGGAGACGCGCTCGACGACCCGGGTGACCGGGCTGCCGTTGCGTTCGAGGCCGTCGTGGCTCTCTCCGGAGAAGGTGACCAGCTGGTCGGCCGCGGCCATACGCTCGATGTTCTCGGTGGACTTCTCCGCCTCGAAGCGGGCGCGGTGCGCGTCTTCGACGACGAGGAACGTGAAGGTCCCGTACTTGGCGTAGACGCTCTGCCCGATCGTGACCGGGCGGTAGCTCTCGGGTGACAGCCAGTC
The DNA here is from genome assembly GCA_049889335.1 of Planctomycetota bacterium. GTDB lineage: Bacteria > Planctomycetota > UBA1135 > UBA1135 > UBA2386. The sequence goes on from JBMHDP010000443.1 coordinate 1,307, forward strand.
GTTGACGAACGCGAAGCGCAGCCGCGCCCCGGGGGTGCGCGGCGGCAGCCAGAGCGCGGCGCCGACGTCCAGGCGCCGTGGGTCGACGCCCGGATTCAAGGCCAGGATCTCCGCGGCTCGTTCGGCGCCGCCGCACGCGCGCGCCGCGATCTCGGACAGCGTCTCGCCGGCCGAGACCACGTGCTGCACGCAGCACCGGTCGCGCAGGGCCTCGAGGTCGAGGTGCCGCTCGACGTCGACGCCGTGCCAGCCAGGCGGCACGATGTCGGGCGCGGAGGGCGTCGGGAGCGCGGGGCCTGCGATCGCGAGCAGGCAGCACAGGGTCTGGATCATCGGTGGGTCTTCCTCGGGGTCCGGGGGCAGCTTCGGGGGCCTGAACCGCCCTGGCTGCGAACGGTTCCCAGGAATGTCGCGAGGATCCGCCGGCGGGTCGCGCTTCGGCCCTACGCTCGGCGTCTCCGGCGTCCTATGGTAGCGACGTGACCCAGATGTTCGCTCCGATCCCCGAACTGTTGGCCGAGCTGCAGGCTGGCCGGCCGATCGTGCTGGTCGACGACCCGGACCGCGAGAACGAGGGCGACCTCTGCTTCGCCGCCGAGTTCGCGACGCCCGAGCTGGTCGCCCAGATGTCTCGCGAGGCCTGCGGCCTCGTCTGCCTCGCTCTCGACAACGAGATCTGCGATCAGCTCGACCTGCCGATGATGGTGTCGCAGAACCGCTCGCGGTTCGGCACGGCCTTCACGGTCTCGGTCGAGGCTGCCGAGGGCGTGACGACGGGCATCTCGGCGAAGGACCGGGCGACGACGATCCTGGCCGCCGTAAAGCCTGACGCCAAGCCGACCGACCTCGCGCGCCCCGGGCACGTCTTCCCGCTGCGCGCCGTCGAGGGGGGGACGCTGGTGCGCACCGGCCAGACCGAGGGGATCGTGGACCTCTGTCGGCTGGCCGGGCTGCGGCCGGCAGGCGTGATCTGCGAGATCACCAAGCCGGACGGCGAGATGGCGCGGGTCCCGGAGCTCGAGACCTTCTGCCAGGAGCGGGGGCTCAAGATGGGCTGCATCGCCGATCTGGTCGAGTACCGGCGCCGCCGCGAGCGGATGATCGAGCGCGTCGCCGTCGCCAAGATGCCGACGGAGTGGGGCGACTTCGACTGTCACACCTACCACAGCCGCGTCGACAACCGGACCCACATGGCGCTGACCGTCGGGATCGACCGGGTCGGCGACGGCGAGCGGTTCCCGCCGATCGACGACGCCGTGCTCGTCCGGGTGCACTCGCAGTGCCTGACCGGGGACGCCTTCGGCTCGTTGCGCTGCGACTGCGGCCCGCAGCTGCACACCGCGATGCAGCGCGTCCAGGAAGAGGGACGCGGCGTGGTGCTCTACATCAGCCAGGAGGGGCGCGGGATCGGCCTCGCCAACAAGCTGCGGGCCTACGCGCTCCAGGACAACGGCATGGACACCGTGGAGGCCAACGTGCACCTCGGTTTCCGGCCTGACGAAAGAGAGTTCGGCACCGGCGCCCAGATCCTTCACGACATCGGGCTGCGGCGGCTGCGCCTGCTCACGAACAACCCCAAGAAGCTCGCGGGGCTGCAGGGCTACGGGCTGGAGATCGAGGGCCAGGTGCCGCTGGTGGTGGAGCCTAACCTTCACAACAAGAAATACTTAGAGACGAAGAGGGAGAAGATGGGCCACCTCTTCTCCAAGCGGGACTGAGCCGCCGCGGCGTCGCGGTCCCCGCCCGTCTCGCTGCAGCGTTGCCAAATGAGACCCCGCGGGAAGAATGACCCCCGGGCCTCTTCCAAGGCTCCCGTGTTCGCCTTGAAGCCACGCTCCGAGACCTCTGACCGCGACCTCATCGCCGCCGTGCTCGACGGCAGCGAGGCGGCGTTCGCGGCGCTGGTCGATCGTTACAAGGACCGGGTCTTCCGGCTGCTCAGCCGCTACTGCCGGGACGCCGTGGAGTGCGAGGACCTCGCCCAGGACGTCTTCCTGAAGGTCTTCCGCAAGCTGCACACGTTCAAGCACGACGCCCAATTCTTCACGTGGCTCTACCGGATCACGGTGAACGCGGCGAACGACCACCTCTCCCGCGCAAGCAGCCGGCGGTTGCGGCTGGTGGAGGACACCGAGGTGTTCGAGCGGGGCGCCGACAGCACGGACCCCACGGCGGCCCTGGAGTCGGCCGAGATCGCGCGGGTCACCCGCGAGATCATCGACCAGCTGCCGGAGAAGTTCCGCACCATCCTGGTGCTGCGTGAGTTCGAGGAGCTCTCCTACATCGAGATCGCCGAGGTGCTCGAGATCCAGCTCGGCACCGTCGAGTCGCGGCTGTTCCGCGCCCGCAAGCGCGTCAAGGACGCGCTCACCCGCCAGCACCCCGAGCTCTTGTCCACGTTCGGCGCTGCGGCGCCGGTCCAAGGAGGAGATCGATGAGCCTGTCCCACGACGAACGGATGATCCAGCGCTACGTCGACGGAGAGCTGTCGGAGTCGGACGCCGCCGCGTTCGCGGCGCGCCTGCTCCGCGAGCCGTCGCTGCGGGAGCAGGTCGCGGTCCTCGAGTCGCTGTCGGGCCACATGGCGCCTGCTGCGGCGCCGCGCGCGCCCGCCGGCTTCACGGCGGACGTGCTGACCGCGGTGCGGCGGCTCCCGGAGCGCGACCAGCTGGCGCAGGACGAGGTCGCGGCGGGCGCCGTCCGGCTGTGCGCCCGCGTGCTGGTCGCTGCCGCGGTGGTGCTGGCGCTCGGCCTCGCGTGGCACGCCGGGCTGATGGACGCGGGCGGCGCAGACACGTTGGAGGCAGCGCCGGCGGCCGTCGAGCAGGAGCTCGAGCGCCTCGATCAGCTCATCCTGGAGTCGATGGAGGCGCCGCAGCGCGGCAACTAGACGTGGCGAAGCCCGTCGGGGTGTGGATCGTGGCCGTCGCCGTCGGCAGCTTCGCCGCCGGCCTCGTGGTCGGCTACGCGGCGCCCGGCGTGCTCGCGGCGGCGCCGCCCCTCCAGGGGCCGGAGCAGTATGCGCGCAACCTCGTCGACAAATACGGCCTCAGCGCCGAGCAGCACCAGCGGCTGCTGATGGTCCTCGAGGACGGCGAGCGGCGTGAGCTGGAGATCCTGAAGCGCGCCAACTGGAACCAGCTCCCGCCCGGACTGCGGGGCGCGCGCCTCGAGGCGAACCGCAAGACCGAACAACGCATCCGTTTCGTGCTCGACGAGAGGCAGCGCGCCCTCTACGACCGCGACAGCAGACCCGACGGTTCCGGCCCGCGGGACGCAGGCCGACCGCAAGACAGGTGATTTCATGGTGAGGAGTATTGGCATCGACTCGGGAGACCGAGCCGTCCACGTCGTCGAGCTCGACGGCAGCTACCGCAAGACGCGGCTGGTCAGCACGCGCTCGGCGCCGATCGGCGCCGGGGACGACCCGATGCGTCCGGACATCGTCGCCGACGCGGTCCGAGAGGCTGTCGACGGCGGGATGAAGGGGCCGATGACCTTGGGGCATCCGTGCCGCGAGGCCGTCCTGCGCACGATCGAGCTCCCGTTCAAGGGCGCCGACGCGATCAAGAAAGTGGTCAAGTCGGAGATCGAAGGGGAGATCTACTCCCACTCGGTCGAGGACACGGTGGTCGACTTCCACGAGATCGGCGAGTGCGCTGCCGGCGGCACCCGGGTGCTCGTGGCGTCCGTCCCCAAGATCGGTGTCCGCAACCAGCTCACCTCGCTGAGCGCGCACAACCTGGACCCCGAGTCCGTCGACCTCGACACGATGGCGCTGTGGCGCGCCGCCGACTGGGCGGGCGCGTTCGACGCCGCCGATGGCGCGGAAGCCGCCGAAGGCGACGACAAGCCCATCCACGCGGTGCTCGACCTGGGCGCGCGGACCGCCAAGGTGCTCCTCGTCGAGGGCGACCAGCTGATCGACATGCGCGTGCTGCGGTTCGGCGACAACGTCGTCAGCGAGCAGGTCGCGCGCGCGCACGGCGTGCACTCCGAGCAGGCTCGCGAAGCCGTCGCGGCGATCCTGGCCAGCGGGGAAGACGGCGCCGTCGAGCGCGACGTGGCCGGGCTGCTCGCTGCGCCCACAGCAGAGGGCGCCGCCGAGGACGCTGCGGAAGGCGACGCCGGCCCCGAAGCCGCCGCGGTCCCCGCGCAGGCCGGCAGCGTGACGATCCCGTTCGCCGACGTCGACGCCGCGCAGACCAAGTACCTGAAGCGGCTGGCGCGGGAGCTGACCCGCTTCCTGACGGCTACCGGCCTCGCGGCGCGCGTGCGCTCGGTCTGGACCTGCGGCAGCGCGGGTCGCGGCGCGGGCGTCGGCGAGATGTTGACGGCGGTCTTCGGCGTCGCGCCGCGCGAGCTCGACGTGCTCTCCCACCTCGCGCACGACCTCGACGAGGCCGAGGCCGCCGCGCTCTCGCCGCAGCTCGCGGTCGCCGTCGGCCTGGCGCTCGGGCGCCTCGGCGGCCCAGAGGGCTTCGAGCTGCGTCAGGAGGACCTCGCGCAGAAGGGCGGCTTCGACGTCGTCAAGTTCCCCCTCGCGATCGCGTGCATGGTCGGGTTGCTGGCGATGTTCGTCTTCGCCAAGACCAAGACGATGGAGGTGAGCAAGCTCGAGCTGGAGATCGGGCAGCAGTACAAGCCGGGGACGGCGGTGTTCCACGGCATGCTCAACCCGATCTTCAACAGCAAGTGGTTGGAGGACAAACGCTACTTCTCGCTCAAGGGCAAGAGCGGCCGGACCACCTACAAGTTCAAGGACCTGCTCGCGGAGGTCTCGGCGGCGCCGGTGCACGAGCGCGTCGGGATCATCCGCAAGAAGCTGCGCGACGTCGCGCGGCAGAAACAGAAGGAGACCGGCGTCTACGAGGACGTCACGATCGGCTCGGGGCTCTCCGTGCTGGTGCGCTGGGCGGAGATGCTCAAGGCCGTCGAGCCGCGGCTGGGCCGCTACCTCGTCAGCGAGATCGACCTGGACATGGGCGCGACCAAGCCGCGCCTGGTCTTCAAGGTGGCGTTCCGGGGCGACGACTTCCGGGCGCGCATGGCGGTCCTGCAGCGCGCCATCACCGACGAGGCGCAGAAGCCCGACTCGCCGTTCCTGCCGCCGACCTCGCCGACGCCGCCCGAGAAGCTGTTCACCGACCGTTCGGACACCGGCGTCACCGGCGCCTTCTACGAGTACACGATGCCGGTCAAGGAGTCGTTCGAGCCCTTCGGACCGAGCGCGCGGGTCGGCGCCCTGCACGGGGTGGGCGCCCGCGGCGACTACCTGGCCATGAGCGCCGCGCGCGAGGAGGGGACGCGATGAAGTTCTTCAAGGAGATGGACCTCTACAAGGGCATCATCCTGCTGTCCTTGGTGCTCCTGCCGCTGGGCGGCTGGTGGATCAGCGGCCTCAACGAGCAGATCGCCAGCTGCCAGGCGGCGCTGCGCACCGCCACCAAGCGGGGCGGTTACCTCGAGGAGATCGGCAAGCTGCAGAAGCAGATCGAGGTGGTCGCACAGAACCGTCGGGCCGTCTCGATCGAGAATCCCAGCACCTACTTCGAGACCCAGATCCGCGCAGCCAGCCCAGACCTGCGCGGCGACGACTTCTCCCCGCGCCAGCCGGTCGCCCGGCCGAACACGATCGGCCGTCAGCGCATCGTCGACCAGGTCGTCTCGATCGACTGGGGCAAGTCGCGGGACCGCCGCGACGTGAAGTTGGACTTCGTCTACGCCGTGCTCTTCAACTGCGAGTCGGGCGCGCGCGCGAACGGCGTCGCGGGCGGGCCGCCCAGCGTCTGGAAGCTGCGCTCGCTCAAGCTCAAGAACGCGACGGTCGCGAAGGCCAGCGGCAAGACGCCGCCGCCGGAGCTCGAGGACCGCTGGCTCATCGACAAGATGGAGTTCGCGCGCCGCGAGCCGCGCGCGGCGAAGTGACCGGGCGCGCGACCATCTCCGCGCTGCTGCTCGCGCTCTCGGCGCTCGGCGGCGGCTGCACGTCGGTCGTGCGCTACACCAACGAGCTGGTCAGCGACGAGCACGGTCGCACCTACTTCACCCGCGCCCCGTCGGCGCTCGGCGGCACCGTGGGGTTCGCGGTCGGCCTGCCCGTCGACGTGGCGGCGCTGCCGGCGACGTTCGTGTTCTACCGCAGCCAGCCCAAGGAGACGCGCGACGTCTTGTCCGTGTTTCTGTTCCCGTCGTTCGTGCTGTGGCAGTCGGGGCTCCTGCTCGGGGTCCCCTTCGACGCGGTCGAGTGGGCCGCCTGGCGGTCCTGGCAGGCGCCGCGGCCGCTGACGCCGGCGGAGCGTGAGGCCGCCGAGCGCGCCTGGGACGCCGAGGAGTTCTCGGCGTATCCGGTCACGCCCATCTATCCACGTTGAGCTAGAGTGTCCCGATGGTCCCCGCTCCGGTCGCCCTGAAGAAGCTCCGTGAGCGGGTCCTCGGGGACGACGGGAGCCTGCCGCTCGCGCTGCTTCTCGAGCACCTCGCGCCGGTAAAGCGGCTCCGCGAGCTCGCCGTCGAGTTCGGCGTGACGCCGAAGGGCGGGTTCCGGATCGAGCGGGCGCCGGCGCGGATCCTCGCGCCCAAGCTGGCCGAGGAGCGGGGCGCTGAGCGGCTGGACAAGGTGCTCGCGGCGCTGTTCGAGCCGCCGGCGCCGTCGCCGCCGGACGGCGCGGACCCGCCGGTCGACGCCGCCGCGGTCGAGGCGGCGCAGGAGGCGCGCGCGCTGCTGGCGCTGCGCGACCAGGAGGTCAAGCAGCTCCGCGGGGAGCTGGAGCGGGCCCGTGAGGGGCTCGCGCGGGCCCAGGACCGCGAGCGGGAGCTCGAGCGTCACGTCGTGGAGGCGCGCGAGGAGGCGACGCGCTCCCAGCGCGCCGCGGCCGAGGCGCTGCAGGAGCGCGCGGAGCCGGCCGCCCAGGTCCCGGGCGACAAGGCGCTGCACCATCGGCTGCGGGAGCTGGAGTCGGAGCGCGAGGCGCTGGTCGCGGCCGACGAGGCGATGCGGCGGCAGCTGGCGCGCGACCGCTCGCGCACGCGCGAGCTGGAGGACGAGGTCGCGGAGCTCGAGTCGCTGATCCCGGCCTCCAGGCGCCGCAAGAAGAACCCGCTGCCGCCCGCGCCGCCCGATGAGCGGCGCTTCGTCGTCCCCTACCTGCAGCCGTCGTTCTACAAGTCGCTCGAGAGCAAGGAGCGTCGCTCGGTCGAGCAGGCGTGGCAGGCGCTGCTGCTGTTCTGCACCGAAGGACACGGCTACCCGGGGCTCGAGGTGAAGCAGCTCGGCGGCCAGGACACCTGGAGCCTCCGGGCGTCGCGGGGCCTGCGCGTCTACTTCCGACCGCGTCCGGACGGCGACGTCGACGTGCTGGAGCTCGGGGACCGTGAAGACCAGAACACGACGCTGCGCCGGCTCAAGGAGCGAGGGTGAGCCCGCAGCCCCCGCGGGCGCCGGTGTTCCTCTCGCCCGGCGACCCGGTCGCCTTTCCGGACCCGCGGGCCTACGACCCCGAGGGCCTGGTCGCGGTCGGCGGCGACCTGTCCCCGGAGCGGCTGACGGCGGCCTACGCGAGCGGCGTGTTCCCCTGGTACGACGAGGGCTACCTGCCGATGTGGTGGTCGCCCGACCCGCGCGGGGTCGTCGCCGCGGACGATCTGCACGTCTCGCGGAGCCTCGCGAAGGTCCTGCGGCGCGGCGACTACCGGCTCACGTGGAACCACGACTTCCGCGCGGTCATGGCCGCGTGCGGCGAACAGCGAGCCGGCGGGACCTGGATCTTCGACGAGATGCTGGAGGCCTACGGCGAGCTGCACCGACGCGGCAGGGCGCACAGCCTGGAGGTCTGGCGCGGCGAGGAGCTGGTCGGCGGCACCTACGGGGTGCAGGCAGGCGGGCTGTTCGCGGCGGAGTCCAAGTTCCATCGGCGGACGGACATGTCGAAGGTCGCGCTCGTCGCGCTGGTTCGCTCGCTGTCCCGCGCGGGCGTCTCGCTGATCGACGTCCAGTTCGTGACGGATCACCTCCGCGGCCTCGGCGCGCGGCAGATCTCCCGCGCGGACTACCTCGCGCGGCTGGAGTTCGCGCGCTGCGCCGACGTCGACCTCACCGATCTCAGCCCGACGGTCGGGCTCGACCTGCCCATGTGATACGCTGCCGCGCCCTCTGCCGAGAACCGTCATGCGCTTGCTGTCCCTCCTGTCCGCCGGGGTCTCGCTCCTCGGTGCGTCGCTGCCCGCCCAGACCCCTCCGGCCGTCGAAGTTCCTCCTGGCCTGCACTTGGAGGACCTGCCGCCCGAGGTGCAGGCGCAGCTCGCCGGCCAAGGGGGAGCGCCTGCGCAGGGCGCCGAGCCAGGCGCGCAGGACGCCGCGAAGCAGGCGGCCGAACAGAAGGCGCAGCGACGGCTGCAGGCGTTCAAGAAGGTGGTCTTCGACCGGCGCCCGTCGTCGATCCTCAAGGCCTGGGCGCAGCCGGAGCTGAAGCCCTATGACCCTTCAGAGGAGGCGCAGCAGCCGAGCGGTGCGGGCGACGCGCCGAGAGCGCCGGCGCCGGACGCCGGCGGGGAGATGCGGATCCTGCCGGTGCAGCGCAGCGCGGCGACGACGACGGCGCGAGGCGCGGCAGCAGGCACGACGACCACGGCGCCC
>JBMHDP010000444.1:0-14084 GCA_049889335.1 Planctomycetota bacterium
CCCCGCCGGCGTCGCCGCGACGCGCGCGACGCAGCGGTCGTAGGCTGTAGCCGCCAGCTCGAGCGCGCGGCTGCGAGCCGGGCCGACCTGACGGCGGGCTGCCGCGGCGAGGCCGCGCGCTTCGCCGAGCGCCGCGCGGGCCGCTTCGCCCGAAGCCCCAGCGCGAGCCGATCTCGCCCCGACCGAGCCCGCGCTCGCCTGCTCCTCTTCCGCCTGAACCGAGCCCTGCGCCGAGCCCGGCGCCGATCCCTGCGCCGAGCCCTGCGCCGAGAAGAGACAAACCCACAGCGCCAACCGGGCGCACGACAACTCCTTCGTCATTGATCCTCCTTCGTTCCCTCTTCTTCCAAGCTGGCTGCGTCGCAGGCCAGCTGTTCCATGTGTCGCTGCACGCGCCGCCGCGCGCGATGGAGCCTCGTCTTGACGCACGCCTCGGACCGGCGGAAGCGGACCGACAGCTCCGCGCAGCAGAAGCCCTCGTAGAAGCCCAGCAGCAGGCGCTGGTCGAGCTGCGACAGGCGACCGAGCGCCCCCTCGAGCCGCTCCAGCGCCCAGCTCTCCGACATCTCGCGCGCGCCGATGCAGAGCTTCGCCGGCTCGTCGCGCGTCGCGCGGCGAGCCGCGCCGTCGTGCTCGTCCGCCATCGCGACGATCCGCAGCCGTCCGTGCCGCTCGTGCGCGCGCAGGGCGCGCAGCCGCTGTCGCCGGGCGATCGTGCGCACAGCCGCGTCCAGCCGGGAGGCGTCCTGCAGTTGACCGACCCACTGCCAGGCGAGCACCGCGGACTCCTGCGCGATCTCGTCACGCAGCGCCCGGGTCATGGGGTCGCGGAAGCGCCCCAGGTAGCGCTCCGCCACCGTCACCACTCCCCCCCAAGGCTGCTCGTCGCGTCGCATGCACGAGCCTGTGGGGCGGACCCGCTCAGAGTGGGCCCGCAAAAAAACGTCGCCCGCGTCAGCTCCCGGTGGACCCCGACGCCGACGCGCGCTCGAGCACGTCCTCGCGCGCCTCCTGGTCGCTGAGGGCCGCGATCCGCTGCATGATCCGCCGCGTCGCGCGCTGGAGCTGCTCGCGGCGGCTGCCGCCGAGCGCGGCGACCTCCTCCGCCGTGATCGGCGCGCCGAAGCGGACGCGGATCGGGACCCGGCGCGGAAGCAGCGCGCCCGAAGGCAGCGCCTCGGCTGCCCCGACGATGCCGACCGGCACGATCGGCAGGCCCTCGTTGAGCACCAGGGAGACCGCGCCTGGGTTGCCCAGCATCAACTTGCCGTCACGGCTCAGGCCGCCTTCGGGGAAGATCCCCACGACGCGCTGCTGCTGCAGGACCGCGCGGGCCGCGCGCAGCGCCTCGCGGTTGCCGCCGCGCGCGCTCAGCGGGATCGCCCGGTTCCAGCGGTAGAACCAGCCCGCGGACGCCGAGCGCCAGACCGTCTCCGTCATCAGGTAGATGACGCGGCGAGGGGTCGCCGCACCCAGGATCAGCGGGTCGAGGAACGACGCGTGGTTGGCCGCGAGCACGTAGCCGCCGCTGCTGGGCGGGCTGCCTTCGACCCGCCAGCGGAAGAACAGCCGCAGGCAGGCGCGGAGCGCGCCGCGGGCGCACCAGAACAGCGCGTCGTCCCAGCGGGGCGGCGCCGTCGAGAGGCGGCCGAAGTCGGTCACGACGGGAGCGCGGCGCGACGGGCCGCGCGCGCTAGCGGGACTTGGCGAGCTTCGCCCACTCGGAGTTCGGGAACTCGTTGAAGAGCATCCCGCGGCAGCGCCCGACGATGTAGCGGTACTCCGGACCCTGCCACTTCCGCGCCGCCTGGGACGCGTGGTAGAGGGCTTCGGCCTGCAGGCTCGGCCAGGCGTCGGCCGTCTCGAGCCGGACCCGCAGGAACATCAGCAGCGCGCGCTTGGCGGCGTCCTTGCCGCCCTCTCCCTCGAGGTCGATCAGGCCGAGGCCGAGGTAGGCCCCGGCGCGGGCGCTGTCGTCCGCGGCGTCCTTGTTGGCGATCTCCTCGTAGATGCGGCGCGCGTCGTCGACGCTGCCCGTCTTGCGCATGCTGTGCGCGAGCTCGATGTTGGCGCGGCCGGCGACGACCGGGTTGGCGCTGCGCGCGCGCCCGACCAGGCTCTTCAGCTTGCGCTGGAAGTCGGCCGGCGAGCTCTTCTCGGAGAGCGCCTGGAAGAACGACGCCTCGATGGCGAAGCCGTCCGGCCACGCGCCGCCGATCGCGTCCTGCTCGTACTTCTTGGCGACCTTGAAGGCGTCGGGGCTGCCCGCGCCCATGTAGTACTCGAACTTCAGCCGGTAGACCTCGGGCAGCGCGCCGCCCTCAGGGAACTCCTTGGCCAGCTCGTTCAGCGTCGCCACCGCCTGCGCGGGGTTGCCCTCGTCCATGAAGCCGTTGGCCGCGGCGACGAGGCCGAGCTGCGCCATCACCGACTCCTTGGCAGCGACCTGCTCGCGCGCGAGCGTCAGCATCAGCGCGGCGTCCTTGAGGCCGCGCGCGTACACGGTCTTGAACTTGCCGAGCTCCAGCTTGGCGACGCGGTCGGTCTCCACCGACTCGGTGCCGCTGCCCCGCTGGTAGCGGACGCTGCGGATGCCGTAGTCCGTCACCTTGCACTTCTCTATCGCCGAACCGTTGACGAGGTGGATCGTGTCGGACTGGGCGGTCGCCGCGGTGGCGGCCAGCAGGGTGAAGAGGCTTGCAGCGAAGATCTTGGCAGTCATCTGGATCGCGAAGTGGTCGGGGGACCGGGCGGGAGGGGGCCGAACATCATGCCGAGCCCGGCGGGTCGGCACAACGGCGCGGCCGGGGTGCTGGTTCGCCAAACGCCGGAAACACCGCCCGGAAAAGCGGTTCGCCGCACCGCGCAGGCCATCACTCGGCGTCGGCGGGGAGATCGCGCACGCCCTCGACGCGGGCCTTCTGCGCGCTCCGCTCGGCCCAGCCGCCCTGCAGGTCGTGACCGAGGCGTCGGACCGCGATCAGCTCGGCGACGACGCTCACCGCGATCTCCTCGTGCGTGCGGCTGCCGAGGTAGGCGCCCATCGGGGTCCGGACCGAGTCCAGGAAGTCGTCCGCCACGCCGTCGGCCCGCAGCTGCTTCCAGAGCAGCGCCTGCTTGGTCTTGCTGCCGATCATCCCCAGGAAGCGCAGCCGATCGCCCGCGGCGAAGCGCTGCGCCAGCGCCGCCAGCACGACGCCGTCCTCCTTGTGGCCGCGCGTGACGACCACGGCGTAGGAATTCGAGCGGATCGGCATCTGCGCGACCGCGTCGGGGAAGGCGCCGCCGACCGTGTCGTGCGCCTCGGGGAACCGCGCGGTCGTGGCGTAGTCCGCGCGGTCGTCGACGACCGTCGTCCGGAAGCCGGCCAGCGCGGCGACCTGACAGAGCGCCTTGCTGACGTGCCCGCCGCCGAAGATCCAGAGCACCGGAGTCGTGATGGGTTCCACGAAGATCGTCACCTCTCCCCCGCACATCAGCCCGCTGTCGGGCGAGTCCTTCTCGGTCAACCGGAACTGCAGCGACTGGGGCTTCTCGTCCTGCAGCACCTGCAGGGCGGCGTCGTAGACCTCGGCTTCGAGGCAGCCGCCGCCGACCGTGCCGAGGAACGTCCCGTCGGCGAGCACCAGCAGCCGCATGGTCGCGCGCCCCGGCGTCGAGCCGCGGGTGCCGACGATCGTCGCGAGGGCGGCGGGGATGCCCTCGGCCCGGAGACGCACGATCTCCTCGAAGATGTCCGGTTGCGCGGCCAAGGCCGTCAGAGTAGGCCGAAGCCGCGCTCAGGCAAAGTGCGCGCGCACGTCCGTCTCCGTCATCCGCTGCAGCGCGCGGCGGCCCGCGGCGGACGCGCGCGTCTTCACGACCAGGTAGTCGTCGCGGCGCGCGCAGCGCGGACAGCGTCCGTACCGCACCTGCTCGACCACGACGCGGTCCGCGCACGCGCCGCACATCCGCAGGTAGAGGTAGCGCGCCTTCGGGCTACGACGGCGGCGCAGGCCGTCGACCGGGAGCCGGTGCGTGACGCTCGGCTCCTGGCCGACGTGGCGCACCAGCGCGCGCCACTGCCGGCCGTGCGCCGGCACGTTCGCGCCGAACAGCCGGTAGGCCGCGACGTGGGCCGCCTCGTGCACCAGCACGCCCTCGACCGCGGCCGGCACGCGCGCGAGCAGGCGCGGGTTGAGCTCGATGCAGCCCCGCCGCACGAACGCGCGGCCGGCCGTGGTCGACAGCCGGCCGTTCCAGCGGACCTCGACGGCGGTGTCCAGGACGCCCCACTGCGCGAACAGCTGGGCGCAGCGCTGCTGGAGCGCATCCGGGGTCGGGAGGTCCGCGTCGGTCACGGCGCACAAGCTAGTGCCGCCGACCCGCCGCAGGAAGCGCGTCCGCGCGCCGGGGAGGCCGCTCAGGTCCGCTCGCGGCGCTGCTCGACCTCGCGGATCGCGAACGGATAGGTCAACAGCGCGAAGCCGATGACCGCGAGCCAGATCGCGCCCATCTTCCAGTCCGGGTCGCGGTCCGGCGGGAACAACCGCAGCGCCAGCCCGCCGAGGAACGCCAGCCAGCCGAGGCTGAACAGCAGGCGCGAGAAGCCGCCCAGGCCGCTACGGGCGCGCTCGGCGCCGCCCGCCAGCCGATCGGCGAGCCGCTCGACGGTCTCGCGGTCGACGGACGGGTTCTTCAGCGCCTCCTCGAGGAGGCGGACCTTGTCCGACTCCGCCTTGGCCCGGCCGTCCATCCAGCTCTTGATCAACGCGAACCCGAAGATCGGGATCAGGACGGTGACGACGAACAGCGCGATCTCTTCCATGGGGCTCCTGGCGCGACGGGGAGGGTCTACGAGGCCCGCCCAGAGTATTCGGAAAAGGACCTCAGGCGCCGAGCGGGCAGACCCCCAGCCGCGTCAGGAACGCGTCCGGGTCGCCGTCCCAGACCCAGTCGGCGGCCGCGATCGTGCAGCGGTCGTTGCGGCGCCAGACGAACGGCCAGCCGTGCGCGACCGCCGCCTCGTGGTCGGGCTCGCGATCCCCCACCATCACGACGCGCTCGGCAGCGGCGGCGCGCTGCGCCTCTCGGAGCATGTCGGTCTTGGTCTCGACGTTCGCGCTGTCGAGGCAGAACTGCCAGTCCGTCAGCTCGCGCAGCCCCTGCCCCTCCATCATCGCGGTCATGTACTCGCTCCGACAGTTGCTCGCGAGCGCCACCTTGACGCCCTGCTCACGCAGGTGCGGCAGCAGCCGGCGCACGCCTGCGAACAGGTAGTCGACGCCGCGGCTGACCTCCTCGACCTCCATCGGCAGCACGACCGCGCGCAGGTCGAGCCAGCGGTCCTTGTGGCCGTCCGGCAGGAACGGCGCCCAGACGCCCGCGTCCTTCATGCCGACGACGGCCTCGGCCTCGCGCTCCGTCGGCGGCGGGATCTCGAGGTCCTCCTGGGCGGCGAAGCGCTCGACCCCGGCGCGGATGATCGGCGCCCACCAGGCGAAGGTGTCGTGGAGCGTGCCGTCGACGTCGAAGATGACGAGGTCGGGGGGACAGTGTCGGTCGAGGAGGTTCACAGAGGATCCGGTGGGTAGCGGGGGCCGAGCGAATCAGAGATAGACGATCTGGCGCACGCCCATGATCTCCAGCTCGTTGAAGAGCCGCGCGCGCGCGCCCTGCTGCGAGCGCGCGGACGCGCCGTTCTGGACCTCGGCGAAGCGGACCCGGACGACGAAGCGCAGCAGCTCCGAGCGCGTCATCTCGCGGGTCGCCTGGCGCAGCTGCAGCACGGCCGCCTCCAGAGGGACCCGGCGCCGCTCGAAGCGAACGAAGCCGTCCCCGAGCAGCTCGACGTCGACCGCGCCCGCGCTCGCGTCGAAGCGGACCGGGACGTCGTCGGCAGCGGCGCAGGCCGCGAGCAGCGACAGCAGCGAAGCCCCCAGGACGCGGCGGCTCATCGCGCGGCGATCCCCTGGACCTCGATGCGCGCGTCAGGGTCGAACAGCGAGACCACCTGGAACATCGCCATGCCCGGGTAGTGCTTGCCGCAGTGCCTGCGCCAGACCTGCCCGAACTGCTTGCGCGCCGTCGCGTAGTCGTCGCGCGACGTGAGGTAGAAGTTGAGCTGGACGACGTCCTCGAAGGTCATCTCCGCGTCCCGCAGGATCAGCGCGATGTTGGCCATCGCCTGGTCCAGCTGGGCGACGAGGTCGCCGGGCGCGAGCACGCGCCCCGAGGCGTCGTAGCCGCACTGGCCCGCGAGGTAGAGGGTGCGCTGCTGTCCGTCTGACGACTCGACCAGCCACGCGTGGGCGAAGCCGACCGGCGGTGAGAGCTCAGCAGGGTTGACGGCGCGTCGGGTCATGCGCTCCGAAGCATGGCACGGGCACCGTCACCGCCGCAACAGAGGAGCCTCGGCGCGCGCGTCCGCCGCCTTCAGCCGGGGCGTCGGGCCTGCCCCAGGAAGCGCCGGTGCTCGCCGCTGTCGAGGATCTCCCGGACCGCGAGGACGCAGTCGACGACCTCCTCCTCGGTGTTGTAGAAGTGCGGCGCCACCCGCAGGCCTGCGTCGGGCCGGTAGTCGACCACGATCTCGCGCGCGGCGAGCGCCTGGCAGACCGCGTAGCCGTCCGGGACGTCGATCGCGACGTGACCGCCGCGTCGCGCGGGGTCGAGCGGCGAGCGCAGCGCGAAGCCGCAGCGCTGCGCCGCCTCGACGAGCGCCGAGGTTAGCCGGACGCTGCGCGCGCGCACGGCGTCGAGGCCCGCCTCCAGGCAGGTCTCGACGCCGGCCCTGCCCGCGTAGAGCGCCGGGACGTTGGGGGTGCCGGCGGCGAACCGCTGGCCGTCGTCCCGGAGGTCCTGTCCGTCGGGCGAGAACGCGAACGGCTCCTTGTGCGCCGCCCACCCGGTGAACGACGGCGTCAAGGAGGCGGCGAGGTCCGGCCGCACGTAGAGGAAGCAGTTGCCGGGGCCGCCGCAGAGCCACTTGAGCGCGCCGCCGACCGCGGCGTGCACCCCCGCCGCCGCGAGGTCCAGCTGCCGCGTGCCGACCGAGTGGAACGTGTCGAGGACGACGAAGGCGCCGACGCGCTCGGCCTTCTCGATCACCGGCGCGATGTCGACGAGCGCCGCGCTGCGGAACATCACGTGGTCCAGCGCGACGACCCGGGTCGTGTCGTCGATGTACGACGCGAACTGCTCGCCGTCGGTCGAGATCCCGTCGCTGGCAGCCGGCACGCGAACGAGCCGCGCGCCGTGGGCGCGCCGCGCCTCGTAGATGTACTGGTCGCTGGGGAAGTTCCGGTCCGCGTAGACGATCCCGTCGCGCGGACCGTCGAAGCGGAAGCACGACAGGATCATCTCGAGCGCGACGGCGATGTTCTGGTGCATCGTGACGGTGCCCGCCTGGACTCCGAGCGCGCGCGCCAGCTGATCGGCGACCTGCTCCTGCAGCGCCCACCAGCCGTCTCCCCAGGCCCGCACGCCGCGGGTGTCCCACTCGTCGAGGAACCGCCGCGCGCTGTCCCGCGCCGCCGCGGGCATGGCGCCGAGCGAGTTGTTGACGAGGTAGTTGCTCCGGGACGTGATCGGGAAGCGGGGGCGGAACGCGAGCAGCCGCTCGGTGGCAACGTCGTGCTCGGGCTCGCGGGCGCTCACGGCGCAGGTTCTAAGGCGGCGACGCGACGGCTACTCGGGAAAACCTACGGCACCGGCCCAACCCGCCCGCGTAGCAAGCGGTCGTCACGCAAACCACAAGGCCAAGAACCATGAAGACCTCCTCTCTGCTGCTGGCGGCTGCGCTCACGTTCGCCGCCGCTCCTGTCGCTGCCCAGACGCACGAGCTGCGTTCGGGCGAAGTCCTGATCGGCCGCGTCGCGTCGGTCGACGCCGACTACGTCGAGCTCAAGGGCCGGGAGGGCCGCGACGCGCGTCGGGTCCGCCGGGACGAGCTCGCGCCGACGGCGCTCTACCGGATCCTGCGTGAGCGCGCCGCGCCGCGCACGGTCGACGACTACGTCGCGGTCGCCGAGCAGGCCAGCCGCCTGGGACTCGAGCTCCACGCGATCGCCGAGCTCCGCGCCGCCCGCGCGCGACACCCCGACGCCGCGGCCTACCTGGACCGGCGCATCGCCCGGCTCCGCGAGCGGATCGCCGAGAAGATCGCGGGCCAGACCCGCGACCTGCTCGAGCGGGAGCGGCCGGCCGCGGCGCGGCTGCACGCGCAGGTCCTGCTGCACCAGTACGCGGACACCGAGCCCGGCCGTCACGCCGAGCAGCTGATGACCCGCGCGCTGACCAGCCTGCGCGAGTCGGCGGGGCGGCCCGTCGACGGCCGCGCCCTCGAGCGCGCCCTCGAGCACGCGCAGAAGGACGTAGCCCGCGCCGACAAGGTCGGCGTCCGCTTCCAGGGCGCCGTGCGCTTCGACAACGCGACCAAGCAGCGCCACGAGCGCGCCGTGCGCCACCTCGAGCGCGCCTGGAAGCGGCTCGGCGACGTGCGCCCTGCGACCACCGTCGACGCGGCGCTGAGCGACCGCTTCGTGCAGCTCCGCAACCGGGTCCGCGACCGCCTCGGCGAGCACTACCTGGCGCTCGGCAACGTCCTGGTCCAGCGGCTCGCGCTGCCCAAGGCCGAGGAATACAACGCTCGGGCCTGCGCGCTCGACCCGCACGGAGGCGGCTGCAAGCTGCTGCAGAGCCGCATCATCGCGGCGCGGATCGCCCGCGGCGGCTTCGGCTACTGAGCCGCGCCGCGCGCGTCAGGCCGTCGCGATCTCGCGCAGGACGGCCTCGACCAGCTCCGGGTCGGCGCCCAGCTGACCCGCCTCGCGCGCGTGCTGCGCCGCTGCTTGCTGGCGGCCGCTGTGCGCCGCGGCCTGCGCCAGGTGCAGCAGCGTCGCGGCGTCGTCCGGCGCGAGCTCGTGCGCCTGCGTGAGGTGCTCCCACGCTTCGGCCGCCCGGCCGACCTGCAGGAGCACGACGCCCAGGCGGCCGTGCGCCTCGGCGGCGCGACCGTCGTAGCGAATCGCGCGGCGCAGCAGCCGCTCGGCGCGGCCCAGCCGGTCCCGCTTGTGCTCCACGACGCCCAGCAGCAGCCACGCCTCGGCCACCGGGCCGACGCGGCGCACGAGCGCGCGCGCGGCGTCGCGGGCCGCCGCGAGCTGACCCGTGGCGACGGCCTTCTCGACCAGCTGCAGCCCCTGCCAAAGACCTGGCACGGAGGCCTGCCGGAGCAGCCGCTGCGCCTGCTCCGCGGTCGCCCCGCCGAGCTTGAGGTCCAGCGAACGCTGCAGCGCGACCGCCGCGCGCGCCGTGTCGCCGAGCAGCAGGCAGCACCGACCCAGCTCGAAGTGCAGCCCCGCGTCGTCGGGCGACCGGTCGAGGGCCGAGAGCAGCACGCGCTTGGCGTCCTGCGTCCGGTTGCCCTCGAGCAGGAACGACGCGATCAGCCGCGCCGCGGGGAGGGGCAGCTGCGCCGCGCCGAGCAGCTCGTCGACGAGCCGGTCCCGGCCGTCCCGGTCGCCGCTGCGATCCCGCGTCGCGGCCAGCTGCGCCAGCAGCCGGGGCGTGGCCGCGCCCGCAGCGCGCGCCGCCGCGACGACGGCTTCGACGCCGTCGCCGTCGCCCTGCTGGAACGCCATCGACGCGGCGCGCTCGGTCAGCTCGGTGTCCTTCGGCAGCAGCTGGGCCGCGCGGAGCACCATGGCGACCGCGGCGGGCGCGTCACCCGCGGCGAACGTCAGCCCCGCCAGTCGGTCGAGCGTCCTGGCGTCGTCGACCCTGACGCCGAGGGCCGCCGCGACCGCGCCGGCTTCGTCGCGGTACAGGCCCCGGCGCAGCAGCAGCGCGAGGAATTCCACGACCAGCTGCTGCACCTCGCCGACCTCGCCGGCGAGCTCGACGCAGCGCGCCGCCGCGCGCAGCGGCTGCTCGCTGACCTCGGGCAGCTGGGCTTCGCGCCACAGCATCTCGTCCTTGAGGATGAGGTACCAACCCAGCGCCTCGCCGCGGAGCGCCGGACCGGTCGCGGACAGGCCGGTCCAGCCGAGCTGGCCGTGCAGCTCGTACGCCAGCCGCGGCAGCATGGCGAGCGGGTCGAGCGGGTCGAAGTCGACCTCCAGGCGGAGCAGGACCTCACCGGCGCGGTCGAGCACGCGCCACTCCAGCTGCCCGGAGCGCAGCACCCCGTCGACGAACAGGTCGACCCCCTCCTTCTCCTGCAGCGCGACCAGCGCCTTGGGCTCGAGCGGCCGGCGCAGGCGCAGGAACGTCCGCGCGCCGTCGACCCGACCGAGGAACGGGAAGAACCGCGCGCCGCGGTCGGCGCCCTCGTTGAGCAGCTCGACCAGCACGCGCGGGATCTGACGCGCGAGCACGGGGAAGGGCGCGGCGCCGACGACCGGCGCGAGTCCGTCCTCGACGGCGAAGGCAAACACGACGACCTGGGGCATCGGTCGGACTTATCGAGCGCGGCGCCCGGGCAACTTGGCCGCGACCGGCTCGCGCGCTGCCATGGCGCGATCGAACGAGCCGTCGGCTACCGCCCCGCGCCGGGCGGCGCGATCCGGAACGCGACGCCGCCGACGTCCTCGTCCGCCTCGTAGAGGCGCACGGTGACCGCGTCGGCCCGCTCGCCGGCGCGCATCGAGCCGAGCCAGACCTCCTGGCCCATCACCTCGGCGAGCCGCTGCTTGTCGACGCCCGGCTCGACCGTCGCGAGCACGTCGAACGAGAACGACGTCGTCGCCCCGGTCGCGTCGGGGGGATACAGCTTCGCGATGCGCACGCGCCCGACCAGCTTCGAGCCCGCGCGCGTCTCCACGGCCGCCGCATAAGGAGACCGCTCGCGCTCGACCACGGCCTCGGCGAGGTGCTGCATCATCAGCGCGAGCATCACCAGGCCCGCAGCGCCGATGCCGAGAATGGACCAGACGGACTTGGACACGGGACCAGCTTATCGGCTCGATCCGCGCGCGGACTTCGCCCGCTGCTCGGCGCCCGCCGACGCCGAAGAAACCGCGGCAGGCCATTGCCTTGCGCCTGCCGCAGGGTAAGCATCGCGCGGACTCGGGGCCCATCCCGCTCTTCTCTCTCTCCAACCCCCGCCAGCCATGGGCAAGATCCTCCGGTGCCGCGACTGCGGCAAGGTCTACCGCGACGTCGAGGAGCTCGAAGATCTCCGCGACAACGACAGCGCCTGCCTCGTCTGCAACAACACGATCGAGGTCGCCGACTGGGACCGCGTGCTCGCCTCCTATGAGGAAGACGAAGAAGGAGACGTCGACGAAGACGACTGGGACGACGACGAGGACGCCCTCGACGACGCCGACGAAGCGGACGACGACGACGTCTCCGACGACGACTTCGAAGACCTCGAGGACGAGGACGAAGACGACGAGGACGAAGACGAGGACTGAGCCGCGAAGAGCGCGAGACCGCGGCGGGCGAGAGCGCGCCATCTTGGCAGTCTCGGCCCCGGCGAGGACCGTCATTTTGACACGCGGGGCGCCCGGGCGGCTGGAGAGCGACTACCGCAAACCCATGCGATGAAAGGGTCTGTGGCAACTCCGTGAAGGCGGCACGTTGCTTGCTCTCTGCGGCAGCCGCGTTCTGTCGGCGACCCTGACCTGATGGCCCAGAGCTTCCGCATCCTGCTGGTAGAAGACGACGACTCCCTCCGCGGGTGCCTCGCCGAGTTTCTGCAGAGCCAGGGCTGGGGCGTCTCCGACACCGCCTTCGCGACCGAGGCGCTGCAGCTGGCGCGGGCGCAGCGCTACGACTTCGGCCTGCTCGACTACCACCTGCCGGAGACGACCGGCACCCAGCTGCTCCAGCAGCTGCTGGCGCTGCGGCCCCTGCCCTCCATCCTGATGTCCGGGATGGCCAGCCCGGCCGAGGTCGCGACCGCGCAGCAGGCGGGCTTCTTCACCTTCCTGCGCAAGCCGCTCGACCTGGCCCAACTGCGCCAGTCCCTCGAGCGACTGATCCAATCCCACTTCGGCGGCCCGCTGGCTCCGTGGAACCATCCCCCCGGGATCACGGAGTCCCTGCAGCGCCGCCAACCGCCGACGCCGTAGCGCAGGCGCGCCGACGTCCCTCCCTCCCCCACCCCAATCTCAGACTGAACCCCCACGAAGGAACTGAAATGGCCAAGACCAAGACCTCGACCGTGACCCCCCTCGGCGACCGCGTGCTCGTCAAGCGCGTCCAGGCGGACGACAAGACCAAGGGCGGCATCATCCTGCCCGACTCCGCCAAGGAGAAGCCGCGCGAAGGCATCGTGATGGCGGTCGGTCTCGGCAAGCTGCTCGACAACGGCGAGCGCCAGACGCTCACCGTGAAGAAGCGCGACCGCGTGCTGTTCTCCAGCTACGCCGGCTCCGAGATCAAGCTCGACGGTGAAGAGATGATGATCCTCGGGGAAGACGAGATCCTCGCGATCATCGACTGACGCCGCCTCCTCCAGACACCGAACAACCAAGCAGGAATCCACCCATGGCAGTCAAGAAGATCGCATACGACCAGGAAGCGCGCGAGCGCATGCGCGACGGCGTCAAGCAGCTCGCCCGCGCCGTCAAGGTCACCCTCGGCCCGCGCGGCCGCAACGTCATCATCGAGAAGTCGTTCGGCAGCCCCACCGTCACCAAGGACGGCGTGTCGGTCGCCAAGGAGATCGAGCTCGAGGGCAAATACGAGAACCTCGGCGCCCAGCTCGTCAAGGAGGTCGCCTCGAAGACGTCCGACGTGGCCGGTGACGGCACCACGACCGCGACGGTGCTCGCCGAGGCCATCTTCGAAGAGGGCATCAAGAACGTCACGGCCGGCGCCAACCCGGTCGCGCTCAAGCGCGGCATCGAGAAGGCCGTCGAGGCCGTCTGCGGCAAGGTGCAGAAGATCAAGATCGACGTGAAGGGCAAGAAGGAGATCGCCCAGGTCGGCTCGATCGCCGCCAACAACGACGAGGAGATCGGCGGCATCCTCTCGGACGCCATGGAGCGCGTCGGCAAGGACGGCGTGATCACGGTCGAAGAGGGCAAGAGCCTCGCCACCGAGGTCGTCTGGGTCGAGGGCATGCAGTTCGACAAGGGCTACCTGTCGCCGCACTTCGCCACCAACCAGGAGAAGATGGAGGCGGAGCTCGAGAACCCCTTCATCCTGATCCACGAGAAGAAGATCTCGTCGATCAAGGACATGCTGCCGCTGCTCGAGAAGATCGCGCAGAGCGGCCGCCCGCTCCTGATCATCGCCGAGGACATCGAAGGTGAGGCGCTCGCCACGCTGGTCGTCAACAAGCTCCGCGGCGTCTTCAAGTGCTGCGCGGTCAAGGCGCCGGGCTTCGGCGACCGCCGCAAGGCCATGATGGAGGACATCGCGGTCGTCACCGGCGGCAAGGCGATCTTCGAGGACCTCGGCATCAACCTCGAGGGCCTCGGCACGGCCGACCTCGGCTCCGCCAAGAAGGTCATCGTCGGCAAGGACGACTGCACGATCGTCGAGGGCGCCGGCAAGCCGAAGGACACCAAGGCGCGCATGGAGCAGATCCGCTCCGAGATCGCGCGCACGACCTCCGACTACGACCGCGAGAAGCTCCAGGAGCGCCTCGCCAAGATCTCGGGCGGCGTCGCCCAGATCATGGTCGGCGCGGCCACCGAGGCCGAGATGAAGGAGAAGAAGGCCCGCGTCGAGGACGCGCTCCACGCGACCCGCGCCGCGGTCGAAGAGGGCATCGTCGCCGGCGGCGGCACGGCCCTGGTGCGCGCCGCGAAGGTGCTGGACGCCCTCAAGCTCGACGGCGACGAGCGCATCGGCGCCGACATCGTGCGTCGCGCGCTCGAGGCGCCCATGCGCCAGATCTCGGCCAACGCCGGCGTCGACGGCTCGATCGTGATCCAGACGGTGCGCAGCAACAAGAGCGACACCTACGGCTACAACGCCCGCACCGGCACCTACGAGGACATGATCAAGGCCGGCGTCGTCGACCCGGCGAAGGTCACCTCGGCCGCGCTGCAGAACGCCGCGTCGGTGGCGACGCTGCTGCTGACCACCGAGGCGCTGATCAGCTCGGTGCCGGAGAAGAAGCCCGCCGGCGGCGGCCACGACCA
>JBMHDP010000445.1:0-8177 GCA_049889335.1 Planctomycetota bacterium
CCGCGCGGGGACCGGCGAGCTCGTCCCTGCGTTCTCCTACCGCTTCGTGAGCGGACGCGCGGCGCCGCTCCGCGGCGAGGCCGCGGGCCGGGCCGCGCTGCCGCTGCCGCGCGGCGTGACCGGCCAGCTGGTCCTCGAAGCCGACGGGCTGCAGCCGCGTGTGTTCGAGGACCTGGCGGTGCCGCCCGACGCCGCCCCGCCGCTGCAGCTCGACGTCTTCCTCGATCCGACCCGCGCCGCCGAGGGCGTCACGGTGTGGGTCCGCGACGCCGACCGCCGCCCCGTGCAGGACGTCCGGGTGGACGCGTTCCTGCTTGCTGCCGACGCGCCGCGAGGCGCCTGGCACCTCGAGCGCCCCCTCTGGTCTCGCGCCGCGAGCGCGCGAGACGGTCGCTACCGGCTGCCGCCGCTCGCGCCCGGACGCTACGGCATACGGCTCACCGGCGTCGACGAGGACGGTCGGCCGCTGCCGCTCACGCCGTCCCGCCGGGTCTTCGAGCTCACCGGCGGCAACGGCTTCGTGGAGGACGTGACGCTCGAGCCCGCGTGCGCGCTGCAGCTGGACCTGGTGCGCCCGTCCGGAGCGGCCTTCCGCGCCGCTGGCCGCGCCGACGTCGCGATCCGGCTGCGCGCCGCGACCGAGCCGGCCCTGCCGCGCCGCTGGGTCAGCGTCGGACCGGACGGCGCGCGCAGCAGCGCCGTCGACCGGCTGCCCGGCCCCTCGCCGATCTGGCTGGCCGAGGCGACCGCGCCCGGGGCCTACGTCCTGGAGGTCGCCGTCGACGGCGTGGTCCAGGTGCAGCGACAGCTGGTGCTCGCCGCGACCGCGCAGACCGAGCGCGTCGTCCTGCCCTGACCGCCGCGCCGGCTCGAGGCGCGCGCGGTCACCGAAAACAGCGCGCCACCAGCGAGGTCCAGCCGGTCTGGTGCGACGCGCCGCAGCCGCGGCCCGTGTCGCCGTCGAAGAACTCGTAGAACCAGCACAGGTCGCGGTAGGCGGGGTCCTCGGCGAACCGGCAGTCCTCGCCGGCGAACGGCGGCGCGCCGTCGCCGCCCTTTCGGAACAGCGTCGTCAGCCGGCGCGACAGCTCGTCGGCGACCTGCTGCAGCGTCATGAAGTTGCCCGAGCCGGTCGGGCACTCCACCTTGAACTCGTCGCGGTAGAACTTCCCGTAGCGCTCCAGCGCCTCGATCAGCAGGAAGTTGACCGGGAACCAGATCGGCCCGCGCCAGTTGCTGTTCCCGCCGAACATCGCCGTCCCGCTCTCGCCCGGCGTGTAGTCGACGCGGTACTCCTCGTCGCCGTGCTGCATCACGAACGGGTGCTCGAGGTGGACCCGCGACATCGACCGCACGCCGTGCGCCGAGAGGAACTCGCGCTCGTCGAGCAGGTAGCCCAGCATCCGCTGGAGCCGCTCCTTCGACGGGATCGCGAGCAGGACCTTGCCGTCGCTCTCCCCGCCCGTGAACGAGATGTGCGCCGCGAGCTCCTGCTCGTTCTCCAGGAACCAGCGCATGCGGCGCAGGAAGCCCGTCAGCTCGGAGAGCCGCGAGAGCGGCAGCACCTCGACCGCGCAGAGCGGCAGCAGGCCGACCAGCGAGCGGATCCGCAGCCGGACCGCCTCGTCCTCCCCCTCGGCGCCGTGGATCTGGTCGTAGTAGAAGCCGTCCTCCTCGTCCCACAGCCCGGTCCCGCCGAGCGTGTTGATCGCGTGCGTGATCTGCACGAAGTGCTCGAAGAACTTCGACGCCACGTCGGAGTAGCTCTTGTCGTAGTGCGCGAGCTCCAGCGCCATGCTCAGCATCGTCGCGCAGTAGAAGCCCATCCAGGCGGTCCCGTCCGCCTGTTCGAGGTCGCCGCCCGTCGGCAGCGGCTGGCTGCGGTCGAACACGCCGACGTTGTCCAGGCCCAGGAACCCCCCGCCGAAGACGTGCTTGCCGCGGACGTCCTTCTGGTTGACCCACCACGTGAAATTCAGCAGCAGCTTGTGGAAGGCGCTGGCCAAGAAGTTCAGGTCCCGTTCGCCGCGCTTGCCCGTCATCTTGTAGACGCGCCAGCAGGCCCACGCATGCACCGGCGGGTTCACGTCGTGGAACGCGAACTCATAGGCCGGCAGCTGCCCGTTCGGCGCCATGTACCACTCGCGCAGGAACAGCAGCAGCTGCGACTTGGCGAACGCCGGGTCCAGCTTGGCGAACGGGATCATGTGGAACGCCAGGTCCCACGCCGCGTACCAGGGGTACTCCCACTTGTCCGGCATCGAGATGACGTCGCGGTTGTAGAGGTGGGAGAAGTCGGAGTTGCGGCCGTCCCGGCGCGACTTCGGCGGCGTCGGCTGCGACGGGTCGCCCGCCAGCCACGTCCGGACGTCGTACCAGTAGAACTGCTTGGACCAGACCAGCCCGGCGTAGGCCTGACGCTGGATGCGCGCGGCCTCCTCGTCGGCGGTCCCGATCAGCTCCGCGTAGAACCGGTCGGCCTCCGCGGCCCGGGTCGCCAGCACCTCGTCGAACGCGGCGCCGAAGGGCGCGCCCCCCGCGTCGGCGCGACGCAGGCGCAGCCGCAGCGACCGTGACTCACCGGCCGGCACCGTGAGCACGCACCAGAACGCCGCCTTGCTGCCGTCGTCGCTCGACACGGCGCCTTCGTCGCTCTCACAGACGCGGCGGTGGAACGCGTCCTTGACCTTGGCGTCGTAGTCCTCGTAGCCGAACAGCCGGGTGCCGTTGGTCTCGTTCTCGGTGAAGAGCACGTCGCAGAGCTCGCGGCCGTCGCCGTAGTCGAAGCCGTCGAGCGACAGCTCCATCTCCGGGAGGTCGGCGCCCCTGGCGACGAGCCGCCGCTCGCCGCCGCGACGGACGCTCCCCCGGGGCCAGTAGCCCTCGCCGTCGCGGCCCCACGACCACGTGTTGCGCCACCAGAGCTGGGGCAGCACGTGCAGCTTAGCCGCCTCGTCGCTGCGGTTCTGCACGCAGAGCTCGACCAGGATGTCGTCGGGCGAGCCCTTGGCGTAGGTCACCTCGACGTCGAAGTAGCCGTCGTCGAACGCCCCGGTGTCGCGCAGTTCGTACTCGCGCTCGCCGCGTCCGCGCGCCGCGTTGGTCTCGACCAGGTCGTCGTAGGGGAACTCCCGCAGGGGGTACTTGTAGAGCGCCCGCAGGTGCGCGGCGCTCGGCAGCGCGTCGACGTAGAAGTACTCCTCCTTGACGTCCTCCCCGTGGTTTCCCTGCGGGCCCGTCAACCCGAACAGCCGCTCCTTGAGGTAGGGGTCCCGCTCGTTCCACAGGGCGAACGCGAGGCACAGCCGGCCGTGTCGATCGGTGATCCCCAGCAGGCCGTCCTCTCCCCACCGGTAGGCGCGGCTGCGCGCGTGGTCGTGCGGGAAGTAGTCCCAGCAGCTGCCGTCCTCCGAGTAGTCCTCGCGCACCGTGCCCCATTGCCGCTCGGCGAGGAACGGCCCCCACCGCGCCCAGTGCTCTTCACGGCGCGCGTTCCGCGCCAGGCGCTCACGTTCAGGACAGCTCGGTTCGGGCATCAGCAGGGGGTCTTACCGTTCGGCTCGGCCGCGCCATCTTCGTTAGCCAATCGCCTGACACAAGCGGGGAGGCGCGGGCGCCGAGAACTTCATCGGCGCGTCGGTCCGCGGGTGCGGCAGCGCGAGCTCGGCGGCGTGCAGCAGGAACTGACCCGCGCCGAGGTCGACCGTCGCGCCGTAGCGACGGTCGCCGACGATGGGGTGGCCGATGTGCGCGAGGTGGGCGCGGATCTGGTGGGTGCGGCCGGTGTGCAGGGCCACCTGCAGCAGCGCGCGGCGCCGCCCGGTCGCCCGGACCTCGTAGTCCGTCACGGCGCGCTTGCCCCGCGGGTCGACGTGGACCTTGGGCTGGCTCGCGCGCGCGGTCTCCCGCAGCCAGAGCGGCGCGTCGATCGTGCCGCGCTCCTCGGCCGGGACCCCCTCGACGACGGCCGCGTAGACCTTGCGGACGCGGTCGGCCCGGAACGCGTCGCTCAGCGACCGCGACGCCTGCGGCGTGAGCCCGCACACGATCAGCCCCGAGGTGCCGCGGTCGAGGCGGTGCACCGGGGCGGGCCGATAGGTCGCGGTCCGCGTCCCGAACGCCTGGGCGTCGAGCCACCCGACCAGGTGGTGCGCGTGGCCGCTCCCGGGCTGCACCGGCAGGCCTGCAGGCTTGTCCACCACCAGCAGGTCCTCGTCCCGGTGCACCACCCGCGGCGACAGGGACCGCGGCGGCGGAGCCGGGGGCTGGGGCGGCAGCGGCCTGCCGCCGGCCGCCGCGCCGAGGTTGTCCGGGAGGGTCAACACCATGCCGGCCTCCAGTCGGAGGTCCGGCCCGGCCTTGCGGCCGTCGATCCGGATGGTGCCCCGCCGCAGCAGCTTGAAGATCCCCGCGAGCGGGACCTCGGGGAGGAGCTTGCGCAGGTGACGGTCGAGCCGCTGGCCCTGCTCCGTCGCGCGCAGCTCGATCTCGTGCATGCCTAGAGCCAAGCAGGCGCGGCGACGCGACGGAACCGAAATCCCGGCGCGCCGTCCGGGCCGCCCGCGGCCTGCCGTCCCCCGGACGGCGCGCTCGCGCTACCGGCCCGGCGCCTGGTCGGCGTCCGGGAGCACGATCGTCTTCGGCGCCGCCTGCCCCTTGGGCACGAACCGCATCGACACCGAGTTGACGCAGTGCCGGGTGTTCTTCTCGGTCATGCGCTCGCCGTGGAAGACGTGGCCGAGGTGGCCCTTGCAGTTCTTGCAGACGATCTCAGTCCGGACCATCCCGAACGAGACGTCCTCGTGCCGTTCGATCGCGCCCTCGATCTCGTCGTCGAAGCTGGGCCAGCCGCAGCCCGAGTGGAACTTGTCGTCGCTGCGGTAGAGCGGCGCGTTGCACTGTCGGCAGATGTAGAGGCCGTCGTCCTTCAGGTCGGTGTACTCGCCGGTGCCGGCGCGCTCGGTGCCCTTGTTGAGGAG
This sequence comes from Planctomycetota bacterium, assembly GCA_049889335.1. Classification (GTDB taxonomy): domain Bacteria; phylum Planctomycetota; class UBA1135; order UBA1135; family UBA2386. The sequence continues at coordinate 4,980 of JBMHDP010000445.1, forward strand.
GACGTAGGTCTCTTGCTCGTTCAGCTGGTTGTAGGACATCGCGGGGGCCTCGGCGGGCGCGGTAGCGGCGGGGGTTGTGGCGGCTGCGGAAGGGGCGGCGTCATTCTCGACGGCCTGCCCGCGCGCGGCGGCGGTCACCGCAGCGGCCGGCGCGGCGTCCGCCCCGACCTCGGGCCGGACCGCGTCGACCTGCGCGTCCCGCGGCGCGGCCTCGGGCCCACAACATGAGAACAAGAAGGCCGCGGCCACGACCGACAGGGTCTGTTTCGTGCGCATGATCACTGGTTGGGTTCGTCCTCGTCCGGGGCAGGGATGCGGACCGGTCGTGCTACGCAGCGGCGCCGCCAGAGTGCCGTCTCGACGCCTCAGCCGCGCTCCAGGCGGGCCCCGTCGGGGGTGTCGACGATCTTCCAGCCCGCCGCGAGGATCCGGTCGCGCAGCGCGTCGGCGCGGGCCCAGTCCTTCTCGGCCTTGGCGCTCGCGCGCTCCTGGAGGAGGACCAGCAGCTCCGGGGGCGCGTCGCCGGGCGCGTCGGCGACCGGCTCGTCCCCGAACACCGCCAGCACGTCCTCGAACCGCGCGAAGGCCCCGAGCGCGGCCGCCGCGGCGGGCTTCGTCGGCGCCGCGCGGTGGACCGCGCCGACCAGCTCGAAGACAGCAGCCAGCGCCTCAGAGACGTTGAGGTCCTCGCACATCGCCGCGGTGAAGCCGTCCTGCGCGGCGGCGACCGCCGGCGCGAGGTCGTCGCCTCCGGGCGCCTCGCCGCCGTCACGGACCCGCGCCAGCTTCTGCCGCGCGCCGTTGACGCGCGCGATCGCGGCGCGCGCTTCGTCGAGACCCGCGAGGGTGAAGTTGAGGGACTGGCGGTACTGCACCCGGGTCAGCGCATAGCGCAGCTCGAGGCCGCTGTAGCCGCGGTCGAGGATGTCCTGGACGGTGTAGAAGTTGCCGAGGCTCTTCGACATCTTCGTGTTGTCGACCAGCAGATGGCGCGCGTGCATCCAGACGCCGACGAAGCGCTGGCCGGTGTGCGCTTCGGTCTGCGCGATCTCACACTCGTGGTGCGGGAAGACGTTGTCCTCGCCGCCCGTGTGGATGTCGATCTGCCGACCCAGGTAGTGCATCGACATCGCCGAGCACTCGATGTGCCAGCCCGGGAACCCCCGGCGGCCGCCCTCGAAGGGGCCGTCCCACTGCATCTGGTGCTGGTCGTCGACCTTCCAGAGCGCGAAGTCCCTGGGGTCCTTCTTCTCGGTGTTGACGGCGACCCGGGCGCCCGACTCCAGCTCGTCGAGCTTCTTGCCGCTGAGCTCGCCGTAGGCCGGGAACTTCGAGACCTCGAAGTAGACGTTGCCGTCGACCTGGTAGGCGACGCCCTTGTCGAGCAGGTCGCCGATGATCGCGCCCATCTGCGGGATGAAGTCGGTCGCGCGCGGCATGTGGTGCGGCAGGCGGACGCGCAGCGCCCGCTGGCACTCGTGGAACTCGTCGATGTACTGCTGGGCGATGTCCCACGCGGTCCTGCCCGTGCGCTTGGACTCCGCCTCCATCTTGTCCTCGCCGCCCTCGATGTCGTCGAGCGTGAGGTGGCCGACGTCGGTGATGTTCATCACCTGCGTGACCTCGTAGCCCTGGTCCTCGACGAACCTGCGGAGCACGTCGGCGAACAGGAAGCTGCGGAAGTTGCCGATGTGCGGCGAGCTGTACACCGTCGGGCCGCAGTGGTACATGGTCACCCGCCCCTCGACGAGCGGCTGGAGCTCCTCGAGTCGACGGGTCAACGAGTTGTGCAGGCGGATCCCCATGGGCGGAGGGAAGAGTCGCAGAGCCCTCGATCAGGTGCAACCGCGCCGCTACAAGGAACGCGTGGCGGACCAGCGGCGAGGCGCGGACGGAGGCCCCGACGGGCCGGCAGCCGGCGACTCGCCGCCGGCCGGCGACGCGCCGTTCGAGCTGCTGCGGGAGCTCGGCAGCGGCTCGTCCGGGACCGTCTCGGAGGCCCGCCTGCGCGCGCCCTACGGCGACCTCGAGGCCGGCGCGCACGTCGCCGTGAAGTTCCTGCGGCCCGAGCTGTGCTCGGACGACGGCGCCCGGCGCAGGCTGCTGGAGGAGGGCGCGCTCGGCATGTCCATCCGCCACCCCAACGTCGCGGAGATCTACGGCGTCGAGCAGACCGGCCCGGACGCCGACGCGTCCAGCTACCTCGTGATGCAGTTCGTCGCCGGAACGACCCTCCGGGCCCTGCTCGAGCGGAGCGACGCCGTGCTGGAGGACCTCGCGCGCCGCCTCGGCGCCGACGCCGCGCGCGGCCTGTTCGCCCTGCACCGCCGCGGCCTGGTGCACCGCGACGTGAAGCCCGAGAACCTGATCCTGACCCCGGAGAGCGAGCTGAAGATCGTCGACCTCGGCCTCGCGAGGCCGTTCGAGAGCGCCGAGCCCGACGCCCCGTCCGGGGCGCGGTCGTCGGGCTACGGGCTGGCCGGCAGCCTCGCCTACGCCTCACCCGAGAGCCTCCGCGGCGAGCCGAGCGGCCCTCGCAGCGACCTCTACGCGCTCGGCGTCGTGCTCTACGAGGTGGTGACCGGCCGCCACCCGTTCGCCGACGCGACCACGCCCGACGAGATGATGGACGCGCACCTGCGGCGCGCGCCCCAGCGGCCCTCGCAGCTCCGGCCGCGGCTGTCGCCCCTGCTCGAGCAGGTGCTGCTGGACCTGCTCCAGAAGGACCCGGACGACCGCCCGCGCACCGCCGCGGAGCTCGTCCGGATCCTCGAGCTCGGTGAGCGCTCGGAGTACTGGCGCCGCAGCGAGGCCGAGGTGCCGGTGCTCGCCAGCACGCGCCGGCTGATGAGGATGCGTCGGCCGACCGAGGCGCCGTTCGTCGGCCGCCAGCGCGAGTCGGCGTCGCTGGACCGGGCGTTCGCCGCCGCGCGACGCGGCGCAGGCCGCGCGCTCGCGGTGGTCGCGCCCGAGAGCTCGGGGCGCAGACGGCTGCTCGACGAGGCGATGCAGCGCTGGCTCGGCGAGGACGACCCGCCGCGCTACGTCGGCGGGGACGCGGACAGCGGCCTCGGACACGGCGAGCCGTTCGCCGGCTCCCTGCTGGACCTGCTGCTGCGCGGCGACGACCCGACGTCGCCCAACGCGCGCGCCCGCGCGCAGGCGCGCGCCCGGGACCGGTTCGGGCTGCACGAAGCC
>JBMHDP010000446.1:0-3388 GCA_049889335.1 Planctomycetota bacterium
GCAGCAGCCGGAGCCGGGGCCGCGGCGGGAGCCGGAGCCGGGGCCGGAGCAGCCTCTGCCTCGGCGGGCGCGGCGGCGTCGGCGGCCGGCGCAGCGGCGCCGGCGGCGCCAGCGTCGATCACCGCGATGACCGAGCCGACCGGGACCACGTCGCCTTCGGCGCACTTCAGCTCGGCGATCGAGCCGGTGAACGGCACCGTGATGGTCACCGTCGCCTTGTCCGTCATCACCTCGACGAACTCGTCCTCTTCCTGGACCGCCTGGCCGGCCGAGACCTTCCAGCTGACGATCTCGCCTTCTGCGATGCCCTCACCGATGTCGGGCAGTTTGAATTCCTTGAGTGCCATGATTCAGAGCTTTGGTGGCTGTGTGCCGTATGGGGGTGGTTACCAGACGAACGTCTTCTCGATGCCCGCGGCCACGCGCTTGGCGTCGGGCATGTAGAGGTGCTCGAGGGAGTAAGGGAACGGGGTGTCGAAGCCGGCGACCCGGACGATCGGGCCTTCCATGTACTCGATCGCCTTCTCGGCGATGATCGCGCTCAGCTCGCCGCCGAAGCCGCCGGTCTTGGGCGCTTCGTAGACGACGACGACGCGGCCGGTCTTCTTGACCGACTCGAGGATCGTGCGCTCGTCGAGGGGGACCAGCGTGCGCAGGTCGACGATCTCGACGCTGCGGCCGTGCTCCTCCTGGGCGAGGTCGGCGGCCTTCTCGCAGACCGGGACCATCGCGCCGTAGCACAGCACGGTCACGTCGTTGCCCTCGCGGGCGATCCGCGCGGTGCCCAGGTCGACGGTGTGCTCGCCGAGCGGGACCTCGTCCTTGGCGTGGCGGTAGATCGCCTTGGGCTCGAGGAACATCACCGGGTCCTCGTCGCGGATCGACGAGATCAGCAGGCCCTTGGCGTCGGCCGGCGTCGACGGGATCACGACCTTGAGGCCGGGCGTGTGGCAGAAGTAGGCCTCCGACGACTGGCTGTGGTAGTGGCCGCCGCGGATGCCGCCGCCGTACGGCGAGCGGATCACCATCGGGCAGGTGTACTCGCCGCCCGAGCGGTAGCGCATCTTGGCCGCCTCGCTCACGATCTGGTCGAAGCCAGGGTAGATGAAGTCGAGGAACTGGATCTCGGCGATCGGGCGCATGCCGTAGACGGCCATGCCGACGCCGGTGCCGAGGATGCCGCACTCGCTGAGCGGGGTGTCGAAGCAGCGAGCGTCGCCGAACTCCTCGTGCAGGCCCATCGTGGTGCCGAACACGCCGCCCTTCTTGCCGACGTCCTCGCCGAACACGACGACGCGGTCGTCGTTGCGCATCTCGACGCGCATGGCGTCGTTGATGGCCTCGAGCATCGTCATGACCTTGGTGCCGGTCGCGCTGTCGCCCGCTTGTGGGTTGGTAGCAGTCATTGGAATGTCCTGTTGGTTGTGAGGTCCTGGGCTACAGCGGGAAGTGGCCGACCTCGGCGCCGACGCCGCCCTGCTGGACGAGGTCGTGGAGGTACTTCTTCTGGTCCTTCAGCTGCTGCGTCGGCGCCATGTAGACGTCCTCGAACATGGTCTCGGGCCCGACCGGCGGCATCGCCTCGGCGACCTTGACGGCGGCGGCGATCGCTTCGCGGCTGCCCTCGACGCACTCCTGCTCGAAGTCCTCACTCCAGAGCTTCTTGTGCTTGAGGTAGCGCTGGAAGCGCGCGATCGGGTCCTTCTTCTTCCAGGCCTCGAACTCCTTCTTGTCGCGGTAGCGGTCGGCGTCGTCGGAGCTGGAGTGGGACGCGATGCGGTACGTGACGGTCTCGATCAGCGTCGGACCGTCGCCGCGGCGGGCGCGCTCGACCGCCTCCTTGGTGACGCGGTAGACCGCGAGGATGTCGTTGCCGTCGACGCGCACGCCCGGCATGCCGTAGGCGTCCGCCTTGATGGCCATCGACTCGCTGGCCGTCTGCTGGTCGTTGGGCACCGAGATGGCCCAGCCGTTGTTCTCGCAGACGAACACGACCGGCGCCTTGTAGACGCCGGCGAAGTTGAGGCCGCAGTGGAAGTCGTTGCTCGACGTGCCGCCGTCGCCGCAGAACGTCATGAAGACCGTGTCGTCGCCGCGCGCCTTGGCGGCCATGCCCGCGCCGGCCGCCTGGCTCAGCTGGGTGCCGATCGGCGAGCTGATCGAGACGAAGTTGGCCTGGCGGAAGCTGTAGTGGACCGGCATCTGGCGGCCCTTGCTGGTGTCGCCCGAGTTGCCGAACCACTCCGCGATGATCTTCTCGTAGGGGATGTCTCGGAGCAGGAGGATCCCGGGCTGGCGATACGCCGGGAACAGCCAGTCGCTGGCCTGCAGCGCGTAGGCGCAGCCGAGGTGGCTGGCCTCCTGGCCGGTCGACTGCAGGTAGAAGCCGATCCGGCCCTGGCGCTGGAGCGCGAGGCCGCGGTCGTCGAGGGCGCGCGTCGCGCACATCAGCCTGTAGAGCCGCTTGAGCTCCTCGGGCGGCAGGTTCGGGTCCTTGCCCCGCTGCGCCTTGCCGTCCTTGCCGAGGATGGTGACGAGTTCGAGAGTCATGTGTTCGTGGTTCTCCGGCTCAGCTGTCCCGCTGCTCGGCCTCGGCCGCCTTGCGCTGGCGGAGGAGGCCCTCGATGTAGAACTCGGCTGCCTTGTAGCTCGAGCGGACCAGCGGGCCCGACGCCACGTAGAGGAAGCCCTTGGTCATCGCGCGCTGCTCCAGCGCCTGGAAGCGCGCCGGCGTGACGTGCTCGCGCACCGGCAGGTGCAGCATCGACGGGCGCAGGTACTGGCCGAACGTGACCACGTCGACGTGGAACTCGCGCAGGTCGTCCATGGCCTGCTCCAGCTCGCGGTCGCTCTCGCCGAGGCCCAGCATCAGCGAGGACTTGGTCACGACGTCGGGGCGGAGCTGCTTGGCCATGCGCAGCGTCTCGAGCGAGCCGAGGTAGCTGCAGCGGTGGTCGCGGACGCGCGGCGTGAGCCGCAGCACGGTCTCGACGTTGTGGGCGTAGACGTCGACGCCGGACTCGAGCACCGTGCGGATGCTGTGCTCGCGGCGCTGGATGTCCTCGCGCTGGGTCTTGTCCATCGGCAGCCAGTCGCCGACTAGCGCCTCGACCAGCATCTCCGGCGCGCGGTGCTTGATGGCGCGGATGGTGTCGGCGACGTGCAGCGCGCCCCCGTCCGGCAGGTCGTCGCGGTCGACCATCGTCAGGACGACGTACTTCAGGCCCATCGCGACGCAGGCCTCTGCGACCTTCTCGGGCTCCTCGGCGTCGACGGGGACGCCCTGGCTGTGCGTCTTGACCGCGCAGAACCGGCAGCCGCGGGTGCAGGTGTCGCCGAGCACCATGAAGGTCGCCGTGCCGCCGTCCCAGCACTCGCCCATGTTGGG
>JBMHDP010000447.1:0-9648 GCA_049889335.1 Planctomycetota bacterium
GGCGCCTCGTGGTCTACGCGGGCGCGACGGCGCCGCCCACGCTCGTCCGCACCGGGACCGCGAGCCGCGGCCGCGCCGCGGCCGGGCGCCGCGACCAGGGCATGCGCGGACCGTTCCGCCGCGGCGGCCGCAGCCGCGGCCTGTCGGCCAAGGCCGGCTTCCACCGCTACAGCTGGAACCTGCGCGGCGACAACGGCGCGCTCGTCCTGCCGGGCGACTACGAGCTGCGGCTGATGCACGACGACGGCGAGCAGCGACAGCGCGTGACGCTCGCGCTCGACCCCCGCGTCGCGGCCGAAGGGGTCACCGTCGACGACCTGAGGGCCCAGATCGACCTCGTCGAGAAGGTCCAGGCGCTGAGCGAGCGGGCCGGACGCCTCGCCGCCGACGTGCGCCGGCGCAGCCGGACGGCGAGCACCGAGGCCGCGCGCGCGACCCTGCGCGAGCTCGGGTCGCGGCTCGACAACGCGCGCGAGACCTACCCGCAGCAGATGCTGCTCTCCCAGGTCCGTTACCTGTCCTCGATGATCAACCGCGCCGACCAGCGCCCGGGCAACCACGCCTACCAGCGCTACGACCAGCTGGTCGCCGCGGTCGCCGACCTCGAGCAGCGCCTGGCGGCGCTCGACGGCGAATAGGCGACGGACGCGGCCCGGAGCGCTAGGCTTCCGCGCCCATGGCCCCGCCCACCGACCCCGCTCCGGCCCACGTGCTCCTCGTCGACGACGAGGCCAACCTGCTGCGGGTGCTGAAGCGCGGCCTCGAGCTCGCGGGGTTCAAGGTGACGGCCGTCGCCGACGCCGCGGCGGCCACCGCCGCCCTGGCCGACGCAGCCACGCGGCCGGACATCCTCGTCACCGACCTGAGCATGCCCGGCGCCAGCGGGATCGAGCTGGCGCGGGAGGCGCGCGCCGCGCTCCCGGACCTGCCCGTGCTGCTGTGCACGGGCTTCGTGCACAAGGAGCTCGAGCAGGAGGCGCTGGAGGCGGGCGTCACCCGCCTGCTCGACAAACCGCTCCAGGTGCGGAGCCTCGCGGACGTGATCCGCGAGGTCCTCGCCGGCTAGGCCGGCGATCAGCGGAACAGCGCGGCCGCGCCGTTGTCGGTGTCGCCGACGACGAGCACGCGGCCCGTGCTCGGCAGCAGCACCGCCTTCGCGTCCTCACACGCCGCACCGAGGCTCCCGGCGAGCGAGAAAGTCTCGGTCTCGTAGTCGAAGACCTCGGCGGTGACGATCGGCTGCAGGCTGCTGTCGTAGCCCGACGCGATCATCACGTCGCCGTCGGGCATGGTGACGGCGGCGGCGCCCTTGCGGGCCACCTGCAGCGAGCCGGTCGAGGTCCACGAGCCGCTGACCGGGTCGTAGATCTCGGCGGTCGCAAACACCGAAAACAGCCCGCCGCCGCCGCAGACCAGCACGCGGCCGTCGTGGAGCTTCGTCGCCATCGCCTCGGCGCGCGGCTCGCTCATGTCCCCGGTCGGCGCGAACGTGCCGGTCGCCGGATCGTAGAGCTCGCACGTGGCGATCATCGATCCGTCGGCCAGCAGGCCGCCGATCACCAGGACCTTGCCGTTGTCGAGCGCGACCACGCGGTGACCGCGGCGGCCGGTGCCGAGGCTGCCGGTCGTCGTCCAGGTCTCGGTCGCCGGGTCGAAGACCTCCGCGACGTCCGTGACGGTCGCGAGGCCGCTGCCGCCGCAGACCAGGGCCGAGCCGTTCGCCATCACCACGGCCTCGGTGTCGGCGCGGGCCACCGTCATCGGCGCCGTCAGCGTCCACGTGTCCGTCGCCGGGTCGTAGAGCTCAGCGGTCGCGAGCGGCGAGAAGATCGTGTCCTGGCCGCCGGCGACGAGCACCTTGCCGTTCGGCAGCAGCACCTGCGCGGCGTCCATCCGCGGCGTGTTCAGCGAGCCGGTGGTCGCCCACTCCGCCGCCTTCGGGTCGTAGGCCTCCGAGGCCGTCAGGCCGTGCACGCCCGCGAGCGTGCCGCCGGTCACCAGCGCGCGGCCGTCGGGCAGGAGGCTCAGGCCGAAGCGGGCGCGGCCCGTCAGCGAGCTCGTCGGCCGGAAGGTCGCCGGCGCCGGGATCTCCGGGTCGTAGAGCTCGCTCTCCGCCGTCATCGACGACGACAGCGGCGAGATCTCCCCGCCGGGGACCAGCCACGTGCCGTCCGGGAGCAGCGTCGGCGCGAGGCGCGCGCGCGGCAGGACCAGGCCACCCGACTGGAACCAGACGCCGACCGACGGGTCGTAGACCTCGGTGACCGAGATCGGCAGGTCGTCGCTGTCCTCTCCGCCGGCCACGACCACGCGACCGTTGCCGAGGAGCTGCGCGGCGGCGCCGTCGCGGGCGAGGATCAGGCCGCCCGTCGCGGTGAACGTGTTGGTCGTCGGGTCGAACAGATCCACGCTGCTCGTGACGTCGACGCCGTCGTCGCCGCCGCCGACCAGGACCAGGCCGTCACCGAGCATCACCGCGAAGTGGTCGCGGCGCGCCGAGGACATCGTGCCGATCTCCGTGAACGTGCCCACCTCCGGGTCGAACAGCTCCACCTTGGCGCTGACCGCGGCGTCCTCGCCGCCGCAGATGAGCACGAGGCCGTTGTTGAGCAGCGTCGCGGTGTGCGAGTGGCGCGCCGCGACCATCGAGCCGGTGGCCGAGAACGTCCCGGTCGTCGGGTCGAACAGCTCGGCGGACGCGAGCGCGCCGCCGTTCTCGCCGCCGGCGAGCAGCACCCGGCCGTCGGCCAACAGCGTGGCCGTGTGCTTGGTGCGCCCCACCACCTGCGCGCCCGCCGTCGCGCTGAACGTCCCGGCGACCGGGTCGAACAGCTCCGCGGCGGTCGGCGAGGTCGTCTCGTCACCGGTCAACAGCACGCGGCCGTCGGCGAGCCGGGTGGCGCGGTGCATCGAGCGCGTCTGCGTCATGGCGGCGCCGGCCGCGTACGACGGCCCCGCGGGGTCGAACAGCAGGCTGTCCTGGTAGAGGCCCGACGCGGGGGCGTCCTGACCGCCGGTGATCAGCACCCGACCGTCGGTCAGGGTGGTCGACGTGTGCCGGCCGCGGACCGCCGGCAGCGTCGTCGAGGCGACGAAGCCGCCGCCCACGACGCCGAGCTGCGCGGGCGCCGACGTGACGACGGTGCCGAACGTGTCGGTCACGCGCAGCTGGTAGCTGGCGCCGTCGTCCGCCGAGCGCGGGCTGAGGCTGTAGGTCGTGCTGGTCGCGCCGCCGATCGCGGCGCCGTCCACGAGCCACTGGTAGGTCAGGTCGCCGGTGCCGCTCGCGGCGCCCGAGAACGACGTCTCGGCGCCGCTGGCGACGGTCGAGGGCGTCGGCTGGAGCGTCACGGTGAGCGCGGGGGCGGCGACCTCGATGTCGACCTCGGTGGTCGCAGCGCCGCCCTCGTTGCTGGCCGTGACGGTGTAGGTCCAGTTGCCCGCGGCCTGCGTCGCCGTGCCGCTGAGCTCGCCGGTGGTGGCGTCCAGCGAGAGCCCGGCCGGCAGCAGCGGGCTGATCGAGTAGGCCGCGACGGCCCCGCCCGTGCTCGTCGGCGCGGTCGGCGTCATCGCGACGCCGCCCGTGAGCGAGAACTGGGTCGTCGGGTAGGAGACGGCAGGGAGCGCGTCCGTGACCTTGAGCACCAGGTCGACCGCGTCGCTGCCCGCGCGGTTGGTCGCCGTGACCGTGTAGGTCGCCTCGGGCGTGATCGTGGTCGGCGTACCCGAGATCGAGCCCGTCGCGACGTCGAACGTAAGACCCTCGGGGAGCGCAGGGCTGATCGAGTAGGCGTCGACGGCGCCGCCTGCGGCGCTGGTCGTGTTCTCGACCGGCGTACCCATCGGGTAGACAGCCGGGTTGGTCAGGTAGGCGAGCTCGGCAGGCGCCGAGACTCCACCGCCGCTGCCGCTGCCACAAGAGGCGAGCGCGGCCAGCGCGAAGAGAGAGCTGAGCTGTAGGTTACGAGTAGTAGGCTTCACGGACGTTTCCTCCGGCCAGAGGATCGACGAGGCCGTGAAGCAGCCTGTAGTGCGCGTCCGCGCCGCAGGATCAGATCGGGACAGCGGCGGCACGCCGCCGTGTCACCGACCGCACCGCCCGCCGGATCAGCGGGAGAAACCCCGACGACTTGACCGCAGCGCGCCGCGCGGACGCAGCGCGCGCGGCGTCCACGCCGTCAGTCGCCGCGCGCGACCAGCCGGAAGACCTTGCCCTTCTTCTGGATGAAGCAGGTCATCAACAGCTCGCCGTCGGGCGTCTCGCCGAAGCTCGACGGCGGGAACGGCGCGTTCGCGAGCTTGACCACCTCACCTTCCCGGTTGCACGCCCACGCGCGCTTGGTGATGAAGTCGCTGTAGACGTACCAGCCGCGCAGCGCCGGCACCGCGGCGCCGCGGTAGACGTAGCCGCCGGTGATCGACAGCCCGTCCCGGTGGGTGTAGCTGGCCACCGGCGGGATCGCGTCCGGCGGCGTCGGCTGCTTGCCCCGCCGCGCGTCGAACGCCTGGTCGGCCTCGAACGAGTTCCAGCCGTAGAAGCCGCCGCGCACCAGCACGTCGACCTCCTCGACCTTGTTCTGGCCGACGTCTGCCGCCCACAGGGCGCCCGTCTCGCGGTCGAACGACATGCGCCAGACGTTGCGCAGGCCGTAGCACCAGATCTCGGGCCGCGCGCCCTCGACGCCGACGAAGGGGTTGTCCTTCGGGACGACGTAGGGCGCTGCGGCCGTCGCCGCGCGCACGTCGATCCGCAGCACCTTGCCGAGCAGCATCTGCAGCGACTCGGAGTTGCCGTGCACGTCGTCCTTGTAGCCGCCGTCGCCGAGCGCGATGTAGAGCATCTCGTCGGGGCCGAAGAGGATCGTGCCGCCGTTGTGGTTGCCGTAGGGCTGGAACACCTCCATCACGCGCAGCTCGCTGTCGACGTCGACGACGCGGCGCCCGTCGCGCTCGACGACCGTGTAGCGGGCGATGATCGACTGGCGGTTGCTCTTGCGCTTGCCGCGCGCCTGCGGCTCCTCGCGCGCGTCGACCTCCTCGGACCAGTAGGTCCAGACGTGACCGTTGTCCTGGTAGGCCGGGTCGAACTGGAAGCCGAGCAGGCCCTCCTCCCAGTTCTTGGTCAGCACGTGGCCGCTCAGGTCGAGGAACACCTCGCGCTCCGAGCGCGCGCCGTCGCGCGGCACGCGGTAGACGTAGCCCGGCTGGCAGACCACGAACGCCGAGTCGGGCTCCGCCGCGTCGTAGGCGACGAACAGCGGCTGCGGGAAGTCGGCCTGCCCGGGGAAGGCGTCGACGTAGTCCACGGCGGGGCCGGGCTGCACCGCGGCCTGCGGGCCGTCCTGCGCGTCGCCTCGCTGGGCGAGGCAGGCGCCGGCGAGGCAGGCAGCGAAGATGGCGGGACGAAGATCGGGTCGGGTCATGGTGTGGTTCGAGACAGGGGCTGCGACGCGAGCGTGCATCATCGCCCGCCGCCGATCGGAGAGCCAGGCGGGGCCTCGCGCGGGGGCGCACGGCGCGGCTCACGGTCCAGGCGCTCGAGGAACGCGGTGATGCGCCGCCAGAGCCCGGTCGCGTGCGCCCGCTGCTCGACCGGGTTGCTCGAGGCCGCGCGCCAGAACCGCGCCTCGGCGGCGAGGTGCTCGAGGTGGTACTCCGTCATCGCCCGCACCGCAGCGGGCGCGCGGCCGTTGTCCGCGAGCGCGAGCAGCGCGTCCACGTAGACGACCTGGACGGCCCGCTGGACCGCGCTCCAGGCGAGCGGGCCGTCGGGGCGGACGAAGACCGTCTCCTCCAGCCCGCCGAGCACCTCGCCGAAGGTGAGCCCTTGGCCGTCCCCCCGCGACGTCAGCCGCGCCGCGCGCTGCGGGTGCAGCAGCGCCGAGATCGTCAGCTCCGCCGCGACCGCGGCCATCGCGACCGGGTCGAGCAGCTGACCGGTGCCGCGAGGGAAGCGCTCGGCGGTCGACGGGTGCCCCGGCGGCGCAGGCGGGATCTTCGCGAGCAGCCGCGGGTCGAGCTGCAGCGTCGACGGCGCCAGCGTGGTCAGGATCACGGCGAGGGCCCGGCGCTGCGCGGCCTCGGAGACCGGCGCGGTCGCGGCCTGCCCGTCGTCCTTGACCGCGTGGCGGAAGTCGACGCCGCCGATGACCTTCGCGGCCGCCTCCAGCTGGTAGCGGTGGTGCAGGTAGAGCGGCACGAGGGTGTCTTCGAGCGTCGCGACCGCGGCGCCCGGCCGCAGCGCGTCGAGCCCGAACCGACGCAGGCCGACCGCGCGGACCCGGAGCTCGTGTTCGAGCTGCGCGACGGGGTCCCGTCCGTTGTCCCACAGGCTCGCCAGCGGCTGCGCCGCGCCCGCGGCGCGCGCGTCCTGATCGGTCAGGAACACGAAGCCGTCGGCGAGGCCGGCCGCGACCACGCGCGACAGCTCCTGGGCCTCGTCGGCGTCCGGCGCGAACTGCGCGTAGCCGTAGGTGATCGCCCACTTGTCATAGGCGCCGACGCCGACGTCGTAGGCGTCGGAGAAGTCCAGCTCGTCGCCCTGCAGGCCGACCTTCGGCGCGGGGTAGTCCATGACCGACGCGCGACCGTAGGTGCTGGCAGCGAAGTTGTGCGAGAGGCCGAGCGTGTGCCCGACCTCGTGCGCCGCGAGCTGCCGGATGCGCATCAGCGCGACCCGCTGGGCCAGCTCGTCGTCGCCGGCCGTGAGGTGCCCCGCGCCCGGCGAGGCGGCCGCCGCGCACGCCCCGCGCTGGCCGCCGAACGGCGCCTCCAACCCGACGAACTTCAGCAGGTCCTGGCGCACGCGAAGCGAGCCGAGGAGGACGTTGCCCTTGATGATCTCCCCCGTGCGCGGGTCCGAGATGCTCGCCCCGTAGGACCAGCCCCGCGTGCGCCGGTGCACCCAGTGGATCATGTTGAAGCGCACGTCCATCGGGTCTGCGTCCTCGGGCAGCAGCTCGACGCGGAAGGCGTCCTCGAACCCCGCCGCTGCGAACGCCTCGCGCCACCACATGGCCCCCTCCCGCAGCGCCGAGCGCACCGGCTCCGGCGTGCCGGGGTCGATGTAGTAGACGATCGGCGCGACCGGCGCGGACACGGCGGCCTCCGGGTCCCGCTTCTGCAGCCGGTGCCGCGCGATGTAGCGCCGGTGCATGCTCTGCCCGAGCGGCGCGGCGTAGTCCTGGAACGACGGCCCGAAGAAGCCGACCCGCGGATCCGCGCGGCGCGGGCGGTAGCCGTCGTCGGGCAGCCGGATCAGGCTGTGGTGCTGGCGGAGCGTCACGGCTTCGCCGCCCGCCGCGGTCGCCACCTCGCCTCGCGGCTTGTCGGCGGCGAACGTCAGCAGCACCTCGACCTCGGTGTTGTCCGGGAACGACCGCGTCCGCTCGAGCCACAGCGCGCTGCGCGTCGGGTCGAGGCGGTAGGTGCTGCCGTCCCCGCTGAGGCGGCGCGCCGCGTGGGTCGCGTCCCGGACGAACAGGTCCGTCGCGTTCACGAGCACGCCGGACTCGGCGCGCACCTCGACCGGGAGCGCCGCCAGCACGGACGGCGCGAACGACTCTGCGACCGCGAGCCGCTCGCGCGCGCTGTCCGACAGCGCTCGGAAGCGGAGGTTCTGCGCGGTCACCAGCACCCGCGGCCCGGCGTCGTGGAACCGCACCACGTGCTGTGGCCCCAGCGAGCCGCGGTCGAGGCCGATCGGGTTCGAGCCGAGCCCCGAGGCCTGCGCCGTCGCGTAGAGCAGGTCTTCACCGAACGAGGTCAGGTGCAGGTACAGCTGCGCCGCGGGCTCGTCGACGTAGAGGTCCACGAAGCCCGGCAGGTGCCGCATCGACGCGGTGAACTCGGCGACCGTCTGCCGGTCCTGGCCGGACTCGGCGCCGCCCTGGCCTCGCGCCTGACACGCCAGGCACAGCGTGACGAAAACCGCCGCGGAGATGCTCTGCATGCCTTTGGCATACCCGCCGCGGCGCTCCGGCCCCAACGCCGGCCCGGAATCCGGGCGCTGGCTGCGCGCGCCTGGCCGAGGCACAATTTGGGCATGGCCCGCTTCGCCTCGTGGATCCCCCTCGCCGCCCTCCTGACCGCCGCGCTGCCGGCGCAGATCACCTGGTGGGACCAAGGCCTCGCCGCCGCGCTGACAGCCGCCGGCGACAAACCCGCGGAGCTGGTGATGCTCTACTGCTGGGAGACCAGCGGCGACTGCGAGGCGATGTTCAGCGGCACCATGTCCGACAAGCAGGTCACCGACCCGCTCGCCGACTTCGTGTGCCTCGGCGTACAGAACGACGACGCCGGCAAGGACACCTGGGCGCGCTACAAGATCCAGCGCACGCCGACGGTCCTGTTCCTCGCGCCGGACGGCTCGGTCGTCGACAGCGTGGTCGGCTACGCCACGATCGTCGACTTCGCCGCGACCCTGAAGCGCGTCCGCAGCGGCGAGCAGACCATCCCGGCGCTGGAGAAAGGCGTCGAGGCGAGCGCCCTCTCGATGGCCGAGATGCAGCTGCTGATGCAGAAGCTGCTCGCGGTCCAGGAGCAGGGCCGCGCCAAGAAGGTCATCGACGCGATGATCGAGAAGGACCCCAAGGCCAAGTCGCCCGAGGCCGCCGAGGCGATGCTGTGGCGGATCACGTCCGAGACGCTCGGCGACGACGTCTCGCCCGCCGACATGGACGTCGGCCCGCTGCGCCGCTTCCTCAAGGGGCAGCGGAACAAGCGCGTCCAGTTCCTCGGCTACGACCGCATGGCCCGGGCCCACTGGGCGCGCGGCGAGGTCAAGGAGGCCGCCAAGTACGCCGACAAGGCCTGGAAGGCCGTCCCGACCGAGCAGGTGATCGAGTGGGGGCAGCGCATGTCGGGCTTCGCCTACCGCAACTGGAAGGACCTCGAGAGCGCCAACAAGTCGATCCTCAAGAACGCGCTGAAGGTCAGCAAGGCGACGTTGAAGGCCATCGAGAAGCGCCACAAGCAGCAGCCGGACCCGTCGTTCCTGGCCAACTTCATGGGCACGCACGCGGCCCTGCTGGTCGTCAACAACAAGCGCAAGGACGCCTTGGACCTGATGGACGAGGCGATCGCGCTCGACCCCAACAACAAGAACCTCAAGGCCTGGAAGGCCAACTGGCTGCAGGGCAACAAGTAGCCCGGCCATCCGGCCGCCCGACGCCGGCCGTCAGGCGTCGATCGCTGCCAGCACCGCGTCGACGTCGGCCGGCTCGTTGTGCGGGCCGAAGCTGACCCGCACGCATCCTTCGGGAGCGCCCAGGGCCGCGAGCGCCATCGGCGCGCAGTGCGTGCCGGCGCGCACCGTCACGCCGTGCGCGCGGAAGTGACGCTGCGCGTGCGTGAGGGGCACGTGCGCGAGCGTGAAGGCGACGGTCGCGGTCCGCGGCCCGTCCCCGCCGAGGACGCGGCAGCGGCGCCGGTCGCGACACTCGGCGAGCAGCCGGCGCGCGAGCGTCAACGGCCGCTCGAGCTGCGCCGGCGAGCAGCTGTCACGCCACGCGAGCGCCGCTGCGAGGCCGGCGAGCGCCGGGGTGTCGACGGAGCCCACGTCGCAGAAGCCCGGGAACGGCGCGCGCCGGCCGGCGGCGTCCGCCGCCCCCCCCACCCCCGCCGCCGGCGGGCCCCCCCACCCCCCGG
>JBMHDP010000448.1:0-4761 GCA_049889335.1 Planctomycetota bacterium
CGGGCGTTGGCGAGCGCCTGCGCCCGCAGCGCGTCCGCGCGGCGGCAGCGCGCGACCGCGGCGATCAGCGCGCCGGCGACCGGCGGCGGCGGCGCGGTCGAGAAGAGGAACGAACGCGCCGCGTGGATCAGGTGCGCGCGCAGGGCCGCGCTGCCCGCGACGAACGCGCCCGCGACGCCCAGCGACTTGCTGCAGGTGACCACGCGGGCGCACAGCCGGTGGCCGGCCTCGACGTCCGCGGCCGCCCACGCGCCGGCCCCCTCGGGGCCGAGCAGGCCGGCCGCGTGCGCCTCGTCGACGACCAGCCACGCGTCCCGCCGGCGGCACAGCTCGTCGATCTCGGCGAGCGGCGCGAGGTCGCCCGTCATGCTGAAGACGCCTTCGGTGAGCACGACGCGGCGCCGCGCCGACGCGGCCCGGCGCAGCGCGCGGTCGAGGTCGTCGAGGTCCCCGTGCTCGTGCACGATCACCTGGGCGCGGGAGAGCCGCGCTCCGTCGATCAGCGAGGCGTGGTTGAGCCGGTCCGAGACGACCGCGTCGCCGCGACCGACGAGGGCGCCGACGAGGCCGACGTTGGCCTGGAACCCGGACGAGAACAGCAGCGCGGCCTCGGCCCCGAGCCACTCTGCGGCCGCGGCCTCACACTCTTCGTGGAGCGGCGAGCCGCCGGACAGCAGGCGGGACGCGCGGCCGCCGACCCCGTGGCGCGCCCCGTCCTGGAGCGCGCGGACGAGCGCCTCGTCCTCGGCGAGGCCGAGGTAGTCGTTGCTGCCGAAGTCCACGCCCGGCGGGGCACCGTCCAGCGAGGTCGCGCGCGCGAGCCCGCGCGCCGCGCGCGCCGCCTGCTCTGCCTGCAGCTCGGCGTCGAGCCCGTCCGTCGTCACGTCCTAGGAGTCCGTCGAGCCGGCCACGTTGATCGAGAGCTTCCGCAGCAGCGCCGCGTCCGTGGCAGGGGCCGGGTTGGGGGTCGTCAACAGCTCGTCCCCGACGAACAGCGAGTTGGCGCCGGCGAGGAAGCACATCGCCTGGGTCGCCTCGTCGAGGTCCGTGCGACCCGCCGAGAGGCGCACGACCGCGCGCGGCATCAGCAGGCGCGCAGCGGCGACGGTGCGGACCAGCTCGGTCCAATCGAGCTCCTCGGCGCCGTCCATCGGGGTGCCCTCGACCTGGACGAGCGTGTTGACCGGGACGGACTCGGGCTGCGGGTCGAGGCTGGCGAGCTCGTGGAGCAGCTCCGCGCGCCCGCGCCGCTGTTCGCCGAGGCCCAGGATGCCGCCGCAGCAGACGCGGATGCCCGCCTTGCGCACGTTGTCGATCGTGTCGAGGCGGTCGTCGTAGGTGCGGGTGGTGATGACCTTCTCGTAGTGCGTCCGGCCGGTGTCGAGGTTGTGGTTGTAGTAGTCCAGGCCGGCGTCGCGGAGCTGCGCAGCCTGCTCCTCGTCGAGCATGCCGAGCGTGACGCACGCCTCCATCCCGAGCCCCTTGACGCCGCGCACCATCTCCAGGACCTGGTCGAACGCCTCGCCCTTCTTCACCGAGCGCCACGCCGCGCCCATGCAGAACCGCTCGGCGCCGTTCATCCGCGCGGCCTTGGCGGCGGCGAGCACGGCGTCGACCTCCATGAGCGGCTCGCGCTCGACCGGGGTCTCGTGGTGCGCGCTCTGGGAGCAGTAGCCGCAGTCCTCCGGGCATCCGCCCGTCTTGATGGAGAGCAGCTGCGAGCACTGCACGTGCAGCGGGTCGTGGTGCTGGCGGTGGACCGACGCGGCTTCGAAGACGAGCTCGAGCAGCGGTCGCTCCAGGAGCGCCTCGACCTGCTCGAGGGAGACGGCGGCGACGGTGGTGGTTGCGTCCATGTCGGGCGCCCGATGGTAGCTCTCGCGCCCGCCTTTGCACGCAAGCCGACGCCGATCGCAGGCTGGGGCGCGCTCACGGCGCCGGAGCGCCGCCTACGCGCGCTGCCGCCGCCGCGCCTTCTTCGACTTCGCCGGCCGCTGCTCGGGCGCCGGCGTCGACGCGGCGCGCAGGTCGGCGTCCCGCGGGCGGTCGAGGTGGCCTTGCAGCACCGACGAGACGCAGGCCGTCAGCTTCTTGCCCATCGGCACGTGCAGGAACTCGTTCGGGCCGTGGGCATTGCTCTTCGGGCCGAGCACGCCGGTGATCAGGAACTGCGCTCGCGGGAACTTCTCGCCGAGCATCCCCATGAACGGGATCGAGCCGCCCTCGCCCATGTAGACGCAGGGCTTCCCGAAGAAGGCGTTGGACGCGCCGTCGCAGGCCGCCTCCAGCCAGGGAGACAGCGCCGGCGCCTCCCAGCCAGCGCCGACCTTCTCCGGCGTGAAGGTGACCTTCGCGCCGTGCGGGACCTTCTTGGCGAAGAGCTTCTCCAGCGCTGCCGTGCAGCGGTCGGGGTCCGCCGTCGGCGGCACGCGGACGGAGACCTTCACGGCGGTGTAGGGGCGCAGCACGTTGCCCGCCTGCTGCAGCGGCGGCAACCCCTCGGCGCCGACGACCTCGACGAACGGACGCCACGTGCGGTTGAGCACGAGGTCCGTGAGGCGCTTCTTCATCGGCCGCACGCCGTCCGCCCACGGGAAGCGGCGCCAGAGCTCGTCGCCGAGCACCTTCCCGGCCGCCTTCGCCTGTCGTCGCCGCGCTTCCGGGATCTCGACGTGCAGCGCCTTCGGCAGCACCTCGCCCGTCTTCGGGTCCTCGAGTCGATGGAGGAGGGCGCGCACGATCCGGGCGCTGCTCGGCACGACGCCGCTGGCGTCGCCGCTGTGCACGCCTTCGGTGAGCACCTCGACGCGCAGCTCGCCGCCGACCAGCCCGCGCAGCGACGTCGTGCACCAGAGCTGGTCGTAGTTGCCGCTGCCGGAGTCCAGGCAGACGACGAGGCTCGGGTCGCCGATCCGCTCCTTGAGGTGGTCGATGTAGAACGGCAGATCGTAGCTGCCGCTCTCCTCGCATGCTTCGATCAGGATCACGCAGCGCGCGTGCGCGCCGCCGGCCTCGCGCAGCGCCCGGATCGCCGTCAACGACGCATACGCCGCGTAGCCGTCGTCCGCGCCGCCGCGGCCGTAGAGCTTGTCGCCCTTGCGCACCGGCGTCCACGGACCGAGTCCGTCGAACCAGCCGGACATCTCCGGCTGCTTGTCCAGGTGGCCGTAGAGGAGCACGGTGTCGTCTTCGGCGGCCGGCCGGCTCGCGGGGATCTCCATGAAGATCAGCGGCGTGCGCCCCTTCAGCTCGACCACCTCGACGCGCAGCCCCTCGATCGGCTGCGCACGGCACCAGCCGGCGATCAGGTCGACCGCGCGCTTCATGTGCCCTGCCGCAGCCCAGTCCGGGTCGAACGCCGGCGACTTGTTGGGGATGCGGATGTAGTCGACGAGCTGGGGGACGATGTCCTGCTCCCAGGCCGCGTCGACGAACGAGCGGATCTTGCGGGTGTCCATGGCCGTCTGTCCATGTGACGGCACGTGACGACGCGGCTCAAGCGGGCGGGGCCTGGGCGACGGTCCAGCGACGCGCGTTGCGAAGGCCGCGACGCGGCGCGGAGCTAGAAGCCGCCGAAGGCGCTGCGGCTCAGGTCGCCGAAGGTCCAGTCTTCGGGGCGGTGCAGCAGGGGGGTGGTGCCCGGCGACCGGACGAGCACGTAGCGCGAGCGGGTGAAGCGCGGGACCGGATCGCTCGGCGACTGGGTGCTGTTGAACGCCTCCACCGCGATGGTGTTCGCGCTGACCGCGCCGCCGGCGAGCGCCGTCTCCAGTCGGTCACCGCCGCTCGCGCGCTGGTCGACCACGAGGCCGTAGAACACGGTCGAGGAGTCGATGACGTTGACATAGCTGACCAACGGCGAGCCGATCAGCGCGGCCAGGTCGCCCGGCGCGACGCTCAGCCCGCCGATCGACGCGATCCGGGTCGGCTCGAACGCCATCGGCGTGCCGTTGAACGGCGGGTTCGGCACCGCCGCGTTGGTCTCCACCACGATCGCGTCCTGGATCGTCCAGGTGCCCGCCATGTCGATCGTCAGCGCGCCGGTGCCGGGGGGGACGCTCACCGGCAGGTTCGGGTTCGTCGCGCCTGTTTGCGCTCCGCCGTTCCCGCCGCCGCCGCCGCAGGCGGAGACGGCCAGCAGCGACAAGAGCGCCGAGAGCGCTGCGAACTGTCGTATACGGAGCACAGTGGTCACGCACGAAGCATGACACACCGCGCGCGTCGGCGTCAAACGGAGCGCCGGAAACGCGTCAGACCGCGTCCGCGTCGCGTCGGGGGCCGCCGGTGGCAGCGCGGAGTGCCTGCGGCGTGAACGGTTTCGAGACAAACGCGTCCACGTCGACGCCGGCGCACCGAGCCCGCGCGTGCTGCTCGCCCAAGCCGCTGACCACGACGATCCTGCCGGTGACGCCCAGCCTGCGCGCCCGCCGCGCCAGCTCGCAGCCGTCGAACCCGGGCAGGGTCAGGTCGAGCAGCAGCAGCTCGTAGCGCGAGGGATCCGCGGCGAGCCGTCGCAGCGCCTCGGCCGGGTCGAGCACGAGCGCGGCCTCGTAGCCGTCCTTCGCGACGACGCGCTGCACGAGCTCGCCGATCGCGCGCTCGTCCTCCACGACCAAGGCGCGGGGCCGCGACCGGGCGAGCTTCGCCAAAGGAGCGTCCGCAGCGGCGCGCGCCATCGGTTTGAACAGCGCCTGTTGACGCGGCGGCGCGGACGCCTGGCCCCGGACGCCGAACAAGCTCTGCTGCTGTTGCTTTCCCATC
>JBMHDP010000449.1:0-14713 GCA_049889335.1 Planctomycetota bacterium
CGCGTTCGGCGAGGACGGCCGCAGCCTGTTCGTGACCGCGGACCGCTACCTGCTGCGCATCCGGTTGGAGACGACCGGGTTCGGGTTCTGAGGCCGACGGTACGAGGCGCCCCCGTGACCGCTCGCCGTCGCCAGGTCCTCGCCGTCGCGCTCGCGGCGCTCGCCGCGCTCCCGGGCTGCGGGCGCCGGAGAGGCCCGCCCGCGGTCGACGCGCTCGACGGGGCCCCGCTCCCGGTCGCCCGGTTCGGGCCGCAGGCGCTGGTCGCGGACCTCGCGGCCCACGACGACGAGCTCGGCGGCGTCAGCGGCATCGTGGCGTCGCGCGCGCACGCGGAGACGCTGTGGGCGATCTCCGACACCGCGACCCAGCTGTTCGCGATCCGCACGACCGGCGCGGACGTGGAGGTCGCGCGCACCCGCGTCCGCGGCGTGCGCCGCTTCGACTGGGAGGACCTCGCGTGGTTCGAGGACGGCGGCGTGCCGTTCCTGATGATCGCCGACGTCGGGACCAACCGGCCGGCCTCCGCGGCGCGCCGACGCGCGGGCGCGCAGGTCGGCCAGCTGCACGTCGTCCGCGAACCGCGCCCGGGCGACGCCGAGACCGACGTGCTGCGCACCGTCACCTTCACGCTGCCGTGCGAGCCGATCCGGGACATCGAGTCCGTCGCGGTCGACGTCGAACGCCGCGAGATCCTGCTCGTCGAGAAGCGCGCCCCGGTCAAGCGGCTGCTGGTGCTCGACCTCGACCAGGACCACCACGCGCCGACGGCCGACGACTGGACGCCGATCACGCTCCCCGACCTCTACGGCTGGGAACGACAGCCTGCGAGCCTCGGCGCGCGCCACCTCTACCAGACGAGCTGGCGCCGCAACCCGACCGCTCTCGACGTGCGCGGTCGACGCGCGGTCCTCTTGACCAACCGCCACGCCTACGTCTACGAGCGCGCGGCGCGCGCGAGCTGGCGCGACGCGTTCGCGGCGCGTCCGCGGCAGCTGCCGATCCCGTTCCGGGTCGAGCTGCCCGGCGCAGCGGCTTGGACCGTTCCTGCCGGCGCCGCGCCGACCCTCCCGCAGCGTGAGGCGGCGTGCTTCGCTGCGAACGGCGCAGCCGTCTTCGTCGCGTCCGAGCGCAGGGGCGGACCAGAGGCTTGGCTGGCGGTGTTCCGGCGCAGGTAGCGCCGAGCCAGGTCTGCCTACCAGACGACGGCCCAGACGTCGCCGAGCGCGCCGGACTCGGGACGGCGCTCCTCGTCGTCATCGAAGGACCCGCTCCGACCCGGGATCGGCACGCGGTCGGGGCCGAGGTCGGTCGCGTACACCGTACCGGACGAAGCGATCCGGAACGTGCGCCGGCCGCGCTCGCCGTAGTCCTGCGGCCACGCGTAGGCGAGCCAGCGCGCTGCGGCCGCGCGCGCGTCGACGGCAGGATCCGCCCCGCCGCCCGGGAGCTCCGGGAGCCACGCGCCGTCCGGACCGGGGAGGTAGAGCGCGAACACATAGCCGCCGCGAACGACCCGGCCGGCCGCGTCCACGCGCTGGAACCGCTGCGAGAGCAAGGGGGGTGAGATCGGCGCGAACGTCCCCCGCGGCGGCGTGGCCCCCGCCAGCTCCGCGAAGCTCCCGAACTCACTGCGGCCGTTGCGGTCCCGATCGATGCTGGCGCGCGCCTGCGCTTGCGCCTGCGCGGCGGCGAGGTTCTTCAGGTTCGCGACGGCGGCGCGCTCGCGCCACCCCGGCCTCGGGCCGTGGCCGAAGCGCGGCAGGGCCGCGAACAGCATCAGCGTGAGCAGCACCCCGTAGACCACGACCCGCGCCCACCAGGGTCGAGGCCGCACATGCGCTGCGCCACCGCTGCAGGAGGGGAGGTCTGACGCTTCGTCCTGCTGTGCCGCTGCCATCGCCTGGGTTTCTTCGGCTCCGCGTACACATCGATGGAGCGATCCGGCCCAGGTTGAGACCCGACCGGCTAGACTCCGCGGCATGCGTCGCTTCCTGATCGCGTCGATCGCGCTCGTGCTTTCTCTCCCGCTCGCCTGCCAACGTGCAGGCACGCCCGTCAAGCAACCGAACGTGCTGTTCGTCATGGCGGACGACCTCGGCTACGGCGAGCTCGGCAGCTTCGGCCAGCAGAAGATCCGCACGCCGCGGCTCGACCAGCTCGCCACCGAAGGGATGCGCCTGACGCGCCACTACTGCGGCTCGCCGGTCTGCGCGCCGTCGCGCTGCGTGCTGATGACGGGCAAGCACCCGGGCACGGCCGCCGTGCGCAACAACAAGGAGCACAAGCCCGAGGGACAGTGGGCGCTCCCGACCAGCGAGCCGATGATGAGCGAGATGCTCAAGGGCGCCGGCTACACGACCGGCGCGTTCGGCAAGTGGGGACTCGGGCCGCCGCGCTCCGACGCCGACCCCATCGCGCGCGGCTACGACCGCTTCTTCGGCTACAACTGCCAGCGCCACGCCCACAGCTACTACACCGACTACCTGTGGAGCGACCGCGAGCGGGTCCCGCTCGCCAACGACCCGGCCGTCAAGGGGCACGGCAAGCTCAAGCCGGACGAGGACCCCGACGACCCCGCCAGCTACGCCCGCTTCCGCGGCGCCGACTACGCGCCGGACCACATCCTCGACGCCGCCAAGGACTTCCTGCGCGCGAGCAAGGACCGCCCGTTCTTCCTCTACTACCCCTCGGTGATCCCGCACCTCGCGCTGCACATCCCCGAAGCGGAGCTCGCGCAGTACGAGGGACAGTTCCCTGAGACTCCCTACCCGGGCGGCAAGGGCTACACGCCGCACTTCAAGCCGAAGGCCGCATACGCCGCCATGATCACTCGGCTCGACCGCTCGGTCGGCGAGCTGCTCGACCTGCTCGACGAGCTCGGCCTCGCGGACGACACGATCGTCGTGTTCACGTCGGACAACGGCGCGACGCACAGCCCGATCGGCGGCACCGACGTCGACTTCTTCGACTCCTGCGGCGGCCTGCGCGGCCGCAAGGGCTCGATGTACGAGGGCGGCATCCGCGTGCCCGGGATCGTGCGCTGGCCCGGGCGGGTCGCGGCCGGCAGCAGCAGCGACCGGGTCACCGGCTTCGAGGACTGGATGCCGACGCTCGCCGAGCTGTGCAGCGGCGAGGTCCCGGCGGGCTGCAACGGCGTCAGCTTCGCGGCCACGCTGACCGGTGCCGACCAGGGCGACCGGGACTTCCTCTACCGCGAGTTCGCCGGCTACCGCGGCTGGCAGGCCGTCTGGCAGGGGGACTACAAGCTCGTGCGCAAGAACATGCACAAGGAGCCCAAGACCGAGCTCTACGACCTGCGACAGGACCCGACCGAGCAGCGCGACCTCGCCGACGATATGCCGGCGCGGGTCGCGGCGATGATGAAGGTCGCGGCGCGCGAGCACCAGCCGTCCGAGACGTTCCCGCTGCGCGCGATCGATCGCTAAGCCCGCATCTGCCCCCCGCTCGCCCGCGAACGCGACGTCGCCATGGCCTCCGACCGCCCCCCCGCCAAGAACGTGCTCGGCACCGAGCTCAAGCCCTGCGGCACCGAGCCGATGACCGGGTTCTTCCGCGACGGGTGCTGCAACACGTCGGGCGACGACCACGGGGTGCACACGGTCTGCGCCGAGGTCACCGAGGAGTTCCTGAACTTCTCCAAGGAGGCGGGCAACGACCTCTCCACCCCGCGGCCCGAGTTCGCCTTCCCCGGGCTCCGACCGGGCGACCGCTGGTGCCTCTGCGCCGCTCGCTGGGTCGAGGCGGCCGAGGCGGGCAAGGCGCCGCGCGTCGTGCTCGAGGCGACCCACGCGCGGACCCTGGACTACGTGCCGCTCGCCCAGCTGCAGCAGTTCGCCATCCCGGGGTGACGTCATGAGCGGCTCGATCAAGGTGCTCGTCGCAGCGATCCTCGCGTCGATCGCGGTCGCCGCCGGCCGCTACCTCGGGCAGGTGCAGGGCTGGATCCCGACCACGTCGGGCGGCAGCCTCCACCCGCTGGGCGTCTCGTGGCTGCCGTTCGTGTTCGGCCCGGTCTTCGCCGCGCGGCTCGCCCGCGAGGGCTCGGCGCCGCGCTGGCGCCGCGCGCGGCTGGTCAGCGTGGCGGGCTTCGCGGCGATCGTCGTCGTGGTGATGTGGAAGTTCGCGCCGATCGCGGACCTCCCGAAGGGCGCGCCCGGGTTGCAGGAAGCGACCAACTCCGCGCTGTTCGCCGCGTTCGTCACGACGCTCGCGGTCACCGCGCTCCTCTGCGTCCTCTGGGGTCGACTCGCGCTCACGATCGTCTGCTACGCCGTGCCCGTCCGACTCGCCGTGCTGGCGCTCACGGCCATCGCCAAGCAGTCGGAGGTCGACACCCACTACACGAAGTTCGGCCCGGCCGGCAACGAGTTCGACCTCTGGACGACCGTGAGCACGGCCGCGGTCGCGCAGCTCGGCTTCTGGGTGCCGTTCGCGGTGGTCTGCGGCTTCGCGTCCGGGACCTTCTTCGCGAAGCGGCCTGCGCCTCAGGCGTGACCGAGCGAGCGGAGCTCGCAGGCCTCGTAGACGGGCCCCTCGATGCACGTCTTGGAGTAGGGCCAGTCGCCGAAGCGCTCGCCCTGGACTTCGACGGTGCAGCCGTTGCACACGCCGTAGCCGCAGGCCATGTAGGTCTCGAGGCTCAGGAAGCAGCGCAGCCCGCGCTGCTCGCAGAGCGCCGCGACGGCCTCCATCATCGGGTCCGGGCCGCAGCAGAACACCGTCTCGCCGGCGCGAACGACGCCCTTGTCCAGCAGGTCGTCCAGCAGGCCGGTGACCCGCCCGTGGAAGCCGAAGCTGCCGTCGTCGGTCGAGGCGTGCACGTCGGAGATCGGCGTGAAGTCGTCGATGCCCGAGAGCGCCGCGCGGCTGCGCCCGCCGAACAGCAGCCGCATCCGCGCGCCGCGCGCGTGCAGCGCCTGCGCGAGCACCAGGAACGGCGCGAGGCCGACCCCACCCGCCACGCAGATCGGGTCCGCGACGTCGTCGGGGAAGGCCCGGCCGAGCGGGCCGGTGACGACGAGCTTCTCACCGGGGCGCATGTCGCAGATCGCGCGCGTCCCCTCGCCGATCGGCTTGACCAGGAAGCTGCCCCACGCGCCGTCGTCGCCCCGCTCGTAGAGCGAGAACGGCCGCGGCAGCTGCACCGGCCAGCGCTTCTCGGTCCGCAGCATGAAGAACTGCCCGGCGCCGGTCTCGGGGATCGGCCCCTCCACCTCGACCGCGTACGAGCCGCCGCCGAGGTCACGGAGCCTTCTCAGAGTGTGCGCGCGGGAGTGCATCGGGCCCCGCAACATACCGTCCACGCCGCGGGGATCCCACCGCTGCCTACGGGGCGGCGGCTGTCGTCGCCGGCGCGGCGGCGCGCGCCCGATCGCCGCGCGGCGCCTCGACCGCGGCGCGGAGCGTGACGATCGGCACCTCGGGCGGGGCGTCCACCCGGATCGGGAGCAGCGTGACGCCGACACCGCGACCGACGTAGAGCCGGCTGTCCGCCTCGCGGAACCAGCCCTGCTCGTAGCCGAAGCGGCTGTGGTGCAGCGGCGCCTTGCCGCCGACGCGGATCTGCCCGCCGTGCGTGTGCCCGGAGAGCTGCAGGTCGACGTCCACCGCGCAGGCCTCGAAGAAGAAGTCCGGGTGGTGACTGACCAGCACCGCGGTCTCGCCGTCGCGGCGACCGTCGAGCGCCGCCCGGAGGTCCGGCGTGCCCTCCGTGAGGTCGTCCACGCCGCACAGCCAGAGCGACGCTCCGCCGTGTTCGATGCGCACGCCGCGGTTGTCCAGGACCCGCACGCCGTGGTCCTCGAGGAACGCGCGCCACAGCGAGATGTCCGGTCCGTAGTAGTGGTCGTGGTTGCCGGGCACCGCGTAGACCCCGTAGCGCGGACGCAGCCGCTGGAGCCCCTCGCGGAACAGCAGGATCTCGCGCTCGCGCGTGTTGATGAGGTCGCCGCCGAACAGCACCAGGTCCGGCTCCTGCGCCTGCACCCGGTCGAAGATCGCGGCGAGGTCGGCCTCGTCCAGGAAGCTCCCCGCGTGGACATCGGACACGAAGGCGATGCGCAGCCCGTCGAGCCCCTCGCTCCCCGCGCGCAGCGGGAGGTCCAGCGCCGGCATCTGCAGGCTGTCGCGGATCCTCCGGTGCAGCCAGTGGGTGAACGGCAGCCGGTCCAGGCAGCGGTTGAACCACGCGAGGCTGACCGAGAGCACCCGCCGCAGCGCGGTCCGCTTGCCCGAGAAGACGCCCCGAGGCTGGGGCGCGCGCCGCGCGCGGGCCACCCGTCAGGCCCCCGCGGCCGCGGGCACGCCGTCGACCTTCAGCTTGTTGAACAGGGTCCTCACGCCGATCCCCAGCGTCTCTGCCGTGCGCTTGCGGTTGCCGTTGCAGCGCGCGAGCGTGCGGTGGATCAGCTCGTGCTCGACGTCCGCGAGCGGGCGGCCGACCAGCGCGGCCACCGGATCGGCTGCCGGCAGCACGAACGTCGGCTCCTCTGCGGGGGCCGACGCGGGCTCCAGCCAGCGTCGCACGGCGTCCCCGTCGACCTCGTCGGCGTCGACCATCAGCTCCACGCGCTGCACCATGTTCTGCAGCTCGCGCACGTTCCCCGGCCAGCCCCACGCGGCCAGCGCGGCCTCGGCGTCCGGCGAGAAGCGCAGGCCGTCGCGAAGGAAGTGGCGCGCGAGCGGCACGATGTCCTCGCGGCGCTCCCGCAGCGGCGGCAGCGTCACCGGCACGACGTTGAGGCGGTAGAGCAGGTCGCCGCGGAAGCGGCCCTGCTCGACCTCGCGCTCGAGGTCGCGGTTGGTGGCCGCCACGACGCGCACGTCGACCTCGACCGTCTCGCTGCCGCCGACGCGCTCGAACTCACCCTCCTGGAGCACGCGGAGCAGCTTGGCCTGCATCGACGGCGACATCTCCCCGACCTCGTCGAGGAACAGGGTGCCGCCGTCCGCCAGCTCGAAGCGGCCCTCGCGCCGACGCGTCGCGCCGGTGAACGCGCCGGCCTCGTGGCCGAACAGCTCGCTCTCGAGCAGCGCCTCGGGGACCGCGGCGCAGTTGAGCTTGACGAACGGGCGCTCGGCGCGGTCGCTGCGCTTGTGCACGAGCGCGGCGATGCACTCCTTGCCGGTGCCGCTCTCGCCCTGGACGAGGACCGTCGCCGCGCTGCGCGCGACCCGGGTCACGACGTCGACCACGCCGCGCATCGCCGGCGACGCGACGACCATGTCGCCGCCGACCGACTCTTCGCGGAGCAGCGCGTTCTCGCGCAGCAGCCGCGTGCGTTGACGGACGCGCTCCAGCAGCAGCTCGAGCGCATCGACCGAGACGGGCTTCTCCAGCACGTCTGCGGCGCCCGCGCGCATCGCGTCCACGGCGACGTGCATGGCCCCGTGGGCCGTGACCAGCACCACCGGCCGATCCGCCGCCCCGGCGCGGCTCGCCTCGAGCACGGCCATGCCGTCCTTGCCCGGCATGCGGAGGTCCGTCACCACGAGGTCGAACGCGCCGGTCGCCAGCGCGGCGACGGCGGCCTCGCCGTCCTCGACCGCCGTCACGGCGCAGCCGAGCGCCGAGAGCGCCTCCTGCAGGAACTCGCGGGACAGCGGCTCGTCGTCCGCGAGCAGGACCCGTCGACGCTGGCTCATGCCGGCACCTCCGCGGCGTCGGCGGCGGCCGCAGGCGGAGCCGCGGCCGCGGCGGCCGCCGCCCCGATCGCCGGGACCCGCACGCGGAACCGCGCCCCGGGCTGCCCGGGGTTCAGGAGCTCCAGGTGGCCGCCGAGGAACGACAGGACGCGCGCGCTGAGCGCGAGGCCGAGGCCGGTGCCGCGCTGCTTGGTGCTGACGAACGGCTCGAACACCGCGCCGGCGACGGCGGCGGGCACGCCGGGACCGTCGTCCTCGACGAGCAGCTCGAGCTCGCCGCGCTGCAGCGTGGCCGTGACGCACACCCGCGCGGTCGCGCGGGCTTCGAGGGCGTTCCGCATCAGGTTGGACAGGACGCGGCCGACCGCGTCGGCGTCGACCGGGGCGTCGACGGCCCCGCGGAGCTGCCAGCGCGACCGCGCCAGGCGCGCCGCGCCCGCGACGCGCTCGACCACCGCCGAGAGCGGCTCGGCCCGGCCCGCCTGTGCGTCCGGGCGCGCGAAGCCGAGCAGCCCCTTCACGATCTCGTCGACCGCGCGCACGCCCTCGACGACCTTGCCGGCGTAGCGGCGCATGGTCGCAGGGTCGTCGCTGCGCTCCAGCAGGCCTGCGAAGCCCATGACGCCGTTGAGCGCGTTCTTGATCTCGTGCGCGACGCCGAGCGCGAGCTCCGAGAGGCCCGCGAGGCGGTCGAGTCGGCGGACCTCACGCTCGAGCGACTCGACGTGCGAGCGGTCCTCCAGCATCAGCAGCGGACCGGCGGGCAGCGCGACGCGGCGCACCCGCACCACGAAGCGGTCGAAGACCACCGTGCCGTCCGTTCGCGTGAGCAGGTCCTCCCCGACCGCCGCGGCGGCGGCCACCAGGCGGTCCGCCTCGACGTTGCTGGCCGCGACCTCGCCACTCTCGCCGCGCAGGGCGACCAGACCGATCGGCAGCGCGGCGAACATCCCGTCGCGCTCGGCGAGCGCCTGCTCGAGCTTCGCGTTGGTCTCCTGCAGCTCGACGTCGACAGACGCGGCGCGGCGACGGAGCGAGGCGTAGCTCGCCTCCAGCTCCTCGGCCGCGTGCACGAAGCGCGCGAAGCCGTCCTGGAGCGTCTCCTGCGGCGCCGTCATCGACGCCGCTCCCCGGGCCACGTGACGGCCTCGATCCGCGCGGTCGCGTCGTAGGCGGCGTGGATGTTCACCCAGCGGAAGTTCTCGAGCGCGGTGTTGGCTGCTGCGCGCCAGGCCTTGTCTGCCTCGGTCGAGGGGCGGCTCTCCTCTTCCGGCGCGGTGATGCGCAGCAGCGGGTCCCGGACCTGCTGCGCCCGCTCGTTGAACCGCCGCGCGTCACCCGACAGCGAGAGCGTCTCACCCTCCTCGTCGGGGTAGCGTTCGTCGTGGCGGAACAGCAGCTCCAGGCAGCGGCTCTGGTAGAAGAGCGCGACGAGCGGCGCGTCGTCCGGATCGACCAGCGGCGCCAGCTCGACGAGCGCGCGCTCGAGTCGCTGGTAGCCGCGGGCGTCGAGCTGCGCGGCCGCGTCCGCGCGGCCGTGTCGACGCAGCGCCGCGGCGCGTTCCATCAGCGCCTGGCCCGCCTGGAACAGGGCACGCGCGATGCAGAGGCGGTCGGTCGATCCGTGGATCTGGGCTCGGATCGGGTCGAGCGCGAGCGGCCCGAGGTCTTCGGGGCCGACGGTCGTCGGGCGGACCTCGCCGCCCGGGGCGGGCGGCGTCTCGCCGGCGTCGAGCGTCGCCGCGACCCGCGGCGAGGAGACGGACACCCGGTCGCCCGGGGCCGGCACCGGCACGAACGGACCCGCGGATGCTGCGGCGGGCGCCGCGCCGGCGCTCGTCCGCTCCGCGTAGACGCGGCGCGCGACGTCGTGCTCCCCCGCGAGCACCGTGTTGCGCGCCCGGAGATCCGCGAGCACCTCGCGCATCCGGTCCATCTCGCGGGTGCTGGTCCCGGTGTCGACGCGCACGACGTCCTCGTCCAGCTCGTCGAGCAGGCCGAGGTCGAAGCGCATCCGCATGTCCACGAGCCGCTCGACGTCGACCGTGACGCGCTGCAGCGCGCGCTCGGCCAGCCGGAGCTGCTCGGACAGGCCGGCCTCGACGACCGGGTCCTGGGCGTAGACCGCGGCGGTCAGCGTGAGCGTGAGCAGGGTTCGGCAGGTCATCGCAGGATCCCCCGGAATGCGTCCGCGGCGTGCTCGAGCAGCTCGAGCGCGGTATAGGCCTCGCCGATCATCGTCGCGATCTGCCGGCGCAGCGCCTCGTCGCGGACCTTGGGAGCCCAGGCGATGGCCTGCGCGGGGAAGTCCGCGAGGTGGCCGCCGGCCCGCGCCTGCGCGTAGAGCGCCTGCACCAGTCGGACCCGCGCCTCGTCGCCGAAGCGGTCCTCGCGCTCCAGGTAGCCGCGCCCGACCGCCATGGCGCGCTGCCACTGTCGGTCGGTGATCAGCGCGTCCATCAGGAACAGCGCCAGCTCGGGCTCCTCGCCGCGAAGCACCAGCTGCTCCAGCTCGAGGAACGCCTCTTCCTTGTGTCCGAGCGCGAGGCCCGTGCGCGCCCAGACCTTGAGGGCGCGCTCGCGCCAGGTCTCGGCGAGCTGCGGCAGGTAGCGCCGCCGCGCGGCGATCGCGGCCGCCCGGCCTTCGAGGAACCGCCCCTCGGCGAAGTAGGCCTCGGCGAGCATCACGTAGGCGGCGCCGCAGCGCTCGTCGTCCTCGGCGTGGATCAGGAACCACTCGAACGCGCGCATCGCGAGGTCCGGGTCCCCGGTCCCGAGGGCGCCGTAGCCCAGCAGGTAGCGGTAGTCGCGCGACCGTCGCGCGTCGAGCTGCGTGAAGAACGGCGACTGCCGCACCTTGCGCATGGTCTCGTAGACCTTGTCGGGGCGCCCCAGCAGCATCTGCGCCTCGGCCCGCAGCAGCCGGACATCGAGCACCTGCGCCGTGTCGTCGAGGTCCACCAACCTGCCGTACAGGTCGTTCTCGCACTCGCGCGCCTGCTGCTGCGCGGCCGACTCGGTCGCGGCGCTGCGCGCCAGACCGAGGGTCGCCCGGCCCTGCAGGACGGTCGCCGCGGCGTCCTCCGCCGTCGTGCGCCGGCCCTGGAAGACCCGAGAGACCCAGCGCTTTGCCTGCCTGTAGTCGAGGCGCCGCTCCTCGCGGTCGACGTGGCCGGCCGCGAGGTCGAGGTGACACGCCGCGATCTTCAGCAACGCAGGCACCAGGTGCTCCTTGGGCTCCTGCTCGTAGACGCTCTGGAAGAAGCCGATCGCCGACTCGAGCTCGCCGCTCTCGACGAGCAGCTCGCCGAGGTGCATGCGCACCTGGACCCCCTCGTCCTGGACCAGCGGCTCGAACTCGAGCTCGTCCTGCAGGAAGGAGCGGTACCACTGCCCCGCGAGCGCGCGCAGGCGCTGGCGCCCCGACTCGGTCTCGGCGGAGGGCACGCGGGTGACGTGCAGCGTGACGCGCGCGCCTTCGAAGTCGGCGGGCTCGTCGAACAGCGCGTCGGCGCCGCCGGCGACCGCGACCAGCTGCGCGACCGTGCGCGGGTCCTGCGACGCGAAGTTGAGGTCCACCGACGCGAAGCGCAGGTCGTTCTCGAGCGGCGTGCTCGCCACGACGAGGTTCCAGTTCATCGCCTGGGAGAGCTCGCGGAGCGCCTCGAGGCAGGTGATCTGTCGGACGTCGGCGGCGACGACCGTCCGGGCCGCGGCCCCGTCCACCGGCGCCGCCGCCTGCGTCCGGAACACGCCGTCGTCCGGCGCCTGCATCGAGAGCGCCGCGGTCACGAGGAGAGACGTGATCACCGCTTGTCCTCCCGCTCCAGCGCCTCGGCGCGGACCTGGGCCGCGGCGGCCTCCAACGCCTCCAGCCGGGCGCTGCGCGCGCCGGCCGCGGCGTCCTCGCGGTAGCTGTCGCCGAGCTCGAGGTAGGCCTGCGCGACGTGATGGTAGAGCCAGCTGGGGATCTGCCGCTGCTGCAGCAGGAAGCGGGCCCAGATGCGCCGCAGCGACTCCTGGTCGCCCAGCTCGACCGCGGCCGCGGCCTCCTTCACGAGGTCGGCCGGCAGCGAGTGGCTCTGCTCCAGCGCCTGCGCCTGCTGCGAGTAGCGCCGCGAGCGCGCGAAGTCCTGGTCACGGGACGCGTAGAAGGAGAGCGCCGAGAGCACGCTGAGCCGCTCGCTCGGCGGCATCTCCTGGCGCGCGTCGAGGTAGCGCTCGAGGATCGAGACGGCGGCCCCCCACTCGCGCCGCTCCGAGGCGCGCAGGGCCTGGTTCCAGGGCTCGTTCATCGCCGGCGCCGCGGGCTGCGGCGTCGTCGGCGCGACCGGGCGGGCAGCCTCGGCCCCGACCGGCGCGGCGCTCGGCGCAGGGTCCGCTGCCGGCGCCGGCAGCAGCGCGACGACGATCATCGCGACGACGTTGACCGCCAGCAGCACGCGCAGCACCAGCTCCCGGTGGTTGCGCGCCGCGGGCGCGGGCGCGGCAGCGGGCGTCGCCGGGGCGGTCTCCTGCAGGGCCGCTTCGGCCGCCGCGAGCGCGCGCTCGCCTTCGGCCACCGCCTGCGCGGCGGCCTCGATGGCCTGCTGTTCGAGGTCGACCTTGGGCTCCGGCGCGCCCTCGGGCGCGCTCGGCGACGCGTCTGCCGGCGCCGCCATCAGCTCGCTGAGCTGCTGGTCCTCGGCGCCGCTCGCTGCGGTCTCCGGGGCCGGTGCTTCGGCGTTCGGGTCACGGCTCACGACGTCCTCCTGCTGCAGGCTCTCGTCGCGGTCCGCAGAGATGTTCTCGGCCTTGTCGTCTGTCACGGCTAGCTCCAGAGTTCGGTCAGCTCCGCCGGGAGGCTGGGGCCGACACGCGCTCTCATCGGCATGTCATGGGTCGTTCCGTAGCCCGGCGTCGGAGAATCGAGACGGTCGGGCACGTTGAGCAGGCAGATCCTGCCGCCCGCGGCGTTGCGTTCTGCGACAGCCGCGCGCCACCGCGCGAACGTGTCCCGGTCCGCGACCGTGTCCTGACAGTCGAGGCCGAAGGCGTCCGTCGTCGGCCAGGCAGCGTCCACGGGGACCACCCGGAGGTCCGCCGCGGGCCTGCCGTCGCGGTACATCCGCACCTCGAGCGCGTCGCCGGTCTCCGTCCGCACGAGGCGAGCGTCGCCGCCTCGCGCCGTCACCGCGGGCGGCGCGCCGTCCGGGAGGGTCGCCCGGAACACGACGAAGGTCCCATCGTCGTGACAGGACACCTCGGCGTCCTCCGGCAGCTGCGCGAGCAGGTCGTCGACGACCACCTGGACGTCCCGGCAGAGCGCGGTCTCCTCGTCGTCCTCGACGGGCGGGGCCAGCAGCGCCCCGATCCGCGCGAGCAGAGCGTCCGGCCGCACCGGCTTGGCGATCGCGTCGCGGATCGCGCCGCTCCGGTCCACCTCCTCCGGGTGACCGCTGACGGCCAGCACCGGGCAGTCGCAGCCGGCGGCGAACCCGCCTGCCGTCCCGTCGGGCAGGCGCCAGTCGGTGACGACGACGTCGAAGGCCTGCGCGCGCAGCGCCGCGGCTGCGCCGGCGCAGTCCGCTGCCGTCTCGACCTCGTAGCCCCGCCGCCGCAGCAGCATGGCCAGCCCTTCGCGGATCCCGGGCTCGTCGTCGACGAGCAGGCACCTCATCGCGAGGCTCGCTCCGCGCGCGGCAGCGTGATCGTGAAGCGCGCGCCGCTCGCGACCGGGACGCAGCGGACCTCGCCGCCGACCGCCTGCACGGTCGCGCGCACCGCGTGCAGACCCAGGCCGGTCCCGCCCGACCCGGACCAGCCGGCCTCGAAGACGCGCTCGACGTCCTCGGGCGCGACGCCCCGGCCGTCGTCCTCGACGTGCACCGCGACGCGTTCGCCGTCGTGCTGCGCCGCGACGCGGACCGTGGCGGCGCCTGCGTTGCGGGCGTTCTCGCACAGGTTCTCGATCGCGCGCGTCAGCAGCGCGCGGTCGCATGCGACCGCGACCGCAGGCGGCGCGGAGACCAGCTCGGCGCGCTGCGACGTCGTCACCTCGGTCAGCAGCGCCTCCACGTCCACGCGCGCGGTCGGCGCCCGGTCCTCTCGAGCCAGCTGGAGCCAGCCGTCCAGGAGGCCGGTCATCCGGTCGAGGTCACGGAGCACGCCGTCGAGCACGGCGGCCCGCGGGTCGTCCGCGTCGACGAGGTCCCGCGCGAGCATCGCGCCGGTCAGCGCCGAGGCCAGGGGGTTGCGCAGCTCGTGGCCGATCAGCCCGGGCAGGTCCTGCTGGTCGACCGCGCTCACGCCATCACCTTGCTGCGCAGCGGGCGCTGGCCCAGCTCGTAGACGCGGATCTTGTTGTAGAGCGTCGTGCGGTTGATGCCGAGGATCGAGGCGGCGCGGCTGATGTTCCAGTCCGTGTCGTCGAGGACCTTGGCGACCAGCTGCGACTCGAGCGCACGGATCGAGCGGTCCTGGCCCTCGAGCACGAGCGACGTCCGGTCGATCTCGTCGCTGCCGTCGGGCAGACCGCCCGTGAACTTCGGCAGGTGGACCTCGTCGATCATGCCGCTCGGGCAGACGATGCAGGCGTGCTCGATCGCGTTGCGCAGCTCGCGCACGTTGCCCGGCCAGGAGTACTCGCTGAGCGTCTCCATCGCCTCTTCGGTGAAGCCCGAGAGCGACTTGCCCATCTGGCGGCCGATCTGGTCCAGGAAGAAGTGCGACAGCAGCGGCACGTCCTCGGCGCGCTCGCGCAGGGGCGGGACGTGCACCGCCATGACGTTGAGGCGGTAGAAGAGGTCCTCGCGGAACGAGCCCGCCTGGACCATCTGGCGGAGGTCGCGGTTCGTGCTGGTGATGATCCGGACGTCGACCGGCACGTCCTGGACCCCGCCGACGCGGCGGAAGACGCGCTCCTGGAGGACCCGCAGCAGCTTGGCCTGCAGGTTGGGCTCCATCTCCCCGATCTCGTCGAGGAACAGCGTGCCGCCCTTGGCGACCGCGAACAGGCCGTCCTTGCCCTCGCGGCTGGCGCCGGTGAAGGCCCCCGGCTCGTAGCCG
>JBMHDP010000450.1:0-14988 GCA_049889335.1 Planctomycetota bacterium
GCCGGCGCACCGACGCCTCGCCGAGCGCGGCAAAGCGGCGGGGCGCGGCGTCGGCATCACGAGCAACCCGCTGGCGGGCGCCGGACCTGGCAACACGATGCAGCCGCTGTCCAAGCGGGCCCTCGCCGCCGCGGCGCGCACGGCGATGCGCGCCTCGCTCTGGGCGCACCGACTGCGCCCGAGCGTCGCCAAGGCGGTGCGCGCCACGAGCGGGCTGTTCGACCCGCAGTACTACCGCAACAAGTACTACGACGTGTCTGACCTGGGCGATCAGCTGTGCGCGGTGCACTACGCCGTTCACGGCTGGCGCGAAGGCCGCCGGCCGGGCCGCCTGTTCGATCCCGAATTCTACCTGCGCGAGTACCCGGACGTGCGCGTCGCCGGCATCGCTCCGCTGCTGCACTACGTGCAACACGGTGCCCGCGAATGGCGCGCGCCGAACGCCGAGCTGCGCGCCACGAGCAAGCTGCTGCTGAACAGCGAATGGCGGCCGCCGGGCGATGCCGCCGACGAACAGCAGCAGCGCCACGCCGACACCGCGGAGGTCGCCGAGGATCACTGGGAGGACTACGAGACCTTCCGCGCGCAGATCGCTTCGCGCCGCCGCGACGTGCGACGCGCGTGGGCGCCGGTTCGCCCCAAGATGCTGACGGTCAACGCGAACGAACTGGCCGGCGCCTGCCGCCTGATCAGTAGCCGCCTGCACACCTCGCCGTCGCCGCGCACGTCCATCGTGATCCCCGTGCACGACGAGCTCGTGGTCACGCTCGAGTGCATCTGGTCGATCGCCGAGCACACGACCGGCGAGTTCGAAATCGTGGTCGTCGACGACCGATCGTCCAACGCGACCGCACAGCACCTGTCGAGCCTGAGCGCGGTGCGCTACGTGCGCAACGACGAGCAACTCGGCTTCGGCGGCACCTGCAACCGCGGCGTCGACGAGGCGCGCGGCGACGTCGTCGTGCTGCTCAATAGCGACACGCAGGTCTCGCCTGGCTGGCTGGAGCCGATGCTCGAACGGCTCGCGATGGCCGGCGTCGGCATGGTCGGCCCCAAGCTGCTGTTCCCCGAGGGCGTGCTGCAGGAGGCCGGCGGTCGCCTCAAGGCCGATGGCTCCGGCGACATGGTCGGGTTGTTCGAGAACCCCGACGCCGCCTGCTACTCGTACGCGCGCCGGGTCGACTACACGTCGGCTGCGTGCGTCGCCATTCGACGCGAGGACTTCCGGCGGCTCGGCGGCTTCGACGACCGCTACTCGCCCGCCTACTGCGAGGACGCCGACCTGTGCCTGAAGCTGCAGCAGGACGGACAGCAGGTCTGGTACGAGCCGCGCGCGACGGTCGTGCACCACCTCAGCAAGACGACGCGCGCCGAAGGCCAGCTCAACAAGGTCGCCCAGGCGCAGAAGAGCCAGCTCAAGCTGTTCGAACGCTGGAGTGAGGAGCTGCAGGCGCGCGATCGGGTGCGGCTGATGAGCTTCTACCTGCCGCAATTCCACCCCACGCCCGAGAACGACCGCTGGTGGGGTGAAGGCTTCACCGAGTGGCACAACGTGTCGGGCGCGCGCCCGCGCTTCCGCGGACACCGGCAGCCGCGTCGCCCGGCCAACCTCGGCTACTACGACCTGCGCACGCCTGGGCTCATGAAGAAGCAGGCCGAGCTGGCGCAGCGCTACGGCGTGCACGGCTTCGCATTCTACTACTACCAACTCGACAACCGCCGCATCCTCGAGACGCCGCTGGAGCAGGTCCGCCGCGACCCGGACTGGACGATGCCGTTCTGCGTCTGCTGGGCGAACGAGAACTGGACGCGCCAGTGGGATGGCCAGGCCCGCCATGTGCTGCTCGAACAGAACTACGGCAAGCACGAGGACCTCGCGCTGATCGAGGACTTCATCGGCTACTTCGAACACCCGGCCTACACGCGCGTGAACGGCGCGCCGCTGCTGCTCGTCTACTCGCCGCAGCAGCTGCCGGACGCGAAGGCCACCATCGAGCTCTGGCGCGACGAGTGTCGCAAGCGCGGCGTCGGTGAGATCTACATCGTCGCCGTCGAATCGCACGAGCTCGCGCGCAAGCCGTGGGACCCGACGAGCATCGGCTTCGACGCCACGGTGGAATTCCCCCCGCACGAGGCCGGCCAGCCGATCGACGTGCCGGCCGAGATGCGCGACCCGGACTTCGTGGGCGTCGTGCACGACTACCGGCGCGTCGTCGACGCGTTCTGCACGCGCGAGATCCCGGCCTACAAGCGGCTGCGCGGCGTCATGCCGGGCTGGGACAACACGTCTCGTCGCAAGGACGACCCGCACGTGTTCGTCAACTCGGGGCCGGCCGAATACCAGACGTGGCTCGAGTTCGCGCTCGAGGACACGCGGCGCCAGCTGGTAGGCGACGAACGTCTCGTGTTCGTCAACGCGTGGAACGAGTGGGCCGAAGCCGCCTACCTCGAACCCGACTCTACCTACGGCCACGCCTTCCTCGAGGCGACCCGCAACGCGCTGCTGGCGGACAGGAGCCGGTCATGACGGCGACGCACGACGTGACGTTGCTGCTCGGCCGCGAGCTGAGCGCCGAAGAACGCGCGACCGCGCTCGGAATCGGCAACGCGCTGCGCACGGCCGGCCTCGACGTGCACCACCAGACTGGTCGCGGCGCGTCGCGCATCTGGCTAGTCGCTGCGACGCAGCAGGAGTTTGCCGCGACCAGGAACCAGGTCGCCACCGGCTCGCCCGTCGTCGCCTTGCCGATGCTGCGAACCCGCGACGAGCTGCGCGGCTGGTCCGCGCTGTTGCACGGCGTGCAGGCTATCTGGAGCCCGTCCGAGGAGGCGGCAACGGCGCTCGCTTGCGCCGACACGCCCGCGCTACGCATCGGTCCAGCCTGCGAGCTAGGCCGCCCGAGCCATCGCAGCCGCAGCACGCTCGGCCTGCGCGAAGAAGACTGCGTGTTCGTCGCGCTGCTCGACTCCCGGACAACCGAACGCAGCACCCGCATGCTGCGAGAAGCCTGGCTCGCCCGCTACAGCGACCTCGAGACGCGCTTTTCGCGCGTGAGCCTGCACGTCAGCACCGACGACAAGGCGCAGCACGAGGACTGGCTGCGCTTCTGCGACAGATCCGACATCTGCATCACGACCGTCGAGCTGCGCGATCGCGATCCCTGGCGCCTCGCGGCGATGGCCGAGCTCGGCGACTGCGCGATCGCGTTCGCCGAGCACAGCGCGTCGGGCCTGCTCCCGTCGTGGCACGCGTCGACCATGCTGATGAACGGCAAGCACGTCATCGGTGTCGGTCCATGCGGCCTCGAGAGGCTCGGTGAGAGCACGCCGCCGAACCTGCACGCCCTCACCGAAGGCTCCGCCGATGCCCTCGGCGCGGCGGTGGCCGCGGTGGCCGAAGCACATCCCGCGGCGCTGGGAGTGGCCCAGGCCCGCGCAAAGTCCCTGTTCCTGAGCTGTTCGGCGCGCGCGGTTGCCGTGCGCTGCGTCGAGTCCCTGCGCACGGTCGGCCTGTGGGACGAGCTGGCCAGCGCGAGCATCACATGAGCAAGCACCTCGCAATCGACCGCCCCTGCCCCGGCACTCCCGTCCGGCGATACGACGGCTGGTTCGAAGTCTCGGGCTGGGCAGCGGCCAGCGAACCCATCACCGACATCCGCGTTCGCGCCGACGACGGTCCCTGGTATCGCGCGTACTACTGCCTGCCGCGTCCCGACGTCGAGGCCGCGCACCCGAAGCTTACGAGCTCGGGGCGATCGGGCTTCCAGGGGTTCGCGCAGGGGCCGGCGGACGCAACCCGCATCGAGGTGCAGGCGACCTACGGCACGCCCAGCAAGACGTTCGCGAAAGCCGCCGACATTGCGTCTGACGTGCGCGAGATCCAGGTGGCGGACACCGCCGCCCACGTCTGCCCGTGGTGTGGCTCGACGAACACGCGCTACGAGGAGTCCGTGCGCCGCGGCCCGTTCCGTATGATCACCTGCGGCCACTGCGACTTCGGCTTCGCCGAGCCGCTGCCGGCCGCCCATGCCCTCGGCGCGATCTACGAGACCGAATACTGGGATCACGCCCCGCTCGGCCCCGACGCACTCGCCCCGTCCAAGGACACCGGGCTCGTCTGCGACTTCATGAAGCGCTTCGGCAACGACGGCAAGCGCGTATTCGAGATGGGCTGCGGGCAGGGCTCGCTGCTCTACGGCCTGCATCACAAAGGCATGCAGGTGCAGGGCCAGGACCTGTCGAGCAACTCGGCGCGCGCGCTGCAGGACAAGTTCCGCATCGACATCTGGCGCGAGCCGCTCACCCGGTTCCCGCACGATACGAAGTTCGACTGCATCGTGTCGCGCCACGTGCTCGAGCACTCTCTGACTCCCGCCGACGACGTGCGCTGGATGCGCGACCACCTCGCCCCCGGCGGCATTATCGTCA
Source organism: Planctomycetota bacterium (assembly GCA_049889335.1). Classification (GTDB taxonomy): domain Bacteria; phylum Planctomycetota; class UBA1135; order UBA1135; family UBA2386. The sequence continues at coordinate 4,429 of JBMHDP010000450.1, forward strand.
TGCTGATGCCCAACCGGCGATCGCTGGCGGCCGAGCTGCTCGGCTCGACGTGGGAGTGGTTCGTGCCCCCGATCCACCTCGGCTACCTCGCGCCCCGCACGCTCCAGCAGAGCGAAGAAGTCGCCGGCCTGCGACTAAAGCTGCTGACGACGCGGGAGGGCGACGGCGCGTCGCTAATCCCGACGCTGCGCGCGTTCCTCGACTACGAACGCGGCCACCTCACCGCCTGGCAGCTGGCGCGCTGCGAGGAGGTGTTGCAGACCGCGCCCGACGGGCTTGAGACGCTGATCACCAACGGTGGAGGCCCCGCCGGCCACGGCCAAGAGATGATCGCCGTGATGGCCGCCAACTAGCCCAGTCCCTTCGTGTCTCCCTATTCGCTCGTCATTCGCGCGCTCGGCGCAGGCCGCCGCCTGCTCAACCGCGGCGCCATCCGGCGCCGGGCTGCCAGGTTCGCCGAGCACTGCCGCGGCCAGGGCAGGCAGCCGACCGCGCTGCTGCTGCTCGAACGACTCGGTGACTTCGTCGCGGCGAGCGCCATCGTGGCGGGCATTCGCGAACGGCATCCCGAAGCAAGCATCGCCTGGTTCGGGCGCGCCCGCTACCGCGACCTCGCGCTGCTCGTGCCGGGCGTCGACGATTACATCGAGGTCGAGAGCTACGGCGAACTCGCCGACGTCGTCGACGGCCTCAGCGACTGGCACCTCGTCGACCTAAACCTCAACGGCAAGCAGGATGCGGCAAGCCCCGTGGCCTGGCGCAACCGCACCGGCTCGACCAACGTAGACACCGAGAACTACTACGACCACGGTCCGCTCGCGGTGGCGTTCGCCAAGGTCGCCGGACTGCCGTGGCGACCGGGTGCGCCGACGCTCGGCGTTCCGGACGTCGAAGTGCCGCGCGCACGGGCCCCCTACGTCGTCGTGCACTCCGAGTCCGAGGAGTCGGCGCGCAATTGGAACGAGGCCGGCTGGCGCAAGCTGGCCGCGTGGCTGCTCGAGCACACCGAGTTAAACATCGTGCATGTCGGCGGGCAGCCGGCGAATTGGCTGCCGTCGCACGCAGGCGTGCTCGAGCTCGGCGGCAGCACCGATCAGGCCCAGCTGATCGCGCTGGTCGCCGGCTGCAGCCTGTTCATCGGCATCGACAGCAGCGTGGCCAACCTCGCCAACGCGTTCGCGCGACCGGGACTCGTGCTGCTCGGTCGCTACCGACGCTTCGCGCGCTACCTGCCCTACACCGGCAGCTACGCCTTCGACGAACGCGGCGGCGCCGCGATGGTCGTGCGACACGCGTCGGAGTGCCCCTACCTGCCGTATGCGATCGTCGAGCGGGCGCTGCACACGGTCGCGCGACGGCTACGGATGGGCGCGCCTCTCGGACGCGGCGGGGCGTGGGACGTGCGCACGCACGAGCTGCCGGCCGCCGGCAGCACGTCTGCATCGAGCCAGGACGCCGAACCCGACGTCGCCGCGGTGCTAACGGTGCGCGACGCGGCCGACGCAGACCGGTGGCTCGCGCGCTGGCCGGGCGAGCCGAGCGACCTCGTGTTCGCGATTCGCCCGCCAGCCGAGCACGAGCTCGACGACGAGTGGCTAGAGCGCCTCGAGGCGACCGGCGCGCGCTTTGTGGCGCACGTCGACGGCGAGCAGTGCCTCGCGCCGCGCATAACGGGGAGCTATCGCTACCTGCGCCACCGCGGCACGCCGGTGATCGTCGGCCACCCGCAGGCCTCACCCGAGCTGCTCGACCCGAAGCACGCAGACGACGACGAGCTGACGTCGGACGCGGCGCGCTGGTTCGCCGCCGACGTGCGCGAGCTCGACCCGGAGTCCTCGCGCGAACTGCTGACCGCGCTGCAGAAGCGCATCGAACACGACCGCGAACGCTCGTTCGCAGCGCCTGCCGCGGACGCGGTGCTGATTCCGCGCCCGGACGGCATCAAGGCGGGCATCGACCACGTCGAGCGCGCGCACGACGGATGCGTGACGGCGATCAGCGGCTGGCTGTTCCTGGAGAGCACGGGCACGCCGCCGGCGTGCTACTACCTGTGCGAGCCGCGGCCGAACGGAGGCTTCGCCGTGCGCCACCGTGCGCCGTTCTCGCGTCTGGAGCGACCCGATGTCGCGCAGGCCTACACGACTCCCGGCGCGACGTTCTCCGGACTGCGCATCGACGTGCCGGACTACCTGCGCAACCGCGACCTCGCGGTGCTCATCGCCGACCGCGCCACCGGCACTTGGCAGCAGCTCGATCTGCCGTGAGCCGATCGACGACACCGCGATTGGTTCCGGCGGTCTGATCCGGCTACGTTCTTGCCGCCCCGATGCAGACGTTCACCGATCTCTACAAGCACCGATTCATCCTTGAGAACCTCGTCTCAAAGAACCTGAAGGTGCTCTACCGCAACATGGCGCTCGGCGTCGTCTGGTCGGTCGTGAACCCACTGGTGATGGTTTCGGTGCTGACGGCCGTGTGGGTGGTTTTCTTTGGCCAAGAGCTCAGCTTCGCGCTCAGCGTGCTGGTCGCGCTCGTGCCCTACAACCTGTTCGTCTACTGCCTCTCGGGCTGCACGAGCGTGATCCGCGACAATGCGCCGCTGGTCAAAAAGGTCTCGTTCCCGCGGCAGATCCTGCCGGTCTCGGTCGTGCTGACGCACGTCGTGCAGTTCCCGATCCCGCTATCGCTGGTCGTCATCGGCCTGCTCGTGATCCCCAAGGATCACCCGACGGTGACGATGAACCTGCTCTGGCTAATACCTATCTTCGTGCTGCAACTCGGCCTGAGCTTCGGTGTGGGCTTCCTCGTCGCCGCGCTCAACGCGAAGTACCGCGATGTGCAGTACATCGTCGAGTCCGTGCTCGTCGTGCTGTTCTGGCTGTGCCCGATCCTCTACGAGGCGTCGGCCAAGCTGAACGCCGAGATCGCGGCCGGCAGCTTCGGCGAGTGGGCCTGGTACGCGTACTTCCTCAACCCGCTCGCCGGCATCCTCGAGGGCTACCGCTCGGTGCTCTACCTGGGCCGGCCGCCCGAGATGGCGGTGATGCTGATGGCGCTGATCATGACCCTGCTGATCGGTGTGCTCGGTGTGCGCAAGTTCTGGGTGCACGAGCGCGAGTTCGCCGACCTGATCTGATGACGACCTCGATCCAACTCACCGACGTCAGCAAGCGCTTCCGCCTCAACCTCGGCAGCTCGTTCCTGGCGCGCATGATCGCCAACCGCCTGCGCGGCAAGGGCCCGCGCGTGCGCGAGCACTGGGCGCTGCGCGACATCAACCTCAAGATCGAGTCGGGCGAGAGCGTCGGCGTCATCGGCCACAACGGCTCCGGCAAGACGACCCTGCTGTCGCTGATCGCCGGCACGATGTACCCGACGAGCGGCGACCTGCAGGTGCAGGGCCGCATCGGCTCCCTGCTCGAACTGGGCGCCGGCTTCCACCCCGACCTCAACGGCATCGAGAACATCTACCTCAACGCGTCGCTGCTCGGCCTGCAGCGCGACGAGGTCGACGAGCACATCCAGTCGATCATCGAGTTCGCCGACATCGGCGACCACATCGAGGCGCCACTCAACACCTACTCGTCGGGCATGTACGCGCGCCTCGGGTTCGCCGTGATCGCGCATATCGACCCCGACATCCTGCTGATCGACGAGGTCTTCGCGGTTGGTGACGCGACCTTCACGGAGAAGTCGGAGAAGGCCATCCACGATTTCCTCGACCGCGGCCGCACGTTCTTGCTGGTCTCCCACGGCATCGACCAGGTGCAGCGCATGTGCAACCGGGCGATCTGGATCGACCACGGCCACGTGCGCGGCGACGGGCCGGCGCCCGAGGTCTGCCAGCAGTACATCGAGGCCCTGCACGCGGCCGCGGCGAACTGACCGCCAAGGCCTGCGTCACTCGAAGAAGCGTCGCCGCCGGCGCACGACGACGTCGAGGAACGAGCGCACGTAGCGCGGCACGAAGCTGCTCTGTCGCCACCAGATGCGCGCCCAGTTGCCCGTACGCAGCGCCGCGAATCGGCGGCGTTCGGCGAACACGGCGCGACGGTCGCGCCAGAACTCACGCCGCGAGCGCCAGATAACCCGCGCCATGCGCCGCTGTCCGACGAGCGGCGCCAACAGCAACAGCGCCAGGTGGCCGCACAGGATCGACGGCAGGTTGAGCAGCAACGCCTGCCACGGCAACCGCGTGTAGTTGGCCCACAGCAGGTTGCGCTGACTGCGCAACAGGAATGCGTCGTCGCGCACCTTGCGAATGCTGCGCGACAGCTTGTGGCGCACCCGGGCCGCGGGCGCGTAGCGAACGTCCCACCCGGTCGCTAACGCGCGCAGCGAGAGCTCGACATCTTCGAAGTTGGCGAAGAAGTCCTCCTCGAACAATCCGATCTCGCGCAGCATCGTGGCCCGATAGAGCACCGCGCCGCCACAGGCACCGATCGGACGTTCGCCGCTGTCCGCGGCAACAGCCGCCGGACGGCCACGATCGCGCGGCATGCCCTCACCGCTGCGCAACAACTCGACGCCCGTGTTCTCGATGACGTCGGGCACGTCGTGAAAGACCATCAGACTGGCCACCACGCCGATGCGCTGATCCTGCTCCGCGCACCGCACCAGCTGTGAGATCCAGTCGGGGTCGGCGTTCGCGTCGTTGTTGAGCAGTGCGACGAACTCAACCTGCGGATCCGCCAGTGCCGCGCGCATCGCCGTGTGGTTGCCACCCGTGAAACCGAGGTTCTCGCGGTTGCGATACAGCGTGACGCGATCGCCGAAACGCTGCTCGATCGCGTCCGCCTCGGCGTTGTCGGACGCGTTGTCGACGACGTGCACGTCGAGCGGCGCGTGGCCCTGCTGCAGCAGCGATTGCACCGCCTCGAGCGTGTCCTCGAGACCGTTCCAGTTGAGCACGACGACGGCGACGCGGCTGCCAGACACGTCAGACCGCTCCGCCGAAGCCGAACCGCACCGCCATGTCGCGGCCGGCGGTGAGCAACCATCGACCCGGCGGACCGAGCCGACGCAGCAGTCGGAACGCGCGCACGTAGGGATCACCCCAGAGGCGTGGCTCGCGTTTGCGCACGAACTCGAGCTTGCGACGCATCGCGCCGTGGTCTCCGCGCTGCAGGTCGATCAATGACTCGTGCAGCAGGTTGTTGCGCAACGCGGGGCTGACGGCAGCTTCGTCGGTCAGCAGGCCGCAGGCGACGCCTTCGGCGCGCGCCTCGGCCAGGACCGCGAGCTCTTCAGCGAAGCGCCACTGTTCGCTAGTCGCCGCACGCGTCGCGGCCGTCGGGTGCCGTCGGTACTGCAGCAGCACCTCGCCGAGCTCCGCGATGTCGTGGCCGCCGCGCAACATACGGAACCAGTACTCCCAGTCGAGCGCGAACTGCAGGTCGACGCGGAATGGCCCCGCCTGGCGGAACGCCGCGGTCCGGTAGACCACCGACGGACAGCAGATGTAGTTGCCGGACCAGAGCCGCGCGTATTGTTCGGCACGCCCGTCACCGTGCCCCGCGCGCCAGAAGTGCTCTTTGTAGCGCTCGGCAGGCGACGAGTGCGGCCGCCCGTCGCCGTCGATCGCGGCCGCGCGGCAGTGCACCATACCCGCCCCAGGGTTGGCGTCGAGTTCGTCGCACATGCGCTCGACGAAGCGCGGCTCGTAGACGTCGTCTTGATGCGCGATGCAGAAGTAGGGAGTGTCGACGAGCTCGGCGCAGCGGTTCCAGTTGCCGCCGATGCCCAGCGCGCTCGGGTTCTCGTGCACGTCGACGCGAGCACCAGCCACCTCGCGCGCGAGCGCGACCGAGCCGTCCTGCGAAGCGTCGTCGATCAGCGCGATGCGCACGGCCGGTTCGCTCTGCGCCAGCAGCGACTCGAGCAGCGGCCGAAGGTGCCCCGCTGCGTCGCGGCATGGGATCACTAAGGTCGCCCGGATCGATGACACGAGAGCAGCAGACAGCGTGCACACCCACAGGTCAAACTAGTCGCGGTGGCACAGCGGCACACTTATGCTCGCGCGCGTTGCCGCTCAAGGCGCGAGTTCTGGCGCCACCGCACGCCACGGGCGACGCGGCGTGGCTGTTCGCGGCCGCGCACCTCGAGGGCACCGAGCTCATCGAACGCCTGCGTCGCGAGACGAACGAAGACGCGATCATCGCCGTGTGGGGCGCGTTCAAGGGCGCGTTCAAGGGCGCGATCGAGTTCGCGCCGCGGCTGTTGTGGCCGCAGCTGCTCGCCCGCGAGAACCTGCTCGAGCCGGACGCCACGGCCCACCGCGGCCGCCCGATCTCGCCGTTCGTGCTGGTCTCGGACGGCGCCGCACTGCGCCTCGAGGTCCGGTGACCGGCGAGCGGCCATGGCGACTGGTGCGAGCGGCACTGCTCCCGGGCGCGTGGACCGGGGCGAGGCGGCTGCCGCTCCCGCTGATGTGGGCCGTCGCCTGTCTCGTGGTCTTTGTCGCTGCCAGCGGGCGCGGAGTCTCGCCGGGCCTCGCCGCGATGACGGCCGCAGCGTTCGGGCTCACGCCGGCATCGTCGGCACCTACAGCGGCACCGTGGACAGCAGCTACGCCGACTTCACGCTCACCGCGTGGACGCCCGTGGCGGCGGCCGGATGCGTCATCCGTGACCGCCGCTGGATCGCGCTCGGGGTCGCGATGATGGGCTGGAGTAAGCCGGAGGGCCTCCCCTACGGCGGCGCGCTGGTAATCGCAGCGTGGTTCTGCGCCGACCGGTCGGTACTGTTCGGCGCGTCCCTCGGGCTCGCGGCGGGCGCGGCCGTGCTGCTGCCGCTGCAGCACCAATTGGCCTGGGCGGAGCGCGCGGCAGCGACTTGGGATCGGCCTGCTGCTCGGCGGCGCACTGCTCGCGTGCCTGCCGCTCTTCGCCGAGTGGTCCGCCAACGAAGGCGGCTCGCTGGCGCGCTACCTGCGCGAGGTCGGCCGGCTCTAGGAGCGCGTCACCCTCCTCGCCGAGGTCGGGGGCGCGCTCCTCGACCACGGCGTCCTCTGCGGGCGATTCGCGCAGAGCGGCGTCGCGGTGCTGGCGATGCCTGCGCTTAGTCATCCCGTGCGGTTCGGCGCCCAGGTGCTCGGCGTCTGGCTCGTCTGGCTGCTCCCGATCTGGTTCGCGACCTTCGCGACCTCCGACCTCGAGCTCGAGCTCTAGCTCGAGCAAGACCTCCGGTCCCGCGCGCCGCTCCTGCTGATCCACGCGACAGGAATCGCCTGGGCCTTCGTCGCGGCGGCGCTCCCGCTGCGAGGCGCCGACAAAATGACGTTCACAGCGGCCTGACGGCGTTTCCGTCCCGCCGGGCTGCTAGCATCCTCACGCGGCGTGAGCCAGCGGCACCGCACTCCAAGCGCGCTTGGGACGCGCCCCGCGGCCATCAAGATGGCGCAGATCAGTCGTGCGCTGCGCGAAGCGGGCTGGGCCGACGCGCGCGGCCCGACTACCGGCCAGCACCGGGAGCTTGTCGACGACCAGCTGGCGTTCTTCGAGATCACCCCGGCTCGCGTGCTGCTACCGACGCGTCCCGTTCGGGCACGTCGAGGCGGGGCTGCGCACTGGCGAGCTCGACGCGCCGTTCTCCGAGGAGGCCAACCGCCTGTTGGCCGACCGGATCGCCAAGCTCTACTTCGCGCCGACTCAGCAGGCCAAGGACAACCTGCGCCGAGAAGGCGTCACCGAGCAGGTGTTCGTCACCGGCAACACCGTCGTCGACGCGCTGCTCTGGACCCGCGCTCAGCTCGGGGTCGAAGGAGACTCTGCGAGCGGAGGGAAGCGCCGCGTCCTGGTCACGACGCACCGATGCGAGAACTTCGGCGAAGGCCTCGCCGGCATCCTCCGCGCGCTGCGGCGCCTCGCAGCGCGCGGCGACCTCGCGCTGCTGCTGCCGGTCCACCCGAACCCCGAGGTCCGCGACGCCGTCCGGCGCGAGCCCGCCGACGTCGACGTGGTCCAGCTCACCCCACCGCTCGACTACCCGGAGATGGTCCGGCAGCTATACCGCTGCGAGTGAGGAACTTCCCAACGCCGCACTCGAAGTAGCGGCCAGAGGACTCCCGCTGCTACTCAGCACGTGCTGCAACCTTCCAGAGGTCGGGTATCTCCACACGGGATGGCCATTTGACCGAAGCGCAGAGTCCATTCCGGCGACCGTCGCCCAACTGCACGACGACCGTGCGGGCAGCTGTGTGCTGGCTGCCAACGCGCGCAGAATGGCAAAGCAGCATTTTCTCTCGCCAGCGTCGCCGATCGTCTCGAAGAACGGTATTGCCAGGTTGCAAGACTTCGGCTGTAGGTTCCGGTTTTGCTCTCAGAGCTGACTTGGTGTTCGCTCACTGTCTGCACAAGATCGCAACGCATCTGGTGGCTCAAGAGTTGATGACTGAACGAACATGGCGGACCTCCCTACGTTCACTGTGCGGCATCGCGTCGACGTTGCTCGCGCTCCTCACAGTAGTGCATCTGACAATCGCAGGAATCCGCTTCGTACGAGGGTCGATCCTGAAGCGCCACCGCGTGGTCGCGGAGTACCACGAGGCTGGCCCCATCTGGCACTTCCGGCAGACTGGCGAGCAAACACGACGGCTCGCCGCATGGTTGATTGAAAACGTTCCAGAAGATCAAGCGCTCCTCTTCGACGGAGAGACGGCAGGATGCTTGCAGTTGCTCGCACCTTTGATGTTCCCCAGGATCCTGGTCCACGCGGGTGCACTCACACCAGGAGGCTCCGCGTCAGGCCAGCCCGTGTTCAAGGGGCAACCTCCTTGGCTCGATCAGCAGGGGCACGGCATACCCGTCGTAGTCGGCAGTAGGAGTGCCTTGAGTTGGACGCGGCGGTGAGTCTCCGAGCGCTGCGGAGCGACGTCCCGTGGGCGGTCTGGTCGTTGGTCTTACTCGGTGTGTCGTCACACTTGCTGCTGCTCTCAGGAGCCTCGATCGGTAGTTGGCTGCTCCCTGCTGCCCTGATCGTCGCAGCGCTGCTGAAGCTGCCAGCCCTTCCCAACCTGGGGCATCCAGCGCTCACCTCGCTGGCCGTTGTCGGGTCTTTGGCAATCACATATGGGTCCGTCGCGACGCTCGATCGCTCCTGGGACGGCCTTGCCACATGGACCGCCAACGCGCGATGGCTTGCAGTCGACGGGTCGCTGAACCACCCCTACTTCTCTGATTCAAACGTCTTCAACTACGCCCGTGGCTACCCGCTCTTCCAACCAATTCTGCTCGCGTTGGGGATCGGGTGGTTGGGTGATCACGGCGCACGCGTCTTGTTCCCGCTGCTCTGGCTGCTCTTGACCCTCGCATTGCCTGCCCCGCTTCGACGTGCAGGCCTCAACGACAGGGCGATGCGCATAGCCGTATCCGGCCTGCTCTTGGTCCCCTTCTTCCTAGAGCCTGGTGGCGGCGGAGCCGACTCCGGCTTCGCAGACCTGCTCGTCGCAGCGCTCTTGCTCCACGCCGTCATCGGCTTGACCGAAGACCGCCCGGGACTGACGGCTTGCGCGTGCCTGCTGCTACCGATGGCGAAGGTCGAGGGCACGATCCACGTGCTCAACATACTCATCATCGCCGCGCTGTCCGGACGGCGACGGAGCGCAGTGGGCGGCACTGTGGGCGGCACCATCGGCCTCGCGCTCACCGTCCCACTCCAGCACCTCGTCCGTCAACCGGACTTCGCGCTACCTGCTGAGTCTCTGGTTCAACTTCTGGCTCCCGCCAGCGTGCTGTTGCTGGGCACAGCCCTGCGCACACTAAGATCGCGTTCGCTAGCGCTGGCTTCTTTAGTCATCGCGCTGGCTGCGCTGATCTTGCTTGGTCGCGCCGCCGATACACCTGCCGCTTGGGGCTTGCCTAGGCTCTTGCAAATCCGAGTCGATATTGCAGCGATACCGCAGATCACGGGGCATGGGCTCTTGACGCTCGTTCAGGTCAAGGAGTTCGGGCTTACGTTTGGCTTGACTGTCGCGACAGGCTTGGTCGTCGCATGGCGCCAGTCCCTTGGCCCCCTGCGCCCGTTGGTCGCGGTGCAACTGATCGGCTTCGCAGCCGTCGTCGTCTACTTGTCATCCCGCCCAGCCGAAGTCCTCGACCTATTCCTGCGCGAGGGATTACCTCGCTATTTGGCACAATGGGTAGGCGCTGCTTGGCTCTTCATCGGCCTCGGATGGGCGCGCATCCAGCCAACTGAGCATGAAGCAGAGGGCTAGCGCGGCTTAGCCACCCGGCTTTGTTGTTTCATGGATGACGCCTGATACGCGGAGCCGGGGCTTCGCTCGCCGGTCCGCATCAAAATAACCTGACTCCGTCGCTGCCCTCTGGACCCAAGTTACTCGTGCCGCGACGACAAGTTGGGGAGGCGAAGTTGCCATGCAGCCTTGACGCGCTCATCCTCCTGCTACGCCTTGCCATTTTTGCACCGCATCCTCAGCGTCGTCGGGACGCGCCCCGAGGCCATCAAGATGGCGCCGGTCGTGCGCGCGCTGCGCGAAGCGAGCTGGGCCGAAGCGCGCGTCCTGACGACCGGGCAGCACCGGGAGCTGGTCGACGACCAGCT
>JBMHDP010000451.1:0-5290 GCA_049889335.1 Planctomycetota bacterium
GCAGTGCGCGCGGCGGAGGTCGCGCGGCGTGAGCGCGTCGCCGACGCCTGCGGCGACCGCCGCTGCGCGCGCGCGGTCCGCGTCCCGCCCCAGGAAGCCCAGCACCGCTGCGCCTGCGCCGGCGAAGCCGCGCGCGAACGCGCTGCCCACACGGCCGTGGCCGACGATGGCGATCCGGACTGGCATCGGGGCCGTAGGCTAGCGCATGCGCGCCGACGAGCCGAGACCCGATGACCCGCTCACGCCTCTGCAGCCGCGCCGCCTCCCGCGCTCTCGGCCTCGCGCCGGCGGCGTTCCCGCGCCTCCTGACGGCGCTCGAGCTCGTCGACGTATTCGTCGTCGACGACTTCGCTGAGGTGGTCGAAGTCCTCGAACGACTTCGGGCGGTAGTCGGCGCCCGCGGCGTTGGCCGCCTCCACCTCCTCGGCGTAGGCGCGCACGACGGCCTTGTGCATCTCGATCCGGGTGGCGCTGTTGATCGGGTGCGCGAGGTCCGCGTGCAGGCGCGCCCGCCCGCGCTCGTCGCGCGGCGCGCGTTCGGGATCGAGGCGCGCGCCGCAGTGGTTGCAGTAGGCCGCGCGCAGGTGGTTCTTGTGGTGGCACCGCTCGCAGTGGTCGGAGAGCTTCCGCGACGGCATCGCGACGAACGGGCCGCGGCTCCCTTCGATGATCTTGAGGTCCCGCACCACGAAGGCGTCGTCGATCGTCACGCTGCAGTAGGCCTTGAGCTTGTTGCGCGGATCCGCCGACAGCTTGACCCGGACCTCCGTGACCTCGAAGTTCCGCGCCGGCTCGCGGCGATCTTGGCTCTGGGAGTCGGGCATGCGCTTCGTAGGAGTGAGAGGCTCGCGAGAGGTGCAGGCAGTCGGCGCGTCAGGTAGCGGGCCGCGCGTGCAGGTGGGGCGGCAGGTCCCGGCTGAGCGGGGCGAGGCTGTCGCCGCCCCGGCTGCCGTCGCGCCCACCGTCCGGAGCGTCGTCCGGAGCGTCGGACGGCAGGTTCGAACCCGACGGCGCCTCGCTCTGCGTCACGAGCACGTCGACGAGGCCGTGCGCGCCGCTCGCCAACGCGCGCCGCAGGGTCGCCGCGCAGCGCTCGGCGCCCGCGGCGTCCTCGAAGCCTACGAACAGCGTCGAGCCGCTGCCGGACATCCGCACGGTCGGGAACCCGAGGACGCCCACCGCGTCCCGCAGCGCGCGCAGCGCCGGGCGGAGCTGCATAGCGGCCGGCTCCAGGTCGTTACGAAAGCCTCGGAACATGTCGACGGCTGCGACCGGGACGCCGCAGTTACGATCGACGGTATCGCTGCCGCGGTGCGCCGCAAGCTCAGCGTGGAGTTTGTAGACCGCCGCGGTCTCACAGCCGTAGGCCGGCGCCAGCAGCACGAAGTGCGCGTGGACCGGCGCCGCGTCCGTCAACTCGTCGCCGACGCCGCGACCGCGGAGCGTGCCCCCGCGCAGGAAGAACGGCACGTCCGCGCCCAGCGAGAGCGCCAGCGCCGCGAGCGCGGCGGGATCGAGCGGGCGCGCGAGCAGTTCGTTGCCGATCCGCAGCGCCGCCGCGGCGTTGCTGCTGCCGCCGCCGAGGCCGCCTCCGTTGGGGATCCGCTTGTGCAGCCGGACGTCGAAGCCGGCGTCGGCGCCGGCCGCCTCCTGCAGCGCACGCAGCGCCCGCACGACCAGGTTGCGCTCGTCGGCCGGCACGAGCAGGCGCTCTGCGTCGGCGGTCACCGCGATCCGGACCTCCCCGGGCGCCAGCGACACCGCGACGTCGTCGTGCAGCGCCAGCGCGTGGAACACCGTGTCGAGCAGGTGATAGCCGTCCTCGCGGCGCCCAACCACGCGCAGGTCGAGGTTCAGCTTCGCGGGGGACCGCGTCCAGAGGGCCCGCGGGAGGCGGCTCACTCCAGGCCCTCGTCGGTCAGGGAGAGGTTGTCCAGCAGCCGGACCGGGCGCGCGCCGTCCACGAACCGGGCCGCGACGAGCACGCGGCCGCCGTCGACGTCGCCCGGCGGGAGCGGCTGCAGATCGCCTTCCCGGCGCAGCTCCACGTAGTCGACCTGGCAGCGCGGCTCCGACCGCAGCACGGCGCGCGCGCGCGCCAGCAACGCGTCGCGGTCCCGGAGGCCGCGCTGATACTGCTCCCGGGTGCTCCGGAGCGCGCGCACCAGCACGGTCGCGGCCCGACGATCCGCCGCGCCCAGGTAGACGTTGCGGCTCGACAGGGCGAGGCCGTCGGGCTCGCGCACGACGGGACACGGCACCACCTGAACGGGGAACCCGAGGTCGCGGGTCATCCGCCGGATCACGGCGACCTGCTGCGCGTCCTTCTCCCCGAAGTAGGCGCGGTGCGGCCGCGTGAGCGCGAACAGCCGCGCGACCACCGTCGCGACCCCGCCGAAGTGCCCGGACCGCTGCGCGCCCTCCATGCCTGCCGCCTCGCGACCGACGGCGACGCGGCTGCAGAAGCCCTCTCCGTACATGGCCTCGGCCGCGGGCGCGAAGATCGCGTCCACGCCCTGCCGCCGACAGACCGAGACGTCTCCGTCGAGGTCCCGTGGATAGGCGGCGAAGTCCTCGCCCTCACCGAACTGCAGCGGGTTGACGAACACGGTCGCCAGGACCCGGTCGCACTCGACGCGCGCGCGCGCCATCAGGCTCGCGTGCCCCGCGTGCAGGCTCCCCATGGTCGGCACGAGCCCGATCGTGCAGCCACCCTGCAGCCACTCCGAGACGCGCTCGACCAGGGCGTGCTCCTCTTCGAGCAGCGACGCCGCGCGCGCGCGGGGCTGGCGCGCGAGGTCCAGCCCCAGCTCTTCGAGCGGGCCGGTCACGAAGCTCCGCTCGTGCCAGCGTGGATGCGGGACGACCAGGTCGCGGGTGTCCAACCGCTGCTCCCCGAAGAAGATCAGGTCCAGGTCCAGCTCACGCGGGTGGTTGCGCGCGTGCGCCGCAGGCCGGCCGGCGGCGACCTCCAGCGCCTGGAGGAGGCCGTGCAGCGCCGCGGGCGACAGGCGGGTCGCGAGCTCGGCGACGCCGTTGAGGAAGCGTCCCTGCGCTGGACCGTCGCCCACGAAGTCCGTCTCGAGCCAGCTCGACACCCGACGAACCTCGACACCGGGGCACGCGCGCAGCGCGTCCAACGCACCCTCGAGGTGCGCGCGGCGGTCCCCGACGTTGCTGCCGAGGGCGACGTAGGCGAGCTCCACGTCAGTTGCGGGAAGGCGTAGAGCGGACGGGGACGTCGCGGTCGGCGTCGACGTCGACCTCCACGTCGTCGTCTGGCCCGCCCCGCGAGCCGAACAGCAGGCGGTAGGCGCCCAGCATCATCCCCCAGCACACGTAGCTGAGCGTCAGGGTGACCAGCGCCAGCTGCCACTCGATCGCGGCGACCGCGACGATCAGCACGGCGCAGACGAGGAAGGGCATGCTCCGGCGTCCCTTGGCCAGCGCGAAGACCGCGTGCGGGTACGGCACGCGAGAGATCATCAGCAGGCCCAACAGCACCAGCACGCCAGGCATCGCCTGGACGATCCGGTCGTAGTGCGCGGGCGCCAGCAGCCACGGCCCGAGCTCTGCGGACTCGCTGCCGCGCGTGCAGAACATGGCGACCAGCGCGCACACGACGGCGGCCGCGGCGGGTGACGGGAGCCCCTTGAATTCTCGGTGGTCGTCTTCGTCTGCGCCGGTCTCCACGTTGAAGCGCGCGAGCCGCATCGCCGCGCCCAGCACGTAGACGGCGGCCGCCGCGTAGAACATCTTCGGACCGATCGGCAGCAGCATGTTGCCGTCGGCCTGGGCGTGCCAGTCCACGAGCACCTTCGCGATGAAGGCGGGCACGAGGCCGAACGTGACCATGTCCGCGAGGCTGTCCAGCTGGGCGCCGAAGCTCGAGGTCTGACCCGTCATCCGCGCGACCCGGCCGTCCAGCGCGTCACACACCATCGCGACGAACACGAGCACGGCCGCGGTCTCGAAGTAGAAAGACACCTCGGAGAAGCTCGCGCCCGGCGTCGACACGCGGAGCGCGTCCGCGACCTTGGCCATCGCCAGGAACCCGAAGAACAGGTTCGCAAGGGTCACCATGCTCGGCAGCACCGGCACCTCTTTGAGGCGGCGACGGAGCCGCTGCTTGCGGCGCCGCAGGGGCAGGTCGTCCAGGCGCGGGGTCGTCATCGGGGGCGGAGATCGTACGGTCCAGGTGAAGCCACGGGAAGACCGTCGTCCCCAGTTCGCCGCGGTCCGGCCGCGGCGATCAGACGAACCCGACACAAGTTTGCCTCCCGCGGACGGCTGCGTCGGCTACACCTACTGCTGCGGCGTCCCCTGCGGCCCGCGCCTGCCCCTCCTGACCCAGCGCATCGATGAGACCATCGCTCCCCCTCCTGCTGTCCACGACCTTCGCCCTCGCCGCCGCCAGCTCGGCACAGCAAGTCTCCGATGACCGCCGGGAGGGCGCCGAGAGCGTCGACGCCGCGCAGTGCTCCGCGTGGCTCCACAAGCTCGCGGGCCCGGAGTTCGCCGGCCGCGGCACCGGACAGGAGGGCTACCGCAAGGCGGCGGAGTTCGTCGCGGACCACTTCCGAGCGCTGGGCCTGGAGGCCCGCGGGGAGGACGGCGGCTACTTCCAACAGATGCCCTGGAACCAGAGCAAGGTCACCGCGGCGACGCTGACGTTCTCGCGGGGCGGCGAGGCGGTGCTGACGGTGCCCGCGGCCCGCTTGAGCGGCAACGCCTCGAAGGACACCGAAGCGAGCGGCGCGGTCGTCCTGCTCAACGTCGAGGTCCCGGCCGGCCGCGGTCGCCGCATGCCCCGCATCGAGGGGCTCGACGACCTCGACCTCGCAGGCAAGGTCGTCGTCGCGGTGGTGCGCGCCGACGCCGCCAGCCTGCCGTTCGCCCGGTTCGCCGTGATGCGCGGCCTGCAGGGCAAGAACGCCGCGGCCTTCGTGTTCGCGAACCGCGACGAGGTCCAGGGCGGCATGCAGGCGCGCGGCGGCATGGGGCGCCGCGGCCGAAACCCTGCCGCCAGCGCGGCGGCCAACCGACCGCTCGACGTCAACATCGGCGGCGCCGACGTCGCCAAGCTGCTCGGCTTCGCGGAGCTGAGCCTCGAGGCGATAGCGGACGCCCCGATGATGACCACGACCGACCTCACCGCAGAGGTCGCCGTGAAGGTCGAGACCGCGCAGGCGCCCGCGATGAACGTCTGGGCCGTGCTCCCCGGCAGCGACCCTGCGCTCAAGGACGAATACGTCGTGATCGGGAGCCACCTGGACCACCTCGGCGAGCG
>JBMHDP010000452.1:0-5432 GCA_049889335.1 Planctomycetota bacterium
CCGGCAGCGCCCTCACCGGCAGCGCGGCTGGCGCGCGGCGCGGCACGCCGGCCGGGGCGCGAAACCCCGGCGCCGCCGAGGCCGCGCGCTCCTGACGCGGGGGCGCGCTACCCTGTCTCGGTGTTCGCCCTCCTCGATCCCTGGCGCTTCGTGCCGCTGGCCTTTGTGGTGACGGCCTTCGCGGTCGTCTGGATCCTGCTCGGCCGCAGCCGCTACCGCGTCCAGGTCCTGCGGGGCCGCTACCTGATGGTCTGGCACCCGCTCGACCGCGACGAGGCCGCGGCGATCGCCGCGCGCCTGCGGGAGCTGGGGTGGCTGGCCTTCGCCAACGAAGAGCCCCCGATCGACGGCCCGGTCACGCTCCTGCCGCAAAGGGTCGGGGAGCTGCGCCCGTTCGTCGCGGTCCGGGAGCGCGACGCGCCCGAGGTCCGGGCGTTGCTGGAGCGACACCGCGGCGCGCCGCCGCGGCAGGAGGTGGCCCTGGAGCGGCGCCCTCACCGGGGGTTCACGACGTGGCCGTTCCGCTGGGGTCACCTGTTCGCGAGGCTCTACTTCCGCCTCGCGACCATCGGCATGGTGTTGCTCATCCTCGCGCTGACGATCCTGCGGCCGCTGTTCGGCTAGCGAGCGCGGTCGCTGTCGGTGACTTCGACCCGGGCGCGCGCGGCCGTCGCGTCGCGCAGCGCGCGCGCCAGCGCGTCGGCGTCGACCTGCGGGACCTCGAGCTCGGCGCACACCTCGAGCTCGTAGTCGCAGCGGCGCGGCTCCAGGTCGAAGCGGCTGAGCACGGCGGCGACCGCGCCGGAGTCCTCGTAGGCGTGCGTGACCCGCAGCGTGGCGTGGGGCACGACCTCGATCACTTCGGCGACCTCGAGGGCGGCGCGGACCGCGCCGCCGTAGGCTCGCACGAGGCCGCCGGTGCCCAGCTTGGTGCCGCCGAAGTAGCGCGTGACGACGGCCAGCACGTCGGTCAGCTCCTGCCCGTCGAGCTGCTGCAGGATGGGCTTGCCCGCGGAGCCGCTGGGCTCGCCGTCGTCGCTGTAGCGGAAGTCCTGATCCCCTCGTCCCAAGCGCCACGCGAACGCGTGGTGGTGGGCGTCGGGCATCCGCGCGCGCACCGACGCGAGCGCGGCCTCGACGGCGGCGGCGTCCGGCACCGGGAACAGGTTCGCGATGTGCCGCGAGCCGCGGGTCTTCTCAGGCTCGTGCTCGACGTGCGCGGCGAGGGTGCGGTAGCTGTCCGTCATGGCGGGTGCGTCCGGCGTCGGGCCGGCGTGGCTACTCGGGGGCCCAGCGGACCGCGTCCCACTCGCCGAACCGGTCGAGCCCCGACAGGTAGGGGTAGTCGGCCGGCGGCCGCCGCCGGGCGCCCCGCATGCTCGCCTGGATGCCTGCGGCCTTGTCGCGCAGTTGGTCGTCGCCGTCCCGCGCGGCCGCGACCCGTGCGATCTCCAGCGCGCCGACCGACCACTCCGAGAACGACGTGCCGAAACCCCACTGGGCCAGGGTGTCGTCGCGGGATCGCCACTCGCGCTCGGAGAACGGCCGTCCGTCCTGCCAGCGGATCGCCATGCCGACCTCGCTGCCGCGCTCGTCGACGAGCCAGCCGTGGCGGACCACGTTGCAGGCCAAGGCCTCGGCGAGCAGGCGCGCGTTCGCGTTGCCCGTCATGCGGTGCTGCGCGGCGAAGCCGACGGCGGCCAGGGCGTCCTGCCAGGGGTTCCAGAACGGGTGCTCGCCGCGCAGCAGGCGCCCGTCCGGCGCGCTGACCCCCATGGGCCGGACCTGGTCTCTCGCCAGCCCGCGGCCCGCCCACTGGCGTACGTGGATCTGGTCGGTGCGCGCGTCCATTCGGCGAGCGAGCCGCTCGTCGCCGCTGACGCACAGGTTCCAGGCCGCCGCGAGCAGGGTCCTCCCCGCGCCGCGCGGGGCCCCGGTGTTCGACGTGGTGCGGCGCGGATCGAGCGTCTGGCCCGCGAGGAACAGGCGCGCTTCGTTCTCCAGCTCCCGGCGGGCCCAGTGTGCGCCCGTGAGGAGCGCGTAGGCCGCGAGGTAGTTGCTCGACCAGTGCTGGCGGTCCTTCCCGGTCCAGCCCTGGGTCTCGTGGGACGGCTCGGGGAGCGGCTTGCCGAGCCGGTCCTCGCTGACGCCGCCGTGCCAGTGGGTGCGTCCGCTCCAGACGACCCAGTCGGGGTGCCGGGCCGGGTCCACGGGCGCGCCGTCGGCCTCGAAGAAGTGCACCGGCCGGCACGCCTCCTGGAGCACCGACAGCTCGACCTCGAGCAGCATGCTCGGGACGCCCGTCCACGCGACCGCGGAGAGCTTGCAGGTGCCGAAGTCGGCCTGGTCACCGGTCTGACCCGCCATGCGCTGGAGGCCGTGGGCGAACACGCCGAACGGGTCGCCGCCCGGCGCCTCGCGCTGCACGAAGACCTTGTGCCGCCGCGCGAAGTGGACGCGCAGGGCGTCCCCGCGCAGCCACGGCGGCGGCGGCGGCACCACGCCGAACGGCCCGAAGGCCTCCGCCCTGCGCCAGCTGGTCGCGGTCAGCACGGGCGCGACCGCGTTGGCCCGGAGCGTGTCGTCGGCGTCCTTGTCGCCCGTGAGCGGCGGGACGAGCACCCCGACGCGCCGCAGACCCTGGCCGTCGCCGATCGCGCGGTCGCGCAGCAGCACGCTGCGGCTGCCGTAGGGGGTGGTGCGCTGGGACATGCCGAGGTAGCCGCCGTGGCGGAGGACCAGCGCCATGCCTCGGCACTCGACCGACAGCTCCTCGACGCGCCGCTGCATGTCCGCGGTGTCCGGGTCCGAGAAGTAGACGGTGAGGCTGACGTCGGCGTGTCGCTGGTCGCGCCAGGCGGTCACGATCAGCTCGGCGAGGAGGCCCGAGTCGCCGACGCGCGCGCGGCGCAGTTCGACCCGGCGGAAGGCGTTCTTCTCGAGGTCGCGTACGCGCGTCGGCGCGGCCCGAGCGACCCGGCCGTCGTGCCGGACCACCACCTCCAGCTCGGCGGCCGGCATGTCGATGCGCTGCGGGCTCGGCGTCGCGCGCCCGGCCAGCAGCGTCAGCTGCTGTTCGCTGAGCGGCGGGACGTCGACCCGGAACAGGCAGACGGCCTGGCGCCAGGATCCGTCCGGCCAGCGCTCGCCGAAGGGCTCCCAGACGGTCGGCTGACCCTCGACCGTCAGCCCCGGCGGGTCGAAGGCGACCCCTTCTGCGAACGGCACGACGCAGGAGGTCGGCTGGCGGCGCGGGTGCGGCGCGAGGTTCTGCACGATCAGGACGCGCGCGTCCGCGGGGCGCGTCGGCGGTTCTTGGCCGACGACCGCGCTCGCCGGCGCGAGCGCGGCGAGCGAGGAGAGCAGGAGTCGGGACAGCCGCGCGCGGTGCATGCCTCGGCATCATCGCGTAGCCTGGGTGGAATGCGACCCCCTGGCCTCGCCTTGACGGCGATCCTCTGCTTCGCCGCGCCGACCTTGGCGCAGGACCGCGCCACGCTGTCGACGCGCGAGGCCGAGCTGGTCCGCGCGGCGGTCGCCGGGCTGCATCGCGCGGCGGACGGGCTCCAGGAGCAGAAGCAGCACGCGCGCGCGCTGACGCTGCGCCGCCGGATCTGGATGGACTACGACGAGGACGACGCGCGCGCGCGCGAGAAGTCGGGGTTCGTGCAGATCGGACGGCTCTGGCGCGTGGACGAGGCGGCGGTCGTGCTCGACCGGGACCTCAAGCCGAACCGCAGCAAGCTGCGACGGGTCGAGCGCGCGCTCGCGAAGCTGGAGGACCAGCTCATCGAGGAGCACCGGGCGCTCGCCGCGGCGTGGGCTGCGCTGGAGGAGCCCGAGCGCGCGGCGCGGCACTGGCGGCGGGTGCTGGGCATGGCGCCCGGCGACGCCGAGGCCTCCCGCGCGCTCGCGATCCGTGAGTTCGAGGGCTTCACCGGGACCGCGGACGAGCTGCGCATGCTGCGTCGCGGGCGCGCGCTGCACCTCGCGTGCGACTGGCTCAACCGCACCGAGTTCCCCGTCGAGGTGCTCGAGGAGGAGCGTCTGCCGCTGCTGGAGGCCGCCGGCCTGGAGCACGGCGGGGTCCGTTCGGAGCACTTCTGCGTCTGGGGGTCCCTGCCGCTCGAGACGCTGGAGCTGCTCGCCCGTGACTGCGAGCGGTCGCTGCTGCTCGCGCGCACGTGGTTCGGGGTCTCGACCGGCGAGGTGTTCCGGCCGCGGCGGCTGCGGGACGTCGTGTTCGTGCGCGACCAGTCGGAGTACGCCGCGACGATGGAGGTCTGCCGCGGCGCGTTCTCCGAGGACCGCTTCGTCTTCCTGCGGGACCAGGTCGACATGTGCTTCCTGGAGCACGACGGCGCGTCGCTGCGCGTCTACAAAGGCGAGCTCGGCCTCGCCGTCAACCGCGACAACGCGGTCCGCGGCGTGATGCAGGACGCGGTCGGGCCGAAGAGCGACGGGCTCTGGGAGGGCGTCGGCCACGCGGCCTGCGGCTTCCTGTTCAACCAGACGTTGTGCTTCTTGGAAGAGCAGCTCACCGAACGCACGTCGGCTGGGCACACGCAGCGCCGGCTCTCGCCGGACCTCGAGACCTGGCAGCGGATCGCGACCGAGTCCGCGTGGTCGAAGAGCGACACGCGCAGCAGCGAGCTGGTCCTGATCCAGGCGGCGCGGTTCACCAACGAGCAGCGCGTCAAAGCGTGGGCGATCACGCACTACCTCGCGCACTGGCGTCCCGAGCTGCTGCTCGAGCTCGACGCGAGCAAGGGCAGCCTGCGCGCTGCGCCGGACGTCGAGGCGGAGTTCCTGCGGCGGACGGACTACCCGCTGCCGCGGATCGACGCTGAGTGGCGCACGTTCTGGGGCCGCGGCGCGGCGCTGCGCGCGGCGATGCGGCGGGACCCGCTGCCCAACAAGAAGTCCAAGCGTCGCGCCGCCGCCGAGCGCGCGCGCGCGCTGGTCGACGCGCTCAACGAGGCGCGCGCCGACGCGCACGTCGGGCCGGTCGGCTACTACGTGGACGCCACGCCGGACTTCCTGGCGGTGCGTCGCTACGAGCGGGCGCTCGCCAAGGCGCAGAAGGAGCAGAAGAAGCGCGACCGCGCGGCCCGCTCTGGCCGCAAGGTCGAGCCCGTCGTGTTTCCGTCGCGACCCGCTGCGATCGGCGCGACGGTGCTCTGGTCCGCGTCCGAGGATCCCCGCGCAGCGGTCGCGTCCTGGCTGCAGCAGCCGGCGCTGCGCGATCTGCTGATCGCGCCCGGCCGGGACCTCGTCGCGGTGCCCGCGGACGTGGGGGGCGCGCTGCTCGGCGTGTCCCTGCCCGCCGAGACCACCCGCCGCGGTCCGCCGCTGCGCTGGCCTCGCGACGGCGCGGACGCGGGGGCCGGCGCCGTCGCGGTCGCCGAGCTGGACGGGCGCGCGCAGGCGGC
>JBMHDP010000453.1:0-15930 GCA_049889335.1 Planctomycetota bacterium
ACATCGCGCTCTACGTCAACGAGTTCACCGGCGACCGCGGCGCCGCCGGCCGCGCCGGGGGCGAGGAGCTGCTGCGGCGCGGCCGGGACGCCGGGTTGCTGCCGGCGGGGCGCAGCGCGTTCCGTGAGGAGCGTCGATGACCTTCCCGCTGCTGGCGGCGCTCGCGTTCACCGCGCCGACCGTAGCGCTCGCGCTGGTCGTCGGCCTCGTCCGGTGGCTGCTGCGGCGACCGCAGCGGCGCTACTGGCGGGCGGTGCTCTGGCTGCACCTCGGGCTGTATCCGCTGCACCTGTTCGTGACGTTCCCGGCCGCGCTGGGCTACGTCGGCTCGCGCGTGATCGGCACTCGGGGCGACGAGCAGAGCTACCAGGGACCGCGGATCCTGCCGTCGGGCGCGCTGCAGGTGCAGACCACCAGCACCCTGCGCGCGGAGCGAGCTGGCGCCGAGGTCGATCCTGCGACGCTCGCGGCGGTCGACGGCCGGCGCCACACGGTCACGACGCCGGCAGGCGTCGAGCTGCGCGCGTACTGCGTCGAGGCCGTCGACGACGAGCCCGCGTTCGTCGCCGTGCTGGTGCACGGGCTGTTCCGTTCGTCGCTCGAGCTGGAGCCGGTCGCCAAGATGCTGCGGCAGCGCGGCGGTGAGTGCTGGCTCGTCGACCAGCGCAACCACGGCCGCAGCGGCCGCGCGCCGTTCACCGGGGGGCTCCGTGAGAGCGAGGACCTCGTCGCCGTCGTCGACTACGTGCGGCGCCAGCCCGGTCGCGCCGCGCGACCGCTGGTGCTGTTCGGGGTGAGCCTCGGCACCATCGCGGTGACGCTGGCGCTGCCGCGCATCGACGGCGTCGCGGCCGTGGTGCTCGACGCGCCGATCGAGGACCTGACGGCGGCCGCGCACCGGATGATGACCTTCGCGCGGCCCGGCGACCGGCGCTCGGCGTTCTACATGTACGAGCCGTGGCGCTCGCTGATCGTGGCGTCGATCGGCGCGTGGTCGGGCTTCTCGATGACCGACGTGCGACCGATCGAGGTGGTCGAGAGCATGGCTCACGACCTGCCGGCGCTGGTGGTGGCCGAGGAGCTCGACGACCGGGCGCCGCCCGAGCGGGTCCGGGAGCTGTTCGACCGGATGCCGCAGCACGTCGGCACCAAGGAGCTGCTGGTGGTCCCGGGGGTGGGGCACGGCAAGGCGTTCCGCGACGCGCCGGCGCTCTACGAATCAGCGCTCGACGCCCTGCTCGGCCGCCTCCGCCGCTGACCGTTCAGCGCAGCCGCTCGAGCCGGCGCGCGAGGTCGTGTTGGGGCCACGGGCTCTTCGGGCGCAGCTTGCCGAGGTTGCCGTGCATCAGGGGGTGGTCGACCTTGGGCGTCGACAGCTCCAGCCACGCGCGCACGTTCTGGAGGGCCAGCACCTCGAGCGGGTAGAGGCGGCAGGCGGCGTCGTCGAAGTCGGCGCCGCTGCCGCGGGCCTGCTGCAGGTGTCGATCGAGCGCGTCGGCCAGCGCCCGGCCCAGCAGCCGCTCGTCGCCGCCCCAGTGCTGGAGGATCTCCTCGTAGTCGCCGAGCCGCGACGAACGGTTGACCCGGCGGCCGGCGCGCAGCGCGAGCAGCTCGCGCGTGAAGAACGGCAGGCTGTCCTTCTCCGAGAACGCGATGTCGGGCAGGCCGAGCAGCCACTCGTAGAGCGGCTCGGCGCCGGGGTCGTGCAGCGCCAGCCCGAGCAGGGTCGTCCACGCCCCGTGCTGCAGCGAGAACGGCAGCCGGACCTTCTCGCCCCGTCGGCCGCGGCGGGCGTCCGGTGCGGCGAGGCGCGCGAGGAGCGACGCGCGCCGCAGCGTCTGCCCCTGGCGGACCTCGTCGAACCCGCCGCTGTCGCCGTCGAGCGCGCGGTGCATGCCGTGCCCCAGGTGCCACGTCCCCAGCATCCACGCCGCGACCTGCGCCTGCGCGCGACGGGACGGCTCGGCGAGGCCGCGGCGCAGCTGCGCCTCCTGGTCGTCCCGGAGGAACTTGAGGTTGCCCGGGCGCTGCGCCCACTCCCGCAGGTTGCGTCGGAGGGAGGTGATCGTGGCCAGGGACATCCGCCGACGAGACTAGCCCGGCGGCCGCAGATCGGTAGAGGGCGCCGGGAGGCCGCGGCGGATCTTCCGGCGAATCCGATTGCTGTCGAGGCAGCCGTCGCTACTCCTCATCGGATGCCCTCGGCTTCGCAGCGCCTCGTCGGCTACGACCTCGCGCGCTTTGTCGCGATCTACGGCGTCGTGGTCGTCAACACGGTCATCCACGTCGCGATGGACTTCAACGGCGTCGGCATGATCGCGGACGGACCGCTGCCGCTGATGTGGATGTACCAGATGTGGTGGGGGCGCGCGTCGTCGATGCTCGCGGTCGTCGCAGGCACGGGCCTCGCGTTGATGCTGCGCCCGGACGACAGCCCCGACGAGCACCTGCGCAAGCGGCGCGTGCTGATGCGGCGCGCGTTGTTCCTGTTCGTCGTCGGCCACCTCTGGAACTCGAGCACGCTCTGGAGCTTCAGCATCCTGCACAACTACGCGTTCTTCCTGTTCTTCGGGATGCTGTTCGCCAAGGCGTCGCCGCGCCAGCTGGTCGCCGCGATCCTCTCCGTGCTGGGCGTCTCGATGCTGCTGTTGTTCACGGTGGTCGAGCTGCCCGAGCCGATGGACTTCGACGCGCCGCCGCCGCCGCTGGACGACGACGGGGGCTACTCGTTCGGGACGCCGAAGCTCCAGGACCCGGAGTTCTGGGATCCTTGGCTGCACGTCACGGACACCTTCGTCGACGGCCAGTACCCGCTGTTCCCGTGGCTGGCGTTCGTCCTGGTCGGGATGCTGCTCGTGCGGGTCGGCGTGGACCGACTGGCGACGCGTCGGCGCGCGCTGCTCGTCGCGGCAGCCGCGCTGGCCGCGTCGATCGGACTCTGGGCCCTGGGCGCGGACTCCGACAGCGGGCTGGTGAGCACGCTGACGACGCTGGAGCGGATCCCGCCGGGGTTGCTCTACGTGGTCTCTGCAGCGGCGCAGGCGACGATCCTGGTCTGCCTGTGCGTCGGGCTCGGCAGCCGGCCGTCGTCGTCGCGCTGGTCCGGGCCCCTGGTCGCGACCGGGCAGATGACGTTCACGATCTACATCGTGCAGATCCTGATCTGCGGCGGGGACCGCGCCGGCTTGTTCGACCTCGTCGGCTTCCCGCCCGGAGAAGGCGTCGTCGCGGGCTGGCTCCGGGTGGCGATGTTCTTCTCCGTGACGATCGTCGCCTGCCACTACTGGAAGCGGCGCTTCGGCCGCGGCCCGCTCGAGCTGGTGATGCGTCGGCTGTGTGGGTGAGGGCGTCGCGGCAGCGGCCGCGCGGGGCGGACTTCGCTGGACGGGGTTGTGCCGAGGCGGCCCTGGCCGACAATCGGAGGCGCCGCTGTCGGCCTCAGCCATGCACCTCGTCGTCCTGTCCGCCCTCTGCCTCGGCGCGGGCCTCGCTGCCCAGCAGCGCGGCCACTGGTCCTACGCGCCGGTAGAGCGCCCGGAGTTGCCCGCCGTGGCGCCGGCGTCCTGGGCCCGCGGACCGATCGATCAGCTCGCGCTGGCCCAGATGCGCGCGCACGATCTCGAGCCGTCGGGGCCTGCGGATCCAGCGACGTGGCTGCGGCGCGTCACGCTCGACCTGACCGGGCTGCCGCCGACGACCGAGGCGCTCGACGCGTTCTTGCAGGACACGCGCGACGGCGCGCGCGGCCGCGTCGTCGACGCGCTGATGGCGACCGACGCCTTCGCTGAGCGCTGGGCGGTGTGGTGGTTGGACCTCGCGCGCTACGCCGACAGCCAGGGCTACGAGAAGGACGCGCTGCGGATGACGATGTGGCGCTACCGCGACTGGGTGATCGACGCGTTCCGGCGCGACCTGCCGTTCGACCAGTTCACGGTCGAGCAGCTCGCTGGGGACCTGTTGCCCGACGCGACGCTGGAGCAGCAGCTGGCGACGGCGTTCCACCGTCAGACCATGAACAACACCGAGGGCGGCACCGACGACGAGGAGTTCCGGGTCGCCGCCGTCGTCGACCGGGTCGACACGACCATGCAGGTCTGGATGGGCTCGACGCTGGGCTGCGCCCAGTGCCACGACCACAAGTACGACCCGTTCTCGCAGCGGGAGTTCTTCGAGCTGTTCGCGTTCTTCGACCAGACCGCCGACGCCGACCGCAACAACGACGAGCCGCGCATGCGCGCGCCGACCGCGGCCAACGTCGCCGCCGCCGCCGCCCTCGAGGTGAAGCTCGACGACGTGCGCGCAGCGCTCGCTGCGAGCTCGGATCCGAGGCCTGAGGCGGGCACGTGGCACCTGTTGGGGCCGGTGCCCGGCAGGGACTTCGCGGACGCGCGCGACCGCGCCTTCGCGCCCGAGCGCGACGGCGCGCGGCTGGACCAGGAGCAGGAGGGCTTGCGATGGCAGGCGCGGCCGGGCTTCGTCGACGGCAAGGTGCACAACTGGAGCGGCGCCAACAGCGCGTTCTACCTGCACCGCACGCTGACGAGCGCAGCGGCCTGCGAGGTGACGCTCTCGCTCGGCAGCGACGACGCGATCGCCGCGTGGTGCAACGGCGAAGAGGTGCTGCGCAAGAACGTGGCGCACGGCGCCCAGCTCGACCAGGAGCGCGTGGTGGTCAAGTTGAAGCCGGGCGCCAACGACCTGCTGCTGAAGGTCACCAACGGCGGCGGGCCGGGCGGCTTCGCCTTCGAGCTGTGGGGGCCGTCCGAGGGCGGTCATCGCCAGGAGCTCCGTCGCCTCGAGCGCGAGATGGAGCAGAACCAGGGGCCGCTGGTTCCGATCCTGCGCGAGCTGCCGGCGGACAAGCGCCGGGTGACGCGCGTGCACATCCGCGGCAGCTTCCTCGACCAGGGTGACGAGGTGCAGCCGGACACGCCCGCGGTCTGGCCGCAGCTCCCCGAGGACGGTCGCCGCGACCGGCTCGGCTTCGCGCGCTGGCTGATGTCCGCGGAGAACCCGCTGACCTCGCGGGTGCTCGCCAACCGGATCTGGAGCGAGCTCTTCGGCCGCGGCATCGTCGCCACGCTCGAGGACTTCGGCACGCAAGGCGACAGGCCGTCGCATCCCGCGCTGCTCGACTGGCTCGCGTCGGAGTTCGTCGGTTCCGGTTGGTCGATGCGGCACCTGCTGCGCACGATCGTGCTGTCGTCGACCTACTCGCAGAGCTCGGTGCAGACCGCGCGGCACCGCGAGCTCGACCCCGAGAACGTCTGGCTGTCGCGCGGTCCGGCCTTCCGCCTGACCGGCGAGCAGCTGCGCGACCAGGCGCTTGCGGTGTCCGGCTTGCTGAGCCGCAAGGTCGGCGGTCCCAGCGTCATGCCGCCGCAGCCGGGCGGCGTCTGGCGGCAGCTCTACAGCGGCGCGAAGTGGACCGACGCTGCGGGCGAGGACCGCTACCGGCGCGCGCTCTACACGTTCTGGCGCCGGACCAGCCCGCACCCCGCGATGATGGTGTTCGACGCGCAGAGCCGCGAGGCGTGCGTGCTCCGCCGCCAGCGGACCAACACCCCGCTGCAGGCGCTCGTGCTGTGGAACGACCCGCAGTTCCATGAGCCCGCCGAGGCGCTGGGCGCGCTCGCGATGGAGGTAGGCCGCGACGACCCCGCCGCCGGCGCGGCCTGGCTGTGGCGTCGCTGCCTGCTGCGCGAGGCGCGTCGCGCCGAGCGGGACCGGCTGGTGGCGCTGCTGCGCGAGGAGCGCGCGCTCGGCGCGTCCGAGGCAGACGCGTGGGGCGTCGTCGCCAGCGTCGTGATGTGCCTGGACGAATTCGTGAGTCGACGATGACGATCTACGAACAGCTCTGTCGCCGCCGGTTCCTCGAGGGCGCCGGCGTCTCGGTCGGCGCCGCGGCGCTGCGCTCGGCGCTCGGCGGCGGCGACGACCGCAAGCAGCCCGGGACCCCGCCGCGCGCCAAGAGCGTCATCTACCTGCACATGGAGGGCGCGCCGCCGACGCTCGACATGTTCGACCGGAAGCCGACGCTCGACCGCTTCCACGGCAAGAAGTGTCCCGACGAGTTCCTGCAGAAGGAGCGGTTCGCCTTCATCAAGGGCCACCCCACGCTGCTCGGACATCCGCACGGCTGGATCCGCGCAGCGAACGGGGTCGAGATGTGCGACCTCTTTCCTCACCTCGCGCAGCAGATGGGCGACGTGACGCTGATCCGGTCGATGTACACCGACCAGTTCAACCACGCGCCCGCCGAGCACCTGCTGTTCTCGGGCGCGCCGCGGCCAGGCAGGCCGTCGATGGGGTCGTGGCTCTCCTACGGCCTCGGCAGCCAGAACAGGGACCTGCCGGACTTCGTCGTGATGGTCAGCGGCGGGATGCCCAGCGCGGGCAAGGCGCTGTGGAGCGCGGGCTTCCTCCCCAGCGTGCACCAGGGCGTCGAGTTCCGCTCGGCCGGCGAGCCGGTGCTCTACCTGCAGAACCCCGACGGCTACGACCGCGCGCGCCGCCGCCGCTCGCTCGATGCGCTCAACGACCTCAACCGGCTACACGAGCAGCGGGCGGGCGATCCGGAGACGACGACCCGCATCGCGCAGGGAGAGCTCGCGTTCCGGATGCAGGCGTCGGTGCCCGAAGCGGTCGACCTGCAGAGCGAGCCCGAGGAGGTCCACGAGCTGTACGGCACTACGCCCGGCGTGGCGTCGCTCGCCAACAACTGCCTGCTGGCACGCCGGCTGGTCGAGCGCGGCGTGCGCTTCGTGCACCTGTTCGACAGCGGCTGGGACATCCACGGCACGGGCCCGAACGACGACCTGATGACCCAGTTCCCCAAGCAGGCGAGGCGGCTCGACCGGCCGCTCGCCGGCTTGATCGCCGACCTCAAGCGCCGGGGCATGCTCGACGACACGCTGGTCGTCTGGGGCGGCGAGTTCGGCCGCACGCCGATGAACGAGGCGCGCAACGGCAGCAAGTTCCTCGGCCGCGACCACCACCCGCACTGCTTCGGCCTCTTGATGGCGGGCGGCGGCGTCAAGCGCGGCGCGGTGATCGGCGCGACCGACGAGCTGGGGCACGGCGTGGCGGACACGCCGATCCACGTGCACGACCTGCAGGCGACGATCCTCTACCTCTGCGGGGTCGACCACGAGCAGCTCACCTACAAGTTCCAGGGGCGTCCGTTCCGCCTCACCGACGTATACGGCGACGTGCGCAAGGAGCTGCTCGCGTGACCCCTGCGACCCTGCGGCTGCTGCACCGCGTGCGCTGGCTCTCCGTCATCGACGCGGTGACCTACGTACTGCTCGTCGGCGTCGCCATGCCGCTGAAGTACGCGGCGGGCGTGCCGGCGGCGGTGACCGTCGTCGGCATGATGCACGGCTTCGTCTGGATGCTGTTCATGTGGCAGCTGGCGCGCGCTCGGTTCGAGACCGACTGGCCGACCTCGCGGCTGCTCGTGCTCGGCGTCGCCGCGCTGCTGCCGGTCGTACCGTTCTTCCTGGACGGCCGCGTGCGGGAGTGGATCGCGCGCGGCTGAGCCGCGCGCGTCAGCGCCCGCCCTTCTGGTTCTTGAGGAACGCGATCAGGTCGCGGATCTGCCGCTTGCTCAGCGCCTCGCCCATCTTCGGCATCGCGCTCTTCTTGCTCGCCTGGCGCGCGCGGATCCTGGTCGCCGGGACGTCCGTCGCCTTGCCGTTGATGTCGACGATCGTGACCTGACCGTCCTGATCCCTGGTGACGACGCCGGAGAGCACCGAGCTGTCGGTCAGCTCCAGGGTCGTCGTGGTGAAGCCCTCGGCGATGCGGGCGCTGGGCATGATCAGGGACTCGAGCAGGAGCTCTGGAGTGAGCCGCCGGCCGACGCCGTCGAGCACGGGGCCGGCGTTGCCGCCGTTGCCGCGGAGCTTGTGGCAGCGCTTGCACTGCGCGGCCGCGACGTCGTGGAACACGCGGCGGCCCATGCGCGCGTTGCCGCCCTCGAGGCACGCCTGGTAGTCGCCCAGCGGGCCGAGCTTCGCCGCGGCCTGCCGCCGCGCGTCGAGGAGCGGTCCGAGGGACGGGTGCTTGCCCGCCGCCTCTTGCAGGTCGAGCTGGATCGCAGCGGGGACCTGGCCGTCGTCCATGCGCCCGAGCCAGGACCGGAGCAGCTCGGTCGCGGACTCGTGCTGGAGGTCCCCGAGCGCCTCGCAGGCCGCTTGGCGCTCGCCGATGGACGCGTTCTCCAGGAGCGTTCCGAGCACCGGGACGGCCTTGTCGGGCGCGCGCTTGCTCAGCAGCGCGACCGCGCGCTTGCGGAGCTGGACGGGCGCGTCGGTGGCGATGGCGTCCATCGCCGCTCCGAGCTGGGGCGCGCCGAGCTCGGCGAGCGCGTCCAGGGCCGCGACCCGCGCGTCGGCGGGCGCTTCCGCGCGGTTGACCTGGGCCGCGAGGGCGCCGGCGAGGTCCTGGAGCCGTAGCGCGGCGATCGTCTGCGCGGCAGCGGTCGCCGTCGCGGGGTCGGCCAACAGCTGCTGGCCGCACGCGCCGACGAGCGCGGCGACCACCTCCGGGGACCGGTGCTCGCACGGGCGCCAGTTGCCGATGACCCGGCACTGGCCGCGCGGGTTCGCCCACTCTCCCAGGATCTGCAGCGCCTCGACGCGCATCTTCTTCGAGTGATTCGTCAGGCCGGCGAGGTGGACGAGGGCTTCGCCGTGTTCGGCCTCTCCGCACATGCGCGCCGCGTTGATCGCGCGCCAGTCGACGCGCTCGCTGTCGGCATCGTCGTCGTAGATGAGGCGGGCCAGCTCCGGCATCGCCGCGGCGATCGGCGTCTCGTAGATGGCGCGCGCAGCTTCGTAGCGAAGCTGTTCGTCGTCGTGCGTCAGGAAGCTCGCGACCTCGGGCGCTGCCTGGCGCGCGAGCGCCAGCAGCACGCCGCGCTGCACCGCGCGGCGGTCGTCGCCGGCGCGGCGCATCAGCTGCGCGCGGGGCGCGACCTCGCCGAGCGCGTAGACCAGCGCGTGGCGGAGCACGGCGTCCCGGTCGTCGTTGTGCCGAACGGCGGCGAACAGCGCGTCGGTCGCGGGCGCGGCGTCCGTGCCCAGGCGGGCCAGCGCGAGCGCCGCCTCGCGCTTGACGCGGGAGTTGTCGTCCGCGAGCAGGTCCGTGAGGCGCTTGACGTCCTCCTTGGAGCGCGCGTCGCCGAGCGCGCGCGCGGCCATCGCGCGGACGTCGCCGTCGTCGTCGCCGAGCAGCGCCGCCAGCTGTGCGCGGCAGCCCGCGTCGCCCTGGCGGAGGAGCACGCCCAGCCCCCAGACACCGTGCAGCCGCGCCACGCGGGATCGACGCTGCGCGGTCGCGGCCGTCAAGGCGTCGACGGCCTGCAGGTCACAGAGCGCGAACTGGGCCTTCTGCCGGATGCGGCGGTCGGCGTGCTCGAGCAGCGGCCCGAGCTGCGCCTTGTTGAACTTGGCGAAGTCGCTGCCGAGCGTGCGCGCGCTGTTGCGCAGCTTGAAGTCGTTCGCCATCTGCGGCGTGCGGACCTTGAAGATCCGCCCCTTGCCGGTCTTCGACCAGCCGTGCACCCAGTCGAACAGGTAGAGCGAGCCGTCGGGGCCGAAGTCGACGTCGGTCGCGAGCGTGTTCCAGGCCAGCTTGTCGTGGTCCTGCACCTCGTAGCCGGCGCCGCTGCGGCTCAAACGGAAGGTGCGGATCCCGCTCGAGCCGGCCGCGCCGCGGAAGTCGCAGAGGAAGAAGCAGTCGCGGAACGTGTCGGGCAGGCCGACGCCCGGGTCGTAGGCGAGGCCCGACGGGCCGTCGGCGAAGTTGCGGATCGGCGGCACGATGCCCGCCGACTGCTCGGGGTGGCGCGGGTGCCACATCTTCTCGCGGTTCCACGCGCCGCGGTCGTTCAGCCACTGGAAGCCGATGCGCCAGCCGCTGTCGGCGCCGGGCAGCACCTGCACGAGGCGGGCCTTGTCGCCGCCGTCGCTGTTGTTGTCGCCGGTGATCAGGTCTCCCCACTGGTCGAACGCGAGCTCCTGCGGGTTGCGCAGGCCGCGGTGCACGACCTCGAGGTCGCTGCCGTCGAGCTCGCAGCGCAGCACGGCGCCCTCGTGCGGGTAGGCGTGGGTCTTCCCCTCGTGCTCGACGTGGAAGCCGCGGTCGCCGATCGAGAAGTAGAGGCGGCGGTCGGGGCCGACGATCAGGCCGTGCATGTCGTGGCCCATCAGCGAGGTGTGCACGCCGAAGCCGTCGAACATGACCGCGCGCTGGTCGGCGACGCCGTCGCCGTCCTCGTCACGCAGGCGCCAGACCTTGGGGATCAGCGTGGTGATCACGTCCTCGCCGACTGGCAGCACACCCGCGATCAGGCCGTCCTCGAGCTCGTGGAAGCCCTCGGCGAAGGTCGTGACGCGGTCGAGCGAGCCGTTCCCGTCCGTGTCGGACAGGAGCACGATGCGCTCGCTGTAGCTCTTGAGCTTCTCGACCTTGTCCGGGATGTGCTTGTGGTACTTCGCGACCCGGTCGGCGACGGTCAGGGCCGCGAGGTCGTCGTCGAGCCACCGCATGTAGTTGCGGTTGTCGAACACGCCGTCGCGCACCCGGAAGGTCTCGCAGACGTAGATGTTGCCCCGGTCGTCCACCTTGAAGGCGACGCCGTTGCACACGTCCGGCTCGGCGGCGACCAGTTCGGCGCGCAGGCCCTCGGCGAGCTGGATGGTCGGGAGCTTCTTGCTGCCCTCGTCGCTCGAGTTGGCGACGAACATCGGCTTCTTCGGGTCGGGCTGCGTCGAGCCGTGCTGGGCGACGGCGGCGCCGGCGAGCGCGAGCGGGAGAGCGAGGGGGAGTGTGCGGACCATCGGTCCGTCCAGTGTAGCGAGCGCCGGATCGCCTAGAAGCGCTTGAACTCGCCGCCGTTCTCGCTGGCCAGCTGCCGCAGGAACCCCTCGTTGAGGTTCTGCCCGATGGCGATCGCGTGGATCGTGATCCGCTTGAGGGGATTCCAGGCCCGCACGGCGACCAGGATCTTCTCGGTCGAGTCCGGGCTGCTGTCGGGCTTCGTCGGGGAGCCGTCGGTCAGCAGAAAGATCGTGTCGAGCTCGGTCCCGTAGTAGCGGTCGTAGACGCCGCGCCCCGCGAGCCCGAAGCCGAGTTCCAGCGAGTCGTGGATGTTGGTGCTCGACGCGTGCGTCAACCCGAGCACGAACTCCTGGGCCGCCGCGATGTTCTCCTTCGACGCCGGGACCATTTTGTCCTGCCAGTAGTGGGGCAGGTCGTTGTACCAGATGATCGCGAACTTCTGCTTGGGCTGGAGCCTGCCGATCCCGCGGATCAGCTCGGTCTTGCAGGCCTCCATCCGGGTGGTGTCGCCGGTGCCGCCCTTCATCTTGACGGGGGCGCGCATCGAGCCGGAGCAGTCGATCACGTAGAGGATCGACTCGCTGTCCGCCTGGGGGATGCCGAAGTAGTAGTTGTCGTTGGTCTTCTTGCGGTGGCTCGGCGTCCCCTGGCCGAGCGCGCGGCCGCTGGTGCGGAAGCCGAGCCGCTCGGCCTTCCACCACGCGCTCCAGGCGCCGATGTTGTCGCCGTGCTGCTCGCCGGTCAGGACCTCCAGCGCGGCGGCGACGCGCAGCTTCATCTGGCCGGTGCTGCGGGAGAGCAGGGTGATCATCGGGCCGACGGCCTCGGGGACGGCGATCTTGGCCAGCGCCAGGGCCGCGCGCTCGGCGACCGCGTCCTCCTTGCTCGACAGCAGCTTGATCACCGGCGTCGCGTGGACCTGCGCGGCGTCTCCTGCCAGCGCCATCGCGTCGAGCAGCACGATCTGCTCGGGCGCCTTGCGCGCGCGCGTGATCGCGGCGGCGAGCTCCTCGATGACCTCCGACGCTGCGCCGCCGATGGCGCGGCCCGCGGCGAGCCGCAGCGGCAGGTCGGCCTTCTTGCTGCCGGTGACCTTGCGCAGCAGGTAGATCGCGCTGTCCCGCCGGCGGAGCTCGGCGATCCGATCCCCGAGCCGCAGCTGGAGCTCGCGCAGGCCGTCGCACTGCTCGCGCAGCGTCGCCAGCAGCGGCTTGAGCTCGTTGAGCCGGTTGAACTTGCCGCGCGGCAGCGTGCGGCGCTCGGACGCCTCTTGACCCTTGATCAGGCCGGCCATCTCGTCGCGGTAGGCCGCGCGCTGGGCGTCGAGCGCGCCGAGCTCGGCGGCGAGGCCCTCCCAGCCGCGCACCAGCGTCGCGGCGACCTTGCCCGAGTCGAGGCCCTCGGTGGCTGCGAGCGCAGCGGTCTTCTCGGCGAGCGGAGCGCCGGGCTTCTTCGCCTTGGGGGCCGCGAAGGCCTTCTTGAAGGTGGTGAGCACGCGGGCCTCGTCCTGCGCCGGCGCGGACGCGGACACGAGGCCGAGCAGCAAGAGGATCAGAGCGCGGAGCATCAGCAGGCGAGCGAGGAGGGGCTTGGACGCTAGGTTCGGGTCAGCGCCGCGGCGACGCAACCCCCGGGACCTGCTGCGGGGAGCCGGTCATCTGCCAGTGGATCAGGGAGACCGGGACGACGCCGCACGCGTTGAGCGCGGCGAAGAAGTCCCGCAGGACGAACGGCGCGCCGCGCTGCTCCTGTCGCTGCGCGTAGGCCGCGACGAGCTGCTCGATCAGGTACTTGCCGGTGACGTAGCTGGTCCCGTAGCCGGGCTGACGGAGGTAGAGGTGCTGCTCGAAGCGGAGCAGGTCCGGCTCCCGCTTCATCCAGCCGCGGGGCGTGCCGTCGACGTGGATCGTGCCCGCCTCGGCCATCGTCAGCTCGTTGGCGTGCGCGAGCAGCGAGCCGATGCCTCGCGCCGCGCGCTGGGCCAGCATGATCCAGACGATCTCGCGGGACCGCGGCCGGTCGTCGTAGAGGCCCGCGTGCAAGAACATCTCCTCGACCCCGGTCGCGAGGCCTTCGGCGCGGCTGTCGAAGATGTTGTAGAGCAAGGGGCCGCGCCGCACCGGGCTCGGGTGCGGCGTGTCGCGCAT
Source organism: Planctomycetota bacterium (assembly GCA_049889335.1). Classification (GTDB taxonomy): domain Bacteria; phylum Planctomycetota; class UBA1135; order UBA1135; family UBA2386. The sequence goes on from JBMHDP010000453.1 coordinate 12,996, forward strand.
GCGCGCGAGGTCCCACCAGTGGTAGAAGTGGGTGTAGAGCGTGACCGGGTCGTAGTGCATCGCGATCACGAAGAAGTTGCGCTGGCCCTGCGGCACGAACGCGCCCATGTGCGCGCGCAGCGCGGGCTCCATGTTCGCCTCGACCGGCACGACCTCCTGTTGGTCGACGAACCGCATGATGCGCCGGACCCCTTCGTCTGCGAGCTCCGCGTACTCTGCCGGGGTCCGCGCGTCCTGCAGCGGCGGCAGCGCGCGGTTGCGGTGCTCCTCGAGCTTGAGGTTGGTCCAGGCGCGGTCGAGCTCGCGTCGGAGCAGCCGCAGCTCGTCCTCCCAGGTCATCGGCACGAGGTGCACGTTCTGCAAATACCACGTGTAGTGCTCCTTGCCGATCCCCGACGGCCCGGTCTTGCGCGGGGCCTGCTCGTTGAGCCAGACGACGAACGCCTGGGTCGCCTGCCGCGCGGCCCGCAGCGCGTCCCGGAGCGCGGCGGGGGCGTCGTCGCCGACCTGCCCGCCGAGCGTGCGCAGCGCGGTCTCCTGCTGCCGCATCGTGCGCGTCCCGGCGATCCAGAGGTCGCGGGCATCGCCGGTCAGGTTGCCGCGCGCCTGCGCGAGCAGCGGCGGAACGGTCTCCAGCGCGGCGGTCAGCCGGGTCGCGCCGGCCTCGTCGAGCGGAAACTCGTAGGTCCACAGCTCGACGAGCGCGTGGTTGCACGGCCCCTCGTGCGCGGGCGTGTCGCTCTGGTAGGTCCAGACCTGCTGGTAGAAGGCCGGGTCGCGCTGCCACGGGCGCAGGACGCGGCACTCGAAGTCGAAGCCGTTGAGCTCGGCGCGCGCGATGTGCCAGTCGGCCTGCTGCTCGACCGGCCACGCGCTCGGGTCGATGGCGTGCAGCCGGCGCTGCAGGTCGCGCCACTCGGCGTGGGCGCGCGCCATGCGCGCCGCGGTGTAGTCGGGCGCGCCGTCGAGCAGCGGTGGCCGCTCGAACGCGCGCCAGTCGGCGAACAGCGTCAAGAGGTCCCGGTAGTCGCGCGAGCCCGAGGCGGGGGCGGCCGCGCAGCCCGCCCAGAGCGCGGCCGCGGCGATCGAGAGAGAGAAGGTTCGCGGGCACCGCATGCCCCCGTTCTAGCTGCAGACCGGCGCAGCCCGAAGCCAAAGCCAGGGCGCCGTCAGCGGCCGCGCAGATGGCGGTCGAAGTGGGCGAGCAGCTTGCCGAGCAGGTAGCGCGCGTCGTGTGGCCGGCCGGTCCAGCCGTGGGTCGCGAGCGGCGCGAACGCGAAGTCGAAGTCCTTGTCGGCGTGCATCAGCGCCTCGGCGAGGTCGACCGCCGTCTTGAACGGGACGACCTGGTCCTGCATCCCGTGGATCAGCAGCAGCGGGTCCTCGAGGTTGTCGGCGTACTGCGCCGCGCCCCGGGTGAACGCGGCCGGCAAGCTGTCCGGGCGGCGCACGATCGCGACGTCGTCGCCGCCGAAGAAGCGCGGGTCGACCGCGGCGGCGCACGCGACGCCGGCGTCGAACAGCCCGGGCTTCTTGAGCAGCGAGTAGACGGTCAGCGTGCCGCCGTAGCTGCTCCCCCAGATGCCGATCGCGTCCGGGTCGACGTACGGGAGCCGCTCCATGTAGTCGACGGCGCTCTCCAGGTCGTCGAGGTCGCGTCCGGCGAAGTCGCCGAGGAACTGCTCGCGGAACGCGCGGCCGTAGCCGGTGCTGCCGCGCACGTCGACCTGCACGACGATGTAGCCCTCGGCGACCAGCAGCTGCTGCAGCAGCCCGTATCGTCCTCCCCAGCGGTCGCGCACGGTGTTGGAGTAGACCGGGCCGAAGACGACGGGGTGGCGGCGCGAGCGGTCCAGGTCGACCGGCTCGAAGATGCGCGCGTGCAGCACGGCGTCGTCGTGACCGCTGGGGAACGACACGTAGCGCGGCCTGCTCCACGGCCGCTGCGCGAACGTCGGCGGCGTCGACTCGGTCAGCTGCTGCGGCGCGGCGCCCGCCGCGCGCTGGAGGAAGAGCTCAGGCGGCTGCGTGTCGCCGCTGTGCACGACCGCGAGGGTCGCGCCGTCAGGCGCCGGGTAGCCGCGGCTGTCGCCGCCGCGCCGCGTCCACGCGACGGCCGGACCGTCGAGCGTGGTGCTGCAGACCTGGCGGTCCCGCGGGCTCGAGCCGTTGCTCTCGTAGAAGATCACCCCGCTGTCCGTGACGGTCAGGCCGCCCAGCACGTCGGACGCGGCGTCGGTCAGGAGCCGCGGCGTCGGGTCGCTCAGGGCGAGCGCGTAGAGGCCGTAGCGGTCGGCGAGGTCGGACAGCACGACCACGTGTTCGCTGTCGGGGTGCCACGCCGCCGCGCACGTCGTGTAGACCCGGCTCTCGCGCCGATGTCGCCACAGCAGGCGCGGCTGCTCCTCGCCCGGCGCGAGCACGTAGAGCGCGCGTTCGACGGCCGTGTCCGACTCGCAGTCGATCAGCAGGTGTCCGCGCGTCGACCACGCGAGCCCCGCGATCCGCGTCGCGGTCGGATCGGGCAGGGCCAGCGTGCGCAGCGCGCCGGACGCCACGTCGATCACGCCGACGCGGCGCGCCTCGTTCGGGTCACCCGGGTAGCTGCGGCGTACGAGGTTGGGGTCCGTCTCGTCGCCCAGGTAGTTCGGGAACGGCACCTCACGCACCCCGGTCCGGTCGACGAGGTGCACCGCGATGCGCGCGCCGTCCTTGGACCAGGCGTAGGTCGGCCCGCCCCAGATGTAGGGGCCGACCTCGACCTCGTTCCGGCGGTAGCGCCCTGCGGCGACCGCGGACCGCGGCGGCACCCCGACCTCGGTCAGCCGGCGCAGCGCGCCGCCCTGCAGGCTCGCCAGCCAGAGGTCGCCGCCCCGGCGGAACGCGACGGCGTCGCCTGCCGGCGAGAACTGCACGTCGCCCGCGCCCGCCGGGA